>NZ_JAMYLL010000010.1:0-170321 GCF_040318045.1 Mesorhizobium sp. M1338 | reverse complement strand
AGGTTCTGGAAGGCCATCCGAAGCTGGAATTGGAAAGCTACGGTGTCGGCCCCAAGCCGATTCCCGGAGATGGCGAGCCGGTATTCGGCCGGTTGAAGGACATCAAGGGATACCACGTCGCCTTCAGCCACAGCGGCGCAACGCTTGGCCTGATCGCCGGCGAGCTGCTTGCCGACGAGATCGCCACGGGAAGAGAGCACCCACTCCTCGCAGGCTTTCGGCCAGCTCGGTTTTCTTGAAGATCGATTCAAGATCGGAACTGCCGCTTGGTCGATCCGATGTTGCCGGAATAACTCATGACGATCGTGCTTTTCGCCCAACCCTGCGCTCGTTTGACTCGCCCGCGTACTGCGACCCGGCGTTCTTCCTTCGCCTAAAGATCCTGCCTCGCTCGTTCGACGCTGGTTTATCTTGGCCAAGCCAGCCGACTTGCGTCGCCTCAGGTGAGCCCGTGCCGGACGAGATGGCGAACGACCGGCGAAAACATCAGCTGGCCGATATAAGATCCGGTGTTCGCCTGCTCGAACAGTGTTTCGGCGGCTACCGCATCCTCGACTATGGGGATACCTGCCTGGCGCGCCTGAGCCATTATCTCGTCGGCCGCGCGGCCTTGACCCTTGCCAACGACCGTCGGCACCGGCGTTTCGTCTTTGACGTAACGCAATGCCACGGCGCGGTCGCCGGACACGAAGACGATGACCGCATTCTTCGCACCCAGCTTCGCAGGTTGCATCACCGCTTCGCGCCGCTGTCGCTGCTGTTCATGGCGGATCAATGGATCTCCTTCGAGATCCTTGTGTTCGCGCTTGTATTCGGTTGCCGTCATGCGCATGTCGCGAAGGAACAGCCAGCGCTGAATGGGAACATCGATCAAGCCGATAACGACAAAGGCCAGGGCGGCGGCAATTCCAAGGGGTGTCAGCACCGCCTTGATAATCGGCTCCAGGCATGACTGACCACAGCCTGGCGCATCGAACAGCGGCTGCAGCCATTCGGTCAAGATGAATACGAACAGGCTTGCCAGCAACACCACCTTGATCAGGCCTTTGGTGAACTCGATGACGTTGCGCAGCGACAGGATTTTCTGAAGGCCCTTCGCCGGGTTTATGTTATCGAACTGCGGCTTGAGCTGCTCAAACGAGAAGACCGGTCCGAACGTCCCCAGCATGCCGAAGGCTACGGTAAAAACGACAACGATCCCGACCAGTGGAAATGTGGCAAGCATCAGCAACGAAAGCGAATGGCGAATGGCCCCCAGGCTGACCTCCCCGAACGAGCCGCCGGGCACCGTCACGGTTTGTACGAGCTCCGAAAGGCGCCTGAAGAGCATCGGCCAGGAAAAATAGAGATACGCGAGCGCTGCGAAAAGCGTGAAGCCGGAGACCAGGTCGCGGCTTTGCGAAACCTGGCCTTTGCGGCGGGCGTCACGAAGCTTCTTGTCGGACGCTGGTAATTTCTTTTCCTCAGCTTCTTCGGTCATGTTGCAATCTCATCGCACTGTCGTGGTTCCAGTAGGCCGCTGAATAGGGAGAGGTGGATATGCGGTTGCATGTCGTATTCTGGCCAATCGTCATCACGCTGGCGCTGAGCGGTTGCCAGACGAGCAAAACCGGCGCTGTGCAGGCGAAGGCCTAAATGTCCCCGTCCGTCCGGCTGGCGTCATGAGGTTGCCTCTTGCCCGGCCTTCGGCTGAGCCGATGGCAACGACCGGGAGACACTGCTCGCCTCGGCCTTGCCCGAGCGGCCCGCGATCGTGGCCAGCGGCTGGACGTTGAATTCTTGCGCGAGTTCCTGGAAGGACAGAACCGGAAGCTCGATGGCATTGTGTATGAGCAGGCTCCGCATATGACGCCGCACATCCATCGCGGCGAGGACCACCGGTGAGACGTCGGTGGAGTTCTGCGTCAGCGCCCGCTCGATTTCGGTGACCAGGGCCTGCGCATCATCGTCGGAAAGATTCAGGAATGTCCCGGTCGAAGTGCTTTGCACCGCGTTTCGCAAGATATCCTCGGCCGACCGCTGCAGGACATAGGCGGCGATGATGTTGGTGCGGCCGGCGGAGCGGAAGCTGATCTGGCGCTTCAGGGATGTGCGGACATATTCCGTCAGCAGGACGACGTCCTGTTCGCGCTGGCCCCATTCGATCAGGGCCTCGAGGATCAGGCGCAGATTGCGGATCGGCACGTTTTCATCGACGAGCCGGCGAAGCACTTCTGCGATCTTCTGCAGCGGCACGATCTCCTGTGCCTGTTTGATCAGGTCCGCATAATCCGGCTCCATGTCCGACAGCAGCCTGCGTGTCTCCTGAATCCCGACGAAATGGCCGGCATAGAGCCGAAGCGAATTTTCGGTCCATTTGGCCGCTGTTTCGGCTGGCGTGGAGAAGGCGAAGCCGGCTTCCTTCAGCACCGATATGTTGCTGTCATCGACCCACGCGAATTTGCGCTGACCGGCAACCGGAGGAGCTCTTTCGTAGGTCACTTCAAGCAGATCGAGATGCGTCGCGTCCGCTTCGACAAGAACGCGGTCGGCTGGAATTTCGGCATCCAGGATGGGCGCTCCTTCCAGATCGATGCGGATGCCTCGTGGTGAAAGCATCTCGTCGACCTGCGTGCCGATAGCCGGAACGTCGACACCGAGATCGCCGAACAGTTCGCGGCGCACGCCGTCGGCGAGCGTGGCAAACTCGGGCTCCGGGATTGAGCGTCCTAGCTCGGTTCCGAAGCGGACCACGACGCGATAGGAAGGAGGCAGTGTTCCGGTGGGGATTGCTGAAAGCGAGGCGGAATTTCCTGGTTCGGGCGTGGCGATCTGGCCGATGTCTTTGGGCCCGGATTCCTGGGCAGTGCGGCGATTGATTGCGTAGGCGCCCGCTCCGAAGCAGGCGCCAAGCATGAGGAACACGACGGCAGGGAAGCCTGGCACCATGGCAAGGCCAACCATGATCACCGCGGCAAGCGCGAGCGCTCGGGAGTCCCGCAGCAGCTGGCTGGTTATTTGCTGGCCAAGGTCTCCCGTTCCGTCGGCGCTGCCGACGCGCGTCACCATCGTACCGGCGGCCACGGCGACGAGCAGTGCCGGTATCTGAGCCACCAGCCCGTCGCCCACGGTGAGCAGCGAGTAGGTGGAAGCCGCGTCCCCCAGGGACATATCGTGCTGCAGTGTCCCAACGGCGAAACCACCGACAAGGTTGACCAGAATGATCACGATCCCGGCGATGACATCGCCCTTGACGAATTTCATCGCGCCATCCATCGCGCCGAACAGCTGGCTCTCGCGCTCCAGCTGCTGGCGCAGGCGGCGTGCCTCCGCATGATCGATGTCGCCGTTGCGCAACTCGGCATCGATACTCATCTGCTTGCCCGGCAGGGCATCGAGCGTGAAGCGCGCGGCCACCTCGGCGACGCGTTCGGCACCGCGTGCAACCACGATGAACTGTGCGACGGTGATGATCAGGAAGATGACCAGGCCCACCGCAATACTGCCGCCGACGACGAAGGTACCGAAGGCGGTAATGATGTCGCCCGCGTCGGCCTGGAGCAGGATCAGTCGCGTTGTCGTGATTGTGATGGCCAGCCGGAACAGGGTGGCGATGAGGATGACCGACGGCAGCGACGAGAACTGGAGCGGATGAGAGACGTAAAACGAAGCCAGCAGGATAAGCACGCTGATGGCGATATTTGCGGTGATGAGAATATCGACGAGGAATGTCGGCAATGGGATGAGCATCATCACCACGGCGACCAGCAGCAGGACGGCGATGACGAGGTCGCTGCGGCGTGACAGCCTCGCCAGGAATTGCAGAAGCCGCTCCGACACGGTCATTCAACACCTCGTTGCGACAGGAAGCTCAGCAAGGCACTGCGCGCCTCGGTCTTGCGCCCGGCCGCCAGCAAGGCGCGGCTCTTCAGCAAGGCAAGCGCCGGATGGTCCATTCCTTCCAAGGTCTCCAGCCTGGCGATCGTGGCAAGCGCCTTTTCCGCCTCGCCATCAAGTGTGAGCAGGTGCGCCAATGTCCTGAGCACGCCGGCATTTCCCGGCGAGAGCTGTGCGGCGATAAGCAGGTACGCCGCGCCCCGCTTTGCCTGCCCGTGACACCCGTAGAGATAGCCCAGGACATGCAGCAGATGCACCGTCTCATGCGGGTCGGTCAGATTTCGATTCCTTCCTGCATGCGACCAAGCAGATCGCGATGACGCTCGATTTCATCCTCCATCAGCGTTCTGGCGAGTGCCTTGAGTTGCTCGCCGCCCTCGAGGTCAGGGACCAGGTCCGCTACGAAATGCTGAAGAATTGGCACAGAACGACGCAGGATGGCTGGCTCGGGAATACTGGGCATGACGAAGTTGATGAGGATCTCATCGAGCGATTCCCCGGCTTGACCCGGAGAGGGCTGGAATTCCGCTGTTTGTGTCTTTTCCGTACCAGCGGCCGACTTCGTGCCCTGTGCACGGTTTGAGGCTTTGTCGACGCCATTCATCCGTCGCCGGTTGGTCGATTGACCGCGTACGCTTTCGGCCTGGCGAACCTCGCGGCCGGGTGTGTCGCCCCTTGCCGTGTCGAACCGCGGCCCTTCAAGCCGGCGGCTCACGGATATTTCAGCGCGACCGTGGCGCCGCCCTTGGTCAGGAGAAGTTCCGTCTCGCCGATATGCTTTATGGTCCAGCCGTCATTCGTGAATGCACCTTCGTGGTAGCGTGCACCGTCGGCTGCGATGACGTAGGGCCGCTCGCCATACCAGATTGCCTGCAGCGTCAGGCGCGGAGCCTGCTCCGCATTGCCGATCATGACGTTGGAGACCAGCGCAATGTGGGCGCCGAACGCCTGGTCGAACCAGGATTGCGTTTCCGTCCAGACACCGCTCTTGTCATTCGGGATCATCCCCGAGACCAAGAGGCGTCCCGTTGATTGCTGAACGGTCAATGCGCTTATGCCCGACTGCTCGAGATGCTGCTTGAGCTGGCTTGCCGCTGCGGCGGCATTCTGAATTTGCGGCGGCGATGAATCGTCCAGCACTTCTTGCCCTGCCGCGCCGGCGAAGGCCATTCTGATCGGTTCGCCGTCCTGAGAGGCTAGCTTCTCCTCGCCAATGTCTGGCTTGGCGAAAGAGAACCCGTTCGCAGCGACGGAGACGGCGAAGACGGCAAGGAGAACGCTGCCCGCAACCAGGAGAGGACGATTGGAAACAGGCCAGCGGTTCGATCCGCGCGCCGGGTTAACCAGCCGGATACTGGCATCACCCACATTTATGATGAGCGGCAGCCTGCAGCGGCTGCCATGTCCCTCGTGGATGGTCTCTCCCGTGGCAAGCGCCACATCACCGCCAACGGCTTCGATTTCAAACTGGCTGCCCTGACGCCGCAGCCTTGCATGGATCGGCGCGATGCCTGCATCCCTGAGGACAATGTCCGACTCCGTGCTGGAGCCGACCGTATAGACCGGCTCGACCAGATCGATTTCGGCGCCGGCGTGAAATCCGTGGATTACGCTAAGCGCGATGGAATGCCGTGCTGCCGTGGAGGGAGCGATAATCGATCGGAACCGGCGCGCCGGTGCCGCATCCAGATATCTGCCGATAGGCCTAGCGGTCATGCAACTTGATCTCCCGCCGATGACAATTTCAAATGCAGCCAGACGACGGCGTTGAAAGGTTTCTGCCGTGCAGTACGCCGCCGGTTGCTTTCGGCGGCGTATGGGTTCGAAAATCCGCTGCCTTAGGCCTTTTCAGCCGACTGGCCGAGCGTTTTCGCGGTGCTCATCAGCATGTCATGTTGGGATTTCGCGATCTCTTTCGTGATCTCCAGCCCGAACATGCGCTCCTGTTGCTTGATCATCTTGTCCAGGTTCTGTTCCGGCGACCCGGCAGAGCCGGAGGTAATGGGAGGGGTAGCAGCCATCATTGTCTCCTTGAGGGACTATTCAAGTTACAAACTCCGGACTCACACCGCTGCGATCCGGCAGGTTGCCGAGGCACTCTAAGGCAGCATGACCGAAATTGAAAGTCCATTTGGAATATGCGACCCGCTCAAGTTCCAATTGTTGCATTGCCAACGCGTGAGGAGTAATCTGCCAAGCGGGTGAATGGGGTACTTCAGGATGGAAAAAGGTCCTTTGGCCGAGTTATTGGTCGAACGGTTTGACAATATGCCGCCGCAGTTGCGGGTCGCCGCGCGTTTCGTGCTGGATCATCCCAAGGAGGTCGCGCTGATGTCGATGCGCGAGCAGGCGCACCAGGCTGGCGTTTCGCACAGCACGATGATGCGGCTGGCGCGATTGCTTGGCCTTGAAGGTTACGAGGATATGCGCGGTCTTTATGCGCGCGCGCTGCGGGAGACGATCGCAGGAGAGCCGGCGCGACAGGGGATCGAACAGCGTGGCGATCCGGGATATTCGACCGTCGGCGTCGTTGCCGACAGGCTAGCGGCCCAGATTTCAAGTCTTGGTGAATACACCAACGCCATACAGATCGTTGCCGCCGCCGACCTGCTTGCAAGATCGCGCGATGTTTTCGGTCTCGGCTCACGTTCGGCTTATCCGGTCGCCAGCCACTTCGTTCACGTCATGTCGTTTCTGGCTGGCGGTGATCGCAAGGTGACGCTTGTCGGCGAGATGGCCGGACAGGGCCTGGATGCACTCCAGCACGCGGGACGTGGCGACGTGCTTCTGGCTGTGGGCATGGCGCCTTATGAACGCACGACCATCGACGTGGCGCGCCAGGCGGCTCGGCAAGGCGTCGGCGTGATTGCAATCACCGACAGCAGCGTGTCTCCGCTGACGCGGATCGCGCGGGAGACAATCATCGTCACGTCGAATTCTCAGTCGTTCTTCCGAAGCATGGCGCCGGCGTTCGCCGCCGTCGAGCTTCTGGCGGCGCTGACGGCAGCGCGGTCCGAAACGGATGCCGTCGAACGGGTAAAACAGTCGGAAGAGCAGCTTGCCGCTTTCGGCATTTATTGGAAGCCCCCTCGATAGCCTCCGAAAGGGTGCGATCGGGCGGGCGTGCCGGCGGCCAGGCTGCCGGCAACAGTGATTTCCGGAGGTCGTCCAGATGGTTCGCCCGATAACGCTCAACAAGCCGCCGGTCCAGCCGCAGAAGGTCAATGCAACGGCAAACACCGAGCAGATAGCGCGGCTGGAGGCGCAGGCGGCGAAACTCCGGGAGCAGATCAGGCTCGCCAACAGGATGGGCGAGCGCGACTGGTCGGCGCAGGCCCGTCAGGAACTGGCGCAGGTGAACACGCAGCTGAGTTCCCTTCAGCCGCCGCCTGTCGCGGCTCCGGCGGCGCCGGGCATCAACCTCGTGAACGCTGGCACCGGCACGCCCGGCAACGGCACGACGGTGACGCCGGCGCTCTATGTGCGGACTGATCTCGCGGCACCCACGCTGGCGCCGGTCAAACTTGACGGAAGCAAGCCCGACGACAACGCCGCGGAAGCGACGACTGCCCGCAACATCGTTAACGACGTCACCGGCGGCAAGAGCATCGACCAGATCGCGTCTGCCCGCGGCATGACGCGCGACCAGGTCATCGCCGCGCTCCGGTCTGGCGGCATGACCGTGTCGACCACCGATCCGAATAGCGATGTGCAGACGACGAAAATCACGGATGCCAGCGGCCGCACCGTCACGCAATATTACGACTACCAGCACGACAGCTACTATACGAGCGTCGAGCAACCCAACGGAACCGCGACCACCACGCCGGTCCGGGATGGGCTCGGGCGCAAGGAAACCAGCAGCTACAATGCCGACACCGGCGCCATAACGACACGTTACGAAGACGACCTCGGTTCGGGCACCGTCACCGAGCGGACGTCGCTGCCCAACGGTGCTTCGGTGGAAACGGTGACGCCGGGCGCCGGCCCGTCGCTTCCCGTCACCACGGTCACCGGTCCAGACGGCCGCAAGACCATATTGGCGGCCGCGCAGGATCCCGGCGGGACAAGCACGCAGAATATCAAGGACGGTCTGGCGGACGGCAAAAGCATCGAGCAGATCGCGCGGGACAACGGCCGCACCAGCGAGCAGGTGATCGCCGAACTGCAGGCCGCCGGCTATCAGGTCAAGACGCAGGCAGCGGCAAGCGGCAACGGCGACGTGCAGTCGGTCGAAATCGTCGATCCGCACAGCGGCAACAAGACCGTCTACTCGCACGACTATCAGCACGACGAACGCACCGTCGTGACCACGGCGGACGGCAAGGAAACGTCGCAGTCCGTCGATGGCAACGGCAAGACCCGCAACAGTGTACGCAACACCAAGACCGGCGAAACCACGACCACCATCGTCGATCCGAAAACAGGGACCGAGACCAAGATCGTCACCGACAAGGACGGCCGCGTGACGACGACCACCACCGAGAAGATCAACGGCGGCAAACCCGTCGAGTACGAGGTCAAACCCGACGACAACCTGACCCTGGTCGCGCGGCAACATGGCGTGACACTGGATGATCTCAGGCGGACGAATCCGGAACTTTTCAGCTCGTCCCGCGACCCGGACACCATCCATCCGGGCGAAAAAATCACCATCGAAAACGGGACGCGCACGACGGTGGAGGTCAGCTTCAACGGCTATACGCTGACCACCAGGCCCGATGGCAGTCTGACGCTGCACAACAACACCACCGGCATCGACCTGAAGATCGAGGCAGGAAGCACGCAGGCCTCCCTGGCCAGGACGCTATTGGCGGTGAACCCCAACAGCAGCAATTCCGAGGAGGCAAAGGAAGGCCAGGTCGTGAAGACCTTTGTCGAAGGGCTGTTGGCCGGTGAGACCTTGCCCAGCCTCATCGACGCCGCGGAGAAAGCCGGACAGGACAAACAGGCTCTGATCGACAAATACGGTCTGGGCACGGCCGCCAAGCCCAAGCTGGATGGGCAAAACAGGGTTGTCGATCCGTTCGGCGATCCGCCACAGGGCAACGCACCTTCCGGAGGGAAGTGGACGCCGATGAAGATCGACGGCGTCTGGACCTGGGTCGATCCCCAGGTCGCCCAGGCCATCATTGACGAGAACATCGCCCTGTCGCGCATCACCGAGACGCGAGCCTTGGCCGGCCAGCAGCAGGAGCAGTTCAACGTCGATATGCTCGATCCCGCCTACAAGGATGCGGTCGATGGCGCGCAGACCATCATAAACAAGGCATTGGCGCCTCACGGCCTGCAATGGACTGCGCAGAAACCGAAGGGCACGCTCGCCGATGCGCGGGAGCGGCTGACCAAGGCCAACACCTTGCTGCAGAACGCACGGGATGCCCGCGGCGAATATGAGAATGCCGGACGCGTCCTCAAAGATGCCATCGCCGGGCAGAGCACGCTGACGCCGCTGGGTGATCCCAATGCAACAGCCGTCGGCCCTGTCAACGGCCCGAACCGGTATACGGAACACGCTCAGGGTGTCGCCGAGCATGCAGCCGTCGACAAGCTGTTTTCCGAGGTCGGCCTGCATCTGAGCAAGGGCGACAAGCTCACCATCGATTTCCTGGTGGGGAAGGCCGAACTGGACGGCGTCCCCACGGACTCGAAGGAATACAAGGACCTGAAGGCGCTGCAGACGACAGCAGGCAGTCAGCTCGAACTGGCGCAGGCCTACCAGAACTACTTCGACGCTCATACCACTGCCGCACAGGTCGGCGCGCAGCAGACGGATCTCGAGCAAAAGCTGCTTGTCCAGTATCTTGGCGAACAGAAGTTCGACCCGAACGAGGAATACAACCGGTATAGCGGCGACTACCTGGGTCACTACAAGACCTCGACGCTCGAAGTCCGTGATGGCCAGCTCTGGGTCGTCAACCATTTCGACAAAGGAACGACAGAGCAGCAGCTCACCTACAGTCTGAACGACAAGAACGTCAGGGACGAATACCGGGACCGCCAGCTCAACAAGGACTGGCAACAGCTTCTGAGCGGTTCGACGGAGAAGGTGTGCACCGCCAACGGCCTGGAAACCGCGAAGGCCGGCGAGGCGCAAGCGGCAAAGAATCTGAACGATGTCCTAGACAAGCAGCTCGGCAACAGCATCACCGACCTGAAAACGAAGCTGACGAGCCTGCAGACCAACTTCAACAATGCGCTGACGCAACACGGGCCTGGGGCGGTCGATGCGCCCCAAGGGACGCTGCCCGATGGCGTGCAGCCGGTCGAAATCGATGTCGGCGGACAGACGATCAAGGTGGCGCCGGAGGTTGCCCAGAAATACAACCAGATAGGGATCGATGCGCTGACCCAGGGCGGCAAGGCAATCTGGATCGACCTGGACACACACGATGACGATCATGGTGGCCGCTGGGTCGACCCCGAACTGGCGGTCTCCAAGCTCAAGCTTGATGCGACAAGGGCTGAGATAACGCAGGCCGAGGATCTGCGCAGGGTGGTGCAGGGGTTCAGCGATTACCATGAGCTTCGGCTCAGCGATCCCTCGCTCTTGGCCGACCGCAACGGCACGGTGGACAAGACCTATCTGGACGAACATCAGCAACAGACGCTCGACGGCATCTATCAGCCGAAGTTCCAGCAGCTGCTCGACAGCGGCTACGACAACGAGTTCCGGGAACAACCTGGTACGACCCTCGACGACACGGTCGCCAGGACGTTCGGCCTGGATCGTTCGACCGATGATGGCCGCGAGGCGATCGACAATGTGACGGAGGAGATCCGCGATATTGGCGGCGACAATCCGTATGTGCGCAGAGTACCGATCTTCTACGTCGACGACGAGGTCGGGACGCAGCAGGTCACGCTCTTTGCCGTGCGCGACGGAGACGGCAACACTCGCTATGTCGACGCAACCGGCAAGAAGTTCGACGACCTCGGCGATTTCCAGGACAACAACAGCCAGTTTGGTGAGAACGGCAAGCTCGTCGTTCCCAAAGGACTGGAGATGAAGGCGGGAGACGACGGCAAGATCGCGCTTGAAGTGGTGAAGGCGCGCAACGTCTCGGTCTGGGACAAGGTTGTCGATCCGCTGGTTGGCATTGGGACCGGCATCGCCACTATCCTGTCGTTCACGCCGGCCGCGCCGATCGCGGCACCGCTGGCCTATACGGGGGCTGCCTATCTCGGAACCCGAGCGGTCATAAACCAGGTCAACCATCTGGAACATGGCGGCGAGTGGGACGATAGAGAGTCACTGATGAACATCGCCAGCGCGGCGACCACGGTTCTGCCCATGGCATCCAGCGGCCTGCGCACCATTGGCATGGCGGGAAAGGAAATGACCGCTCTCCAGGCCTTCCGCGGCAGCATAGGCGCAACACGGTCTGGCTCTTCCCTGGCGCTCGAAACCCGCAGCTACATGCAATCGACCGCCGGCCTGAACAAGGCGGCGTGGGGAATGGATGTCGGCTCGGTGATTGTCGGCGCACCCTTACTGGCGACCTCTGCCTACGATCTTGCCGTCAACGGAGACCAGATGAATGGTCTCCAGCTTGCCAATGCGCTTACGGGTCTTGGCACCGGGGTCACCGGTACCGGCCTCGGCATCCACGGCCTGCGTACGTTGCGGCCGGGAACGGGCACGCAGGCGAGCTCCAATGGTCCGGACGCCAGTCCGCCACCGGTCAGCGACGGACCACACCAGCAGCCGCCTGGCGGCAACGGACCGCGGCAATTGCCGCCGGCGCCGGAGCCCGGTTCCTCGGGGCGCCCAATGAATGTCTATGAGATCGGTGCCGACGGCGTTTACAGGCCGACCGGGAAGCAGGTCTTCCACGACCCCAGCCATCCGGTGATACCTGGAGACGTGATCAAGGCCGATGACGGCAGCGGCGATGGTTCGACAATGCAGCCGGGCCACGATCCTCAGGGGTCGACCCCGCCTGGTACTGCCCATCCCGCCGATGGCGATCCCATCATCGTACCGGGCAAGCCGACAGGACAAGACGGAACGGTGCGCCTCGTCTGGGACCCGGAGACACGCAGCTTTGCCAGCACGCCCGGACACGACACGAGCGAGTATGTCTACACCAGCGGCAAGGATCCGAGGACGCCCTCGGCCTATCTCGACGGCTTGACCGTCGAACAGCTTGTGATCCGCTACGAGCAGGAGAAGGGTTATTATTCCAGCCGCGAAATGGCCGAGCGCTATGGCCCGGACGGCGTCCAGATACCGCGCACGCCACTTCGCGACATCCTGCCGGACTTCCGCGTCGGCGTCACCTTCCGGGCCCGGCTGAACACCGGAGATGCATTCGGGATCGGCTCGCCGACAATTGCGGCCGTCGGCTTCGGTGTCGGAACCAAGACCGATTTCGGCATGATCGGATGGTCGATCGTCGACAGCGTCGGCCAACGCAGCCTGACGCCGTTCAAGGACGCGCTCGGCACCCAGGGCGTCGTATCCTACCGGGCACGCGAATACAGGAACATCACAAGCCTCCAGGCCGGCGTATGGCCGGTGTCCAACCAGACGGCCTTCCCGGTCCGCAGCAGCGATCTGTCGGCGGCTGCGAGCAAGGCGATATTCAGCGATGCGACCGGCTATGACGCCAAGCCAGTGGATGCCGCCATCGTCGGGATGACGCCGGATGGCGAAGGCACCGTGATCGAGATGGCCTACACGCCTTCGCTCGATGGCAAGGAGGTCACGCTCGCACCCGGCCAGCACGATTTCTTTGGTGTGCCGGCGGAAAACAGCTCCGGCCATGTCACGCTGCAAGGCGCGCTTCCGTTCGACCGTGTCATGACCGAGACGAAGGCCGGCATACGCCTGCCGATCGTGGCCAATCATGTCGCGGCGGTGGACCAGATGCCGCGCGTCGGCTTCGAGAAGCGCCCGGAACTGTCCGTCAAGGACACGCTCCAGCCGGGCGACATTGTGTCGACGCAGGCATACGACCAGATCCAATCCGCTCTCGGCTCGACAAGCCTGAAGATCCAGTTCGCGGTCAAGGATCCGGCGAAGGCGTCCGAACTCATCGCAGCCATCGGCCAGGGCGATGGCATCCGCTCGATCCGTGACCTCGTCAAGGCCGGCCAGATCGATCCGTCGAACACGGTTTCTCTGGTTGACGAACCGACGCTGAGCGGGTTGCGGCTGTCGGCCATACCGGGCAAGGCGCCCACCGCGGACATCGTTTTGCTGACCGGCGAGAAGGCTCGAATTGTAAATCCCGAGGCGATGCTGGTCGACGTCATCTTCAACGATCACAACAGGCTGCCTGGCGTACTGGGGTTCAATCCCGACCGGATGGTCACGTCCGCGACCTACAAGGTGAAATCGACAGTACAATCATGGCTTCCGGCGCGCTTCCAACCCGACGGATCAGCGCAGTCCCGCTACATGCCGAGCGCGGGCAACATCTATAAGAACCTCTACGGTTCGCATGGCACCCCGGCCACGCGCTACACGCTTTCACTGTCGACCCATCCTCTGCCTGCTGGAGCGTTGACTTTCAGCGCCGAGGTGAGAATCCAATACAAGTCCAAGGCGGCCAGCATCGCGTCTTCGATCGCCGAGAACGAAACCGCGACACTGACCTTCAATCGGGCCGACGGGCAAACTGAGGAATTGACGATCCCGGCCTGGCTCGCCCACACCGTGGAAACCTCGCGCGACGGCTCGGCGACAGGCATTCCGAAGGGCGGCAAGGCCTCTTTGGAGCAGTTCCTCGGCGAACTGGAAAAGAACGCAAGGCCCGACCAGCGCGCGGCGATCGAGCAGTTCCGGACGGAATTCGGCCCATCGATCGTCGATGGCGGCTTCATGCGCCAGAACGTTGCCGATGGCGTGCTGACCTTCCTCTCCTCGCAAGTGGGCAGCCGCCGAAACGGCCCGATTCAGATAAGGGACGAGCACGGTCAATCCGTGACCGCCACCCGATATGGACCGCTGCCAAAGAGCGCGGAGAATGTCTATGTGCCGCCAGCCGACGGACAACCAGCGCGCGGCGACGAAACGGAACTGATGCACAAATCGCATATTCTGTTCCGCGATCCGGAGACCGGAGAGGCATACGTCCTGCCATGGGTGCGCGGCGCCTCCGAGGACCATGTGCCGGGCAGTCAGGGACGGCCGGAAGGCGAGACCGTGCCGCCGGCGGCAACGCCAGCCAGGAAGGCAATCGAGGCGGCGCCTCCAACGACCTATTCGCTGCAACAGGTCCGCAACATGCGCCAGCCCGAGAAATGGCAGGCCGGCGAGATCTATACGCGCGAACTCAATGGGTCGCCTGGAGAAGTGCATTTCCCGGTCGATGCCAACCCGGGCGGGGCGCACCCCGTCTCAGGCGTGGGTGGGCGGTATGTGGATTCGCCCGTCTTCAAGAGCGACGACGTGATCGAAGCGATCGAGGTCAAGACCTATCATCGCTGGACGACGATCAACGGTGTCGCGCAGATGCGCGAAGTACCACTCACGCCGAAACTGCAGGAGCAGATCAACAAGGATGTGGCGCTGCGGAACGAGAACCCGGGTTATCAGCCGCGCTGGGTTTTCCTCGATGCGCCGCCTTCCGCGGACTTGCAGCGGGCGCTCGACGATGCGGGAATTGTCGGCAACATCTTCGGACACAACAAGCCCGCCACGGCAGCACCGCAACCCCAATCCGCAACGGCCGGAACCGGTTCGGGCCGAACCATGCAGCTCAAGGACGAGAGCGGCAAGGTGATCACCGCGACAATGTTGGGCACCGAGCCGAGGGGCCCGCAACAGGTTTATGTGCCGCCTTCCGACCGGCCTCGCGCGCCGGCCGATGCACCGGAGTTGGCGGACAAGACGCACATACTGGTGTACGACCCCGACACCGGCGAAGCCGTCGTGCTGCCATGGATACGCGGTGCTTCCGGCGGCCACGCGCTCACCCGAGATGGCGTCAGGGCGACGCCGCTTGACCAGGTGCCGGATCTCGTCATGGGCAATTTCCAGCCGAACCAGATTCCCTGGCTCAAGCGTGAGCAGGTGGCCGAACTGACGGAACAGCAGTTCCGCGACTTGGATCAGGCCGGCTTGCTGCCTTCTCTGACCAGGAGCCAACTGCGGGGTATCCCGAAGGCAAAGATAGGCCAGGTCAACATCGCGGGCCTCGACGGGAAACAGATTCCTTGGCTGACCGAGGGCCACATCCGGAACATGACCGGCCAGCAGTTCCAAGATCTCGGCAAAGCCGGTTTGACGCCTCAACTGACGAAGCCACAGTTGCAGGCGATCAAAGGAGACTTGGTCGAGTTCGTCGACGTGTCGAAGTTGGAAGCGCGCCAGGTTCCTTGGTTCAAGCCCGGCCAGGTCGCGAAGTTCACGTCACAGCAATTCAAGGACGTGGGCGAGGCCGGATTGCTGAAGAACCTAACCGAGCGCCAGGTTCAGGCGATCCCCGAAACCATGGTCGGTTCCGTGGACGTGGCGAAGCTCGATCCCAAGCAGGTGCCGTGGCTGACCGAGAAGCAGATCCCGGTGTTGACCCGCGATCAATGGGGCGCCTTCACGATCCACCACACCGAAGCGCTGACCCAGCCGCAAATCGAAGCGGTGACACCAAAACAGTTCGAGGAAATGAGCCCCGGCCAGTTCCGCAAGTTCACGCTTGAGCAGTTCGAGTGGATGAGCGGGGATCACATGAACGGCCTCTCCGTGCTGCAACTGACGACCTATCGGGCAACCCATAAAAAGGCGATGACGCCGGAGCAAGCGAGCAGCGTCGATCTGGCGCTGAGCCATGCCAGGATACGGGAAAACGCTCAGGCGCTCGCCACCTTTGGCGGCATGTCGACCACCTCCTACATGCTGTGGACTTCGTTGCCGCCAACTTGGACCGCCACCGCAAGTGGGGTGGCATTTGGCGTGCGAGGCTTCGTTTTCGGCGCGCAGGCGCTCTTCCCCAACGCAACCGCGGGTCACAAGCCGTTCGGGCGATTCCTCAACGCGCTCGGCGGAGCCACATTCATAGCCGCGGCGCCAGGTGCCGCGACCGGGATGATCCAGGGTAAGGATCTTGTCGTCAACAGCACGTTTACGCTCGGCAACATCGTCTATGGCACGAAGTCGATGCTGCAGTCGTTCACAGGCAGACCGGTGATCCGAAACCTGGCCGAACATCTGGCTGGACCAGGATATGTGCTTGGCTGCGCCGTCTATACGCTGCATTCCTGGCCGGCGCCGATCGCAACAGTCGCCGGCACCATGTTCACGTTCGGCTGCGCGGAATTCTGGGCGTCGGCCATAAGGACGGACCGAATGAATAGCCGTTCGGTACCGCGGACCGATGCCGATATCGCGGCGGCGGAAAAGTCCGACAAAAGATGGACCGCATGGGATCGGTGGACCCTGGGCATCACCTTCGGCGTTGGAATGCTTCTCTTCTCGCTGGACTCCCTGCTCGCGGAGCCTTGGGAGGGCGCGAAGACGGCCCCTCCACCCGATCCGAAAAAACCGGATGGCGATGCCTCGTCCCAGCGACCCGATGATCCTTCGGATGTTCCAGGTGGGACGCAAACCCTGCCAGAGACCTTTCCGCAACTTGTCGTGCAAGCGGATGACGGCCTGAATTTGCGGACCCAGCCCGACGGGCATTCGGCCGTGGCGACGGTTCTGCAACCCGGCACATTCGTCGAACAGACCGCGAAGCCTTCGACCGATCCTTCGGGAGAAGCCTGGATACCCGTCGAAGGTTTCGGACCGGACGGCGAAATGCATAGCGGCTGGGTCTCCGGCGACTATGTCGAGGTTCACCCCAAGGGCAGCAGCAATTCCGAGGGCCGCACGAATCCAACACTGGAGAAGAATGGCTATCAGTGGGTCGACGTCAAGAACGGCGACTCTATCCGCCTGATCGCCAGGACCCATTCAGCGGATGTGGCGGAGACGGTGGTGCTCAACATGGATCATATCCTGAGTCCGGACATGATTTTCTCAGGCGACCGCATCTACCTGCCGGTCACGTCGGTCGGCTGAGGAACTGCCGGCCCAATCTAGCGCCCGTCAGCAGGCTGCGCCTTGCCGCTTCTCGCGGCATAGGCGTGCGCGACGCAGGCAGCCAGCTTCGCCGCCCGCTCCGCTATCGCATTGGATGGTTCGGAAGAATAGGAGGCGGTAAACTGCAGGTCGGACGGGTGCCATTCGCAGTCGACAATGCGCAGTGTGCCGCTTGCGGTATAGTCCCGGACGACTTCCTCGGGGAGCGAGGCTATCCCGATACCGTTGAGAGTCATCTTGATGGAGGCCGCCAGCGAATTGGCCGGAAAGATACGCGGCGTCTCTTCCAGTTCACTGGTGAGCTTGCGGTAAAGTTCGCTGTAGGGTCTGGTGGTGCGCGCGTAGCTGATGATCGGAAACTGCATCAGATCATTCAGCGTCAGCTTGCTTCGGTTGGCCAATTTCAATCGCGGCGAACAGACCCAGACGAGCGGAAAGGATGGCAGCTCGATGTTCTCGATGCTGTACTCTAGAATCGGGCCCATCAGCACTGCAAGATCGAGCCTGTGGGACATGAGTTCGTTGCGAAGGGTCGTCGTCGCATCAACGACGATATCCGTATCGACGAGCGGGTAGTTTGCTTGCAATTCCTTCAGGAAATCCGGAAGCCAGGTGTGCACGATGGATTCGGCAACCCCGAGCCGAAGCACCCCTGCCGTCTCTGAGAGAGAGTTGGCCGCGAGTTGCAGCCGTTCCGCTACGCGCAGGACCCGTTGAGCAGGTGGCAGCAGCCTTTGTCCCTCGGCGGTCAGCCTGACGGTGCTGCTATGCCGTTCGAACAGCTTGGCGCCCAGCGCTTCTTCCAGGCCGGCAATTCGGGTGGATACCGCCGGCTGCGTCGTGTTCAGGCGTTCCGCTGCCTTTCGAAAGCTTCCGAAAGTGGCGACCAGGAGAAAGGTTTCGAGCTGCTTGATGTTGAAAGGGATCACGATTCAATGCCGGACAATAATCTGAGCTCCAATCTTTACGCGGTCATATAGATCGATAACGTCTTCATTGGTCATGCGGATGCATCCGGAGGAGTTGGCCTGTCCGACGGTCCATGGCTGGTTGGTGCCGTGGACGCGATAAAGCGTGTTTCCGATATACAGGGCGCGGGCGCCAGGCAGCATTCCTTCGTCTGACGTCTGGTCAGGAGCAGAAGGGGAGACCAGCACATTTCTCGCCTGATCGTAAGTCCAGCTTCTAGGGTCATAAGCGCTGTTTGATTGGGGCCTGCGCCGCCATGGCGGCAACCAGCGTGGCAGCAACAAAGGCTGCCGCAGCCAGTCTCCGGCTGAGACGTGGGCCGGACAGCATACTGCCTCCCGCTATGCTGGCGGAAACGAACACGTTCGCGAGCAGGGCCCTGTTTGCCACCACCGACACCTCTCTGCATCCAGGCGTTGAACAGTGGATCACACATGGGTCCCGCCTGATTCCAGCGCGCACCATATCGCTTTGTTTGTGGTTCGCAACATTTGGCACAGAAAGTTAATGCGTAGTCCAAATGGACTTCCAATTTTCCAGTGTGCGCGATAGAGTGAGACCGGCGGGCAAACCATGAAGCGAGCGACGCGGGCAACACTCGTGGGTCGCTTGCAATAGGACCAAAATTGACGGGACGCGGTATCTGCCATGCGGATCGGTTGTCGGGAGCCAGGGCTGCCTTTGTCGCCTGCGGCCTGGCGATGGTTCTGGCGTTCGGCCTTGCCTCGCAGCGCGCGTATGCCGCCGAACCGCGCTGGCCTCCTGGCCCCTACAAATACATCACGGTCGACCAGTCAGTGGCAGACGCGCTGGTCGAGCTTGGCCGCAACATGCGGGTGCCGATGCGTGTAAGCAAGCTTGTAAAGGGGCGCCTGAGTGCCGGCATGCCTGTTGGAACGGCCCACGAGTTTCTGGAAGAGATTTGCAATCGGTATGGGCTGGTCTGGCATTTCGACGGCATTGTCATGAACGTGGCAACCGAAGCCGAAATCCAGACGGAAATGATCCGGCTTGATGCCAACACGGCTGCCGGCGCCGAAGATCGGCTTTCGCGGCTGGGCGTCATCGATCCGAGGTTTCCGGTAAAGGTTTCGAAACAAGACGATGTCGTCTCGGTATCGGGGCCGCCCTCCTACATCGAACTGGTCAGGAAAACGCTCGGGGTTCCCGCGGCAACGGGCACGAAGCCGGAGCCGGGCAAGGTTGTTTCGGTCCGCGTTTTCCGCGGCAGGCAGGTGGAGGCGTATGATGTCCCCTCCGCCAACAAGAACTAGGAAAACAGGAGAGCAGGTTCATGCAAATCGCGCCGATTGGAGCCCTGGAAGCTACACTTGCAAACTTGACCACCAGCATAAGCGCGCAACAGCAGATCACCGCCGGCGCTGCGGCGCAGCCTGGCAACCGAATGGTCGGTGCCAAGCAGGAAAAGCACGACGCCGCGAAGCTCAACACGCCTGAGCGCAGCGATGTCGCCACACGGTCTGGTCAGCAGGTGGCACAGGCATCGTCCGGCGCCAATCCAGCAATGGCCGGCCAATCCTCCAAACCGGAAAGGACCGAGCCCATCGTCGAGCGCCAACTCTTCGACTATCTGGCCGAGGCCGAGAAGGCAGGAGGCGGGGCGTTCACGGATCCGTCGGCGCTGTTCGGTTCGGCCGTTCGGTCGCTGGACGGAATCATGCAACAGGTCCAGAAAGCACTCGGCCAGGCGAACGCTCCCGCGAACGCCGAGACAGCCGCCACGCAGGATGCTGCCGGCAAGCCAGCGCCGTCCGGCAAGGAAGCCGAGAATTCCCCGGCAAAGAATGCCGAGCAACTTCTCGAACGGTCCATTTCGGTGATGTGGGCAGCCGCCAATCTCGAGGTCGTGACGAGCAGCGTGACGGCCGTCACGTCGTCCACCAGCACGCTGATCAAACAACAGTAAATGCCGCGGAGTGTTTCGTGCCGACGCTAACCTTGCCGTGGCGGTCAACGCTATTGAATCGATACGGCGCCCGTTGGCGCGTCGCGCTCGTTGTCATGGGTATGCTCGTACTGCAAGCGTGCTCTGTGGAGCTCTATTCCAACCTCAGCCAGCGGCAGGCCAATGAGATCGTGGCTACGCTGGTGCGCCACGGGATTCCGGCGCAACGCGAGACCGGCAAGGACGGCAAGATGACGGTTTCCGTAGAGAAGGGCCGCTTCGCCGAGGCCATGGCGATTCTCGACGAAAGCGGCTTGCCCAAACAGGAATTCCAAACGCTCGGCGAGGTGTTCAAGAGAGGTGGGATTGTATCCTCGCCGGCGGAAGAGCGGGCGACGATGATCTATGGCCTGAGCCAGGAACTGTCGCAGACCATCTCGGATATCGACGGCGTGCTTTCCGCGCGTGTTCATCTCGTCTTGCCCGAAAACGATCCGCTGAGACAGCAGCTGGTGCCGTCGTCCGCCTCCGTCTTCATCCGCCATCGCGCATCGGTTCCGATGAATGAGCTGATTCCGCAGGTCAAGATGCTGGTGGCCAAGGGTGTCGCCGGACTGACCTATGACAATGTCTCCGTCACCCTCATTCCGGTGACCGCGACGGCCCCCGAACAGGGAACCGGCGAGGCGGGCCTCACGAGCTTCCTCGGCCTCTGGATGCATCCGGACAGCGTTGCCGCCGCGATGGGGCTGTTTTACGGCATGGCGGCGGCCATATTCGCGCTGGCTGCCCGCCTGGCCTATCTGCAGTGGTGCCGACAGCCAGGCGTCTATGCGCTCGATGCTTCGACAATGCCCGTGAAGAAGACATGACCGAGACCCGCTCGACGCAAACCGCCAGCCCGGAGTGGCAGGCATTCGTGTCCAACCCCGCATCCTATGTCGATGCGGCAAGGCTCGCGGAATGCCTTGACGGTACGATCGGCGAGGCTGCGTGCGAGCGCATGCTGCAATCGCAACGCCTGCATGAACGATTGTCGGAGCTTCTGGTCGAGCGTCATAGGCTGTCTTCAGCAGTCGAAGAGCTTGCCGACGAGGTCGATCGAGCGATCGCTCTGTCCTCTGGCGAGGAGTTGGAGGAACTTGCGCTTCGCGCCGGCGCGATCTACTGGGCCGGCAGTCTAGCCGCTGTCATTGTTGGACGCGAAGCGGCCGCGTGGCAGGCAGCGCTTGGCGCGGATCTCTGCGCTTTCGCGGTCGCCAACCGCGATCTGGCTGGTCCGATGCAGCGGTTGGAGCCCCTGGAAGACATCTACTGTCGCGTCTATGCCGACGGCCTGCGTTGCCTTGGCGCCTGGTGTCAGGCGATGCCTGGCGACACGAGCATGCGGGTGCGCCTCAAGTTGGTGCCGCACGAGCTTGTCGACCAGGCGGTAGCCGGACCCTTTGCCGAGACCGGTCCCGCGATTGTTCGACGAGCGATGAGCTAGACGCGATGGTCGAACTAGGCAAAGCGACCGATGCCGTGCCGAGGCGCCCTTACGCCCGGATCCTGCGTGCCGCCGAGGTGCGCGCGCTGCAGGATGGGCATGCCGTTCTCGACGAAGCAAGGCGCGATGCGCAGCAGTTGCGTGACGCCGCGCGGCGAGCCTATGCGGCTGAATATGCACAGGGCTATGAAGACGGCAAGGCGCAAGGCGATGCGGACGCCACGCGGTTGATGAGCGAGACAGCGGTCAAGGTGGATCGCTATTTTGGCGGGCTGGAAGCCGAAGTCATCAGCCTGGCCCTCGATGTCGTCAGGCGAATGCTTGGAGAATTCGACGTCAGCACGCTTGTCGCGAAGGCCGCAAGTCAGGCTGTGACTGAAATTCGCCGCGCCAAATATCTGAAAGTCCGCGTTCATCCCGCTTCCGTGGACAGGGTTCGCGATGAGCTGGACGCGGTCTTGCGCGAGGGTGATCTGGGCATGACGGTCGAGATTGACGCGGATGACGCATTGGCAACCGGCGCCTGCGTCGTTTCGACTGACTTTGCCGTCGTCGATGCGAGCATCGACGCGCAGCTCCAAGCCATGGCTGCCGCGATTGCGTCAAAGGCGGAGGTTCCATGACACAGCCCGCTGTCGATATCGAAAGCCGTCTGGCGTCTATCATTCCGAACCTGCGTTCCGCCCTCCGCGACGATGCAAGCCGGCCGAGGAAGGGGCGTGTTAAGCGGGTCACCGGCACGGTTATCCATGCAACCATGGAGGAGGCCCGGATCGGCGAGATATGCGAACTGGTCGATCCCAGGACCGGCAAGACGACCAGGGCGGAAGTCGTCGGCCTCATGGACGAAATGGCGATCCTTGTTCCGCTTGGCGATCTGACCGGTCTTTCAAGCCTGACCGAGGTGGTTGCGACCGGAAAGGACCAGCGCGTGCCCGTCGGACCCGGCCTGCTTGGTCGGGTCATCAGCGCGCTCGGCGAGCCACTGGATGGCAAACCGCTTTCGCCGGACGGCATTACCGGCAGCTATCCGGTCAACGCCTATCCGCCATCCCCGCTCGAGCGCAGCTTGATTTCCGAGCCGATCCAGCTTGGAATCCGCGCCCTCGACGGGCTGCTCACCTGCGCGCGTGGGCAGCGCGTCGGCATCTTCGGTGAACCTGGCGTCGGCAAGTCGATCCTGCTTTCCGACATTGTCAGCGGCACCGATGCCGATGTTGCCGTGGTCGCCCTTGTCGGCGAGCGCGGACGTGAAGTGCGCGAGTTCCTCGAACATCAACTTGGACCGGAAGGGCGGCAGCGGGCAATCGTCGTCGTTGCGACATCCGACCGGCCTGCCATCGAGCGCGTCAAGGCCGCCTATGTGGCGACCAGCATTGCCGAATATTTTCGGGACCAGGGCAAGCATGTGCTGCTTGCGATGGACAACATCACGCGGTTTGCCCGAGCGCAGCGCGAGATTGGCCTGGCCTCGGGCGAGACACCGACGCGTCGCGGTTTTCCGTCTTCGCTGTTCGCGGTCTTGCCGCGCCTGCTCGAGCGCTCGGGCCCCGGCCGCGTCGGTTCCATCACGAGCCTCTACAGCGTTCTCCTGGAAGGCGACGGCACACTGGATCCTGTCGCCGAGGAAATTCAGGCGCTGCTCGATGGCCACGTCTTCCTGTCGAACGAACTCGCGCAGCGGAACCACTTCCCGGCCATCGACGTCTTGCGCAGCCGAAGCCGTCTCATGGACGCGGTTGTACCGCCGGCACATCGGTCCGACGCCAGCCACCTGCGTGAGCTGCTTGCCCGCTACGCCGACATCGAACTTCTCCTGCGGGTCGGTGAATACGAAAAGGGCAGCGATGCCGTGGCGGACGAGGCAGTGGCGAAGATCGATGTCATCAAAGCCTTTCTGCGTCAGGCGTCCGCCACACACGAGAGCATCGAGAAGACACGCCAACTCATGCGGGAAATCGTCGATGAAAGACCGTGACATGATCGCTCGATTGCGCGACCTCAGACGCCGCCGGGAAGAACGCGCGAAGGAAGGCGTGATCAGAAGGCACGCCGCCGCGCACCGGGCCACCAGGGAAGCTCAGGAGGCGGCCGCCGCCGTCACGCAGCACCTCCAGCGCACGGTTGACGCCGAAGATGCGGCGTTCGGTTCGCTTGTCGGACAACCGGTAAAGGCCGCCAGCCTGCATCGGCTCCAGGGACGGTTCGAAATCGCCGCCAGAAAAACCGCGCAGCTGCGTGAAAACGAGAAGATGGCCGGCGTCGCCGAGGAGCGTCGGAAAGTGGAATTGTCGGCAGCGCGCAACGATCATCGTGCGAGCGTGAAGGCGGTGGCGAAGCTGGATGGACTGCTGGAGCATCTGACCAAACGCAGCGCGCGTCGTCGCCTGGCTCTTTCCGAGCTTGTCGAGGAGGAGGAACGCGGTCCGCGGCACTTGCCCGCGGAACGATAGCCCAATCCGTGATCGTGGATATGGATGTGGACATGGAAGTGTGATGCCTCAAGCCTTGGCGTCGGCAAAAACGAAAGCGCTGGGAAAACCGAAGAAACGCACTGCCGGACTGCCGGTCGTGGGCGAACGGCTGACGCTCGAATCCGTCCCGGCCGTGGACGTCGGGGCATTGAACGCCTTTTACCGCCGTCGCGCTCCCGCGCAGATCACCATCGCGGGGAAGGCAATGACGATCGCTGCGGTCTGGCCGGCGGCGAACCCCGCGGATCAGCGGCTGTGCACGATTGCGTTCACCGTCGCAGGCAAGGTCGCCAAATTGCGCCTGCCGCTTTCTGTGGTCGAACGAGCCTTCGCCAAGGCGGACGAGTTGGTCGACATGAAACGACTGGCGCCCATGCACGCCGCACTGCTGCTGGAATCCGCATTCGAAGAAGACCTCGAAAGGATCGAGGGCAAGCTGGGTGAGAGGATCGCGCTCACCTCGGTCGAACGAAGAGATACGGTCTCGGAGCAAATCTCGCTCGCTTTTGTCATGGCCGGCAACGACGGGACGATAGACTGCGTGCTGAACACGACGGACGCCGGCCTGGCGGTGCGGATCGGCCGCCTTCTCGACGAGATCGGCAAAACGAGGCCGCCGATTCCGGCCGAATTCCCGCTGTCGGTCTGCCTTCGGCGTGGCGCGCTGACGATCACCCTTGGCGAGCTTCAAAGCCTGCAGCCTGGCGATGTGGTGCTTTTCAGGGATGCGGAGGAAGAACGCATGGCGGCACTCATCATTGCCGAGCGCCTTTATGCGCCGGTGACCTTGACTGCCGATGGGCCGCAATTGCTTGCCGCGCCGACTGCAATCGCCGGATCGAATTGGGAGTGGACCATGAACCAGAACACGCCGCCGCCAGCCGGCCAGACATTGGAAGAGTCGACTCTGGACGAGTTGCCGGTCGCGCTTGCCTTCGAGATCGGCCGCATGGCGATGCCTCTTGGGGACGTAAGACAGCTTGCGCCCGGCGCTGTCGTTGCACTCACCGATGTAACCGAGGAGGCCGTCGACATCATCGCCAACGGCAAGCGTGTCGGTCGTGGCGAGATCGTGCGGATTGGGGAAAACCTGGGCGTGCGGATCGTCCGTATGTTCGACAATGCTTGAGAATTCGCCCAACCTGCTTGGGATTCTGATCGCTGTCGGCTTCGTCGGATTGCTGCCGCTGGCAGTCGTCACGATGACGGGCTTCCTGAAAATTTCGGTGGTGCTGTTTCTCGTCCGCAATGCGCTTGGCGTCCAGCAGATGCCGCCCAATCTGGTGCTTTACGGCATAGCGCTCGTGCTCACGGTCTACGTCACCACGCCGATGCTGAGCGAGATGTCGGGCCGGCTTCAGGACGGGCAGGTTCAGTTCCAGACGACGGACGACCTCGCCAGGGCGGCGCAACTGGTCAGAGAACCATTGCAGCGGCATCTCATGAAATTCACCCAGCCGCAAGAGCGGCAGTTCTTTCTTGACGGCACCACTCGCCTGTGGCCGGAACAAGCGCGGCAGAACCTCAAGGACGACGATCTCTCGATCCTTGTTCCAGCCTTTGTCGCATCCGAGCTTACCCGTGCCTTCGAGATCGGCTTCCTGCTTTATCTCCCTTTCCTCATCATCGATATCGTTGTCGCGAATGTCCTGATGACGCTCGGCATGATCATGGTCTCGCCGGTTCTCATCTCGATCCCGCTGAAACTGTTCCTTTTCGTCGCGATTGATGGCTGGTCGCGGCTGATGCATGGCCTCATCCTGAGTTATGTCTGACGCCGCTGGGGGATTTGCATGAACAATGACTTCATCCTGGCGAAGGTCCAGAGCGCGCTTCTGACGGTGCTGCTCGCGTCCAGTCCGGCGATTATCGCGGCGCTTGCCGTCGGCATCCTTGTCGGCCTTGCCCAGGCCCTGACGCAGATTCAGGACCAGTCGCTGCCGCAGACGATCAAGCTCGTCGTGATCCTGCTGGTCATCATCGTCTTCGGTCCGCTGCTTGGCCAGCAGATCGCGGAGCAGGCCTCGACGGCGCTGGACGAATTCCCCGTCGTCACGCGCTGAGGCGGTCGGATGCCGGTCGAACCAATCTTCGCATCTGTCAAGGAGCTGCAGTTCTATCTTCTGGCCGGCGCTTTCGCGCTCGCACGCCTGACCGGTTTCATGCTTCTGATGCCGCTCTTTTCGCGTGTGCCGCTATCCGGGCTTCTGCGCAACGGCGTGGCTCTCGCGCTGGCGGTTCCGGTCTTCCCGATGATCGTGACCAAGCTGACGACCACCGATATCGCGACAACGATGATCGTCCTGTACATTCTCAAGGAGGTCGTTGTCGGGGTGACGCTCGGGCTGGCAATGGGCATACCGTTCTGGGCGGCGGAAGCCGCTGGCGATATCCTGGACCTGCAGCGCGGTTCCACGATGGGGACCCTGATCGACCCGATGATGACCCATGAGACGAGTGCCACCGGCACTTTGCTGGCCATCATCATGATTACGATCTATCTGGCGGCCGGGGGCTTGCAGCTTTCCCTGACCAGCCTCTACGACAGCTACGGCCTCTGGCCTATCGACCAACTCCTGCCTGTGTTCAGCAAGGATGCCGCTGGGATATTTCTCAGTCTGCTCACCCGCATCCTGGTGATGGCACTGACCCTTGTGTTCCCGGTCGTCATCAGCATGCTCTTGTCCGACATTGTTCTGGCTTTTCTGGCGCGCGCCTCGCCGCACCTGAATGTTTTTGCCCTGTCGCTGGTCGTCAAGACGCTGGTGTTCAGCCTTGTCCTAGTCCTCTACGCGGCTTTCCTGCTCTTCTATATGAACCGGGACCTCGGCTTCCTACACGAAGCAGGCCGACAGATAGAAGCAATCGGCTGCCGCAGCTGTCAATGAGTACAAAAACTCCATGAGCAGATCCTAATAATAACAGCAGCCTCCATTGGTCGACCAATAAATACAATTTATCGACGAGGGAAGATTCTGATAATTTGACAAGCGGGCAACGCGTCGATGATCTTACGCGCTCTCGACGTGTCTCTGAACATACATATGCCCGGAAGCCATGGCTCGCCAGACCACTTCATTGTTCTATGACAATTTGCGACTGGTCGATGCAGATAGGCTGCGCAAACTGGTTAGAATGGGCGCTTATGAAGGATATACGGGAGGGCTTGCGCGCGGTAAGCTGCAGGCCAATATTGTGATTGTGCCCCGCAGTTTTGCCGGGGATTTCCATCGGTTTTGCGTCCGCAATCCGAAACCCTGTCCTTTGGTGGGCGTCACCCGTGCCGGCAGCCCTTTGCTCCCAGCCTTGGGCGATATCGATATTCGCACCGATGCACCCCAGTATAACATCTATTGCTTCGGGGAGATGATCCGTCGGAAAACCGACATCATCGACCTGTGGCGGGATGATTTCGCCGCTTTTGCGCTCGGCAGTTCGCTTACCGTCGAGGCGGCACTTGCCAAAAAGGGAGTGAAGCTCCGTCGCATCGGCTTCGGAAGGACTTCCCCCAAGTTTAGAACCAGGATCGAGACGTTCCAGGTCGGACCGTTTGGTGGCGAAATGGTCGTCTCCATGCGCCCGATAAGACATTGCGACGTCGATAAGATTCGCGCCCTGACGGCAGGTTTTCCGCATGCGCACGGCTCCCCTATCCATGTCGGGGAGCCGGCGACCATCGGGATACGAGATTTGATGGCTCCCGACTGGGGCGATGCGGTCGAAATCCGGGACGGGGAGGTCCCTGTATTCTGGGCCAGCAGCCTGACCGCTCAAGACGCTCTTGCGCGTGCCGAACTCGCGATCTCGATCACGGTGTCGCCGGGCCATATGCTGATCACCGACGTGGATGCACAAGCCGGTGCGCGTCTCGGAGCCAGCTTGGCGCATACGGGCGTGCAAATGGGCGGGTTTTGGACTCGCGACGATGCTCTAGACCCACAATGACTAAATATTTGCAACGAAGAGCGGCCGCAATTGGAGCGGTGACGGTACTTTTCGAGACGGTTTGGACGCGCTATCGAACGCCACAAGGTGGAAAAATCGCTGATTGGTCTCGATAGTCGGTAGGCGTTAGCGTAGTCCGGAGCGCTACGGCGTATTTTTCCGCACAAAAGACAACGATTTTCGGCATCTCGTTCACTACCGATTCTGCATCATCAACTGAAGTCTTCGATTGCGTAAGTCCGATACGTTCGGCAGTCTGCTCGTCTGGGCAGGATTTCAAAGCAATCTGAAGTTGTTGGCTCAATCTGTGGGCGATCGGCCAATTGATCTCGAACCAAATGGCGCCTGTCGTCTCAGGGCGCGGTGGCGTCCGAAACCAGAGCGGCGTGCCGAGGGACTGGAACGGCGGCCGGATTCCGCTCTGTCCTGGGCAGGGACCAGCCGCCTGTCGGCGGTGCGCGTCGCGAAATCTTCCATTCGACCCTGGCTAGGCGTGGGGTGGGAGTTGGGACCCGCTAGCCTTTGCCCGCAGCCAGTCCGAGACGCGATAGTACCGTAACATCGCGGCGGGAGCGAACGACATGAAGAAGGGTGCCCGCCGGAGTGGTTCGAGCTTCAGCGACAGGTCTTTTTCAGGGACGCCCTTCGCCCATTCGCCGAGTATGCCGCCGAGCATGCTTCCGGTCGGCACGCCGCGACCGGACAGTCCTGTCAGTGCGACGACGCCCGGCGCGAGCTCATAGAATCGTGGGATGGTGCGCTGCTGCATATCCAGTTCGCCGAACCAGAAATATTCCCATCTCAACTCGCTGCTGAGCTGCGGATGGAGCCAGCGCAGCCGATCAGACATGAGGCGGTGTGTGAACGCCATGTCCCTTCCGCGACGGCCCATCGGGAACATCGAGGCGACGATGCGTCCCTCGGCATTGTACTTGTAGACAAAGATGTCGCCGCGGCCGTCATGCATCGTCGTGTTGCGCGGCAGGATGGTTTGGCGTTCGCTGGCCGTCAGCGGCTGGCTAGCGGCGACGAACACACTCTGGATCTTGTAAGTCTGGTCGAGGCCGGGCCATCCGTCGACGGTGTAGGCGCCAGTCGCAAAGATGACCTTATCGGCGACAACGGTTCCTTCGCCGGCGTGCACTGCCCAGGCACCATCCTGCCGCACGACGTCGCGGACCGGCGATCCCGTGTGGATTGCGCCACCTTCCTGCATGACGGCACCGGCCAGGCCTCTTGCGTATCTCAATGGATTGAGGTGACCAGCCTCGGAATGAAACCAGCCGCCATGATATCGCGGGCCGCCGGTGATTTCCTCGGTCGCCTGTCTGTCGAGCACCCGCGTCTTGGCGCCGACGGCATTATACTGCTGCGCCTTTACCTCGAGCTTGGCGATGGCGCCTGGCGTCAGCGCGCCCATGACGTAGCCATTCTGCTGCCATTCGCAATCGATGCCGTAACGCTCGATCATCCCTGCGACTTGTCCGTTGGCTCCTGTCTGCCGGGCGATCAGCCTTTCCGCCCACGGCTCGCCCAGCATGGCACGCAGTTCGGGCAGGCTGTAATGGGTGAAGGTTGGCGTACAGTGGCCGGCATTGCGCCCCGAGCCGCCGAACTCGATCTCCTGGGCTTCGAGCAGAACGACGTCAATGCCGTCACGGGCGAGATCGAGTGCGGTGGTCAACCCGGTGTATCCGCCGCCGATGATGCAGACGTCCGCCCGCCTGCGTCCTTGCAGTGGGCTGGTCTCTGGCGGCGGCGGCGCGGTCGCATACCAGAGCGAGACTTCAAACGGTGAAAACCTTGCCATTCCGGGCGGCTTCACAGCATGTCGCTTCGTGCGTCGAGCGCATCGCGCAACCCGTCGCCGATGAAGTTGAAACTGGTGACTGCCAGGGTGATGGCGGCACCGGGAACGATTGCCAACCACGGCGCGCTGTCGAGATACTGCTGGGCGCCGTTCAGCATGTTGCCCCAACTCGGCAGCGGAGGCTGGATGCCGTAGCCGAGGAAGCTGACATAGGCTTCCAGAAGGATGGCGCGGGCAACGGTAAGCGTGGCCGCGACGATGATCGGGCCGATCGCATTGGGCAGCAGTTCGCGAAACATGATGTGGCTGTTGCTGAGCCCGAGCATGCGGGCGGCGACCACGAAGTCGCGTTCGCGCAGCGATCGCACTTCCGCCTCGACGATGCGCGCGATTTCCATCCAGCTCGTTGCCGCGATGATCAGAGTGATCATGATCGGGCTCGGCTTGATGAAGGCCGCCATCGCCAGCAGTAGGAAGATGTTGGGAAAGGACAGCATCGCGTCGACGAAACGCATCAGCACCGTGCCGATGCGGCCGCCGAAGAAGCCGGCAGCGATCCCGAGCACGGTTCCAAAGACCGTGCTGATGACCATCGCAGCGAAGCCGACCAGGAGCGAAATGCGTCCGGCCATGAAGAGGCGCGCCGCGATGTCGCGGCCGAGCGGATCGGTGCCGAAGAAATGATAGCCCGTGAACGGCGGCGAGAACCGGCCACGCAGATCGATGTAGAGATCGTCAAAGGGCAGCAGCAAGGGGCCGAGGACGCAGGCCAGCACCAGAACGACGATCATCACCAGGCCGAACATCGCCAGTCGGTGACGGGCAAATCGGCGCACGGAGCGGCTTTGCCACCAGCGGTGCCTGGCGTGGGTGGGGATGAGGAAATCCGACTGGGTCATCTCTTCGTCCTCAGCTCAATCGAATGCGCGGATCGACGAATGCGACGGTGAGGTCCGCGGCCAGATTGCCGACCAGGACAAGAACCGCGGACATCATCAGCAGACCCATCACGACGGGGTAGTCGCTGTAACCGAGGCTATCGAGGAACAGCCGTCCCATGCCGGGCCAGGTAAAGACTGTTTCCGTCACCAGCGCCCCACCCAGTATTGTTGGCAGTTGCAGCCCCAGCAGGGTGATCATCGGCAGCAGGGCGTTTCCGAGGATGTGGCGGATCAATACGCGCCGGGAACTCAGCCCCTTGGCCCGGGCCGTTCGGACAAAATCCTGACTGATGACGTCGAGCGTGGCGGTGCGCATGTAGCGGCTCCACACGGCGACATTGACCAGCGCAAGAACGATGCTCGGCATGATGAGATGGATCGCGTAGTCGCCGAGCGAGCCATTGCCGATCGTGTACATGTTGCCGGCCGGCAGCCATCTGAGCCGCAGCGAGAATATGTAGATCGCGATCAACCCAAACCAGAAGGTCGGGATCGACAATGCCACCATCGCGCCGACCGTCGCTGCGTAGTCGAAGATCGAGTATCGTCTAAGCGCGCCCAGGACACCTATCCACGTGCCCACAAAGATGGCGATCGCGGTCGATACGCCCATCAGCAGCAATGTCGCGACAAGGTGCTCCCAGATGATATCAAGCACGGGCCTGCCGTCCCGGTAGGAATGACCCCAGTCACCGCGAAGCAGGTGGCTCAGCCAGTCGAGGTACTGGATGGGAAGAGGGCGATTGAGTCCCATTTGCGTGGCGATCCGGTCAAGATCGGCCTGCGTCATTCCTGGCGTGAGAGTGAATTGCGAGAGCGGTCCGCCCGGAGCCAGGTTCAGGACGGCAAAGCCGATCACCGAGACCAGCAGGAGCAGGACGAGACTTTGCCAGAAGCGTCCCAGCAGATAGCGAAGCATGCCGGTTGTCTCCGTTTTGGTGTCCGTCGGATACAGTCGCGCCAGAGGCGCCTTGTCGGCTATGCAGGCCGAGCCGGTCATCACCGGCCCGGCCTCGTTTGCGCGGGCTATGCCCATTGCCAGGTGGCCACGTCCCAGGAGTCGATGCGTACATTGATGTTCGGCTCGACGCCTTCGACACCGGACTTGTGTCCGCGCACCGTCGCGTATTGGAACATCGGCAGGAATGGCAGGTCGTTGCGTACGGTCTCCTGGATCTTCAGGTAGGCTTGCTTGCGTTTCTCCGGCACGAATTCGACACCGCCAGATCCGAGCAGCTTGTCTACCTCCGGGCTGGCATACTGCCAGGTGTTCTGGCCGGCGCCACCCTTGGCCGGAATCGACTTCGAGCTGAGATAGTCCGACGTGTCGGGATCGGAGCCCGTCAGGAAGTTAATGCCGACGACGACGGAATCGAATTCCGACTTCATCCAGTAGTCGCCCCACATCACGGCTGGCGGCAGGTTGGAGATCATCACCTCGACGCCGATGTCGCGATACGATTGCTGGATGAACTGCTGCGCCTGTTCGCGGATGTGATTGCCCGCCGTGGTCGAGTTCTTGAACGAGAGGCGGACACCGTCCTTGACGCGGATGCCGTCCGCTCCGGGGACCCACCCCGCGTCGTCCAGCAGTTTCTTTGCCTTGTCCACGTCGTATTCCTGCTTCGGCAAATCCGGATTGTAGTAGAAGGACTGCTGCGGCATGTAGGTTTCGGTCGGGGCCGGCAGCCCGTAGTAGAGGGCGTCGATGATCGTTTTCTTGTCCAGCGCATGATACAGCGCCTGGCGAACGGCGAGTTCCTTGAACTGCGGGCGCTCCATGTTGAAGCTGAGCGACTCGACCGTGGCGGCGGGAATGACGGCGACCGACGTTCCGCCCAATGCCTTGGCTTCCTCATAGTGGTCGGCTGTGATCCACTGTAGTCCGATGACGTCGATATCACCGGTCTTGAACTGGGTGTAGAGAACGGTCAGATCCGGAATGTACTTGTAGATCAGGCTCTTCAGGTAGGGGCCGTCGGCGAAGTAGTCGGTGTTGGCGGCCAGTTCGATATGGTCGCCGGCCATGCGTTCCACCCATTTGAACGGGCCAGTGCCGATCGGGGCATTGTTGAACGGCGCGGTGTTCTTGTCCTCCGCCGCACCGAGCACATGTTTGGGAACGATGAAGGTCGCGGCCAGGATCGACGGGTAGGGCGCGTAAGGCTCCTTCATCTTCCACTTGATCTCGGTTGGCGAGACGACAGTCAGGTCCTGGACAAGTTCGTGGCCGGCGCGTCGCCAGCTGCGAAACTTCGGGTCGACCAGCAGTTCGAGCGTGAACTTAACGTCCTCGGCGGTGAACGGCTGTCCGTCATGCCACTTCACGTCGTCGCGCAGCTTGACGTGCCACTCGAGCCCGTCGGCCGAGATGCCGCCGTTTTCGACGGTAGGCACCTCCTTGGCGAGCGCGGGGAAGAAATTGCCCTTGGGATCGACACCAAACAGCGGATCGAAGACGCTGAAGTGAATGCCCTCGTCGACCTCGATATGGGGCAAATGCGGGTTGAAGACGGTGGGCTCCTGGGAAAACCCGACGATCACCTGTCCCTTGGGTTCGCTCGGCGGGGTTGCCGCAAAGGCCCTGCCTGCTCCCGTCAGGTTGGGCATGGTGAGGCCGGCGGCACCGGCGATTGCCATTCCAAGCGCCTGACGACGCGTCGGTCGAAAGATTATGCTGCTGCTCTTGTCTGACATTGGAGGCTCCTTTTCATAGTGTTCCACTTTCGCTGCGTCACGCTCTCTTGTCGGAGCGCTTATAATCCAGTGATCGGCGCGACCTTCGATCCGTCCGAGAACCGCGACCACCGGAAGTCCTTGGGATCGACGATCGGCGGCCGTCCGGTGACGATATCGGCCATCAGCCTGCCTGCCGCGGGGCCGATGCCGAAACCATGGCCCGAGAAACCGGTCGCCACATGGAAGCCGGGAACGCTGTCGACGGCCGAAATGACGGGAATGGCGTCGGGCGTGACGTCGATATAGCCGGCCCAGCGCTGCGCCACCTGTGCCTTTTCCAGAACCGGAAATGCTATGCGGGCATTTGCAAGGACGCGCTCCGAGCTTTTCTTGGAAGGCTTTGGATCGAGCACGCGGCAGTATTCGAAGGGGCTCGCCTCATCCATCGCCCAGCGGGTCGGCATCCTTGCCTCGTCTAGGAAACGACCGCCCAGGCGGAATTGCAGCGATCGCCACTCTGTCTTCCAGGCCGGAAGAAAATCGCGCGCATAGCGAAAGGAGTTCGGCACGATGTCGACGACATTGCTCATGCTGGAGGCGACGGTGTAGCCACCGTCCTGGCGCTTGCGTATGGCGAAGTTGTTTGCCCACACGGCCTGGTCCGGCCCGTTCTCGACCGGCGTCGTGCGAAGAACCGTGTTCATGACCTTCAACTGCGGCAGGTTGAGACCAAGCGTTCCGCAAAACAGGTTCGACCAGACCCCTCCGGCAAGGACGACCGCCTTGCAGGCAATGAAGCCGCGTTCGGTCACGACGCCCGAGACGGCGCCGTTCGTCGTCTCCACGCCGCGCACGGCGCATTCCGTCAGTATGGCGGCGCCGCGGTCGCGTGCGGCTTCGGCAATTGCAGGCGCGGCCTTCTGGGGCTCGGCGCGACCGTCGGCGGGCGTGTAGAGCGCCCCTTTGACGTCGAGATTGGAGCCGGGGAGGAGGTCACGCAGTTCACCCGCGCCGATCATTCGCGACTCGAACTGATAGCCTTCGAGATGGCGTCCCCAGCGCTCGTGCTGTTCGTATTCCTTGTCGTCCGCGCATGTGAACACAATTCCGGCCCGGGCATAGCCAGTGTCTCGTCCGGTCCGTTCGGAGAGCCTCGCCCATATGCGCAAGGCCTCCGCCATCAGCGGAACCTCGCGTGGATCCCGCCGGGAAATGCGAACCCAGCCCCAGTTGCGGCTGGACTGTTCCTGTCCGATCTCGCCCTTCTCGCACAGGGCGACCCGCAAGCCTGTCTCGGCCAGTTCAAGTGCCGTCGCGGTGCCGATGATGCCGCCGCCGACGACGACACAGTCGACCTCCTTTGGCAGCTCGGTATCTCCATGGACGGGGACGACGAACGGTCCGGGCATGCTCAGTAGGACTCCTCGAGCTGGCAATTGATGGAAAATTCCGCGACGCTCGCATGATCGGGCAGATCGAGAAGCAAGCCGATGATCCGTGCGAGGTCGTCCGGATCGGTCATCAGCGCATCGGAGCGATCGGTGACGCCGCGGGCCATGTCGGTGGCGACGAAACCGGGACAGACGGCCGTGGCCCGAATTCCGAGGTCCCACCCCGCCTGCCGGATGCCGTGGGACAGCGCGACTGCGGCAAATTTGGAGATCGAGTAGGAGCCCGCGGTCACGGACTTGACCCGCTTGCCAGACAATGAGGCCAGTATGATCACCCGGCCCGCGGGGCTCGCCGCAAGCGACGCCCATGACGCGCGCACCAGACGGCGCGGAGCCTTGACGTTGATCTCGAACATCAGATCGAGATCCGCGTCGTCGATGTCGATGACCGACTTCGGAATCATGATGCCGGCGCTGGCGACAACCGCGTCGATCCGGTTGAAGGCATCAATGGTGCCGTCGACCCACGTCTGTTCACTGCCGGCTTCCGCGGCATCGTACGGGAACAGGCGGACGCGTTCGCTATCGGCCCAGTCGGGCTGCACCGATTCGCGCATGCCCAGCGACAATGTCCAGCCCGTCTCGAACAGGTGCCGGGCGCAAGCCGCACCGATGCCGCGGCTGGCACCGGACACGAGTGCCACACGCTGGCCGGTTCGGATTCCTGCGGGTTTCCTCATTGGTCGAGTCCCGCGGTGCGGCGGTAGACACGCCGCAATATGTCCAGCAGACGCTTCTGGTCTTTCTCGGGCACATCGGCGAAGAAATCGCTGGATTGCTTGGTGGCGATCTTGCGCACCTTGCGGGCGAGGTCTGCCCCCTTTTGGGTGATGTGGAGCTCCTGTGCGCGTCCATCGTCCGGTGCAGCCTGACGCGTGATCAGTTCGTGATCGATCATCTGGTCGACCAGCCTGCCCATGGCGGAGCGATCGCGCATGATGAGCTGCGCGATGACCGAGGGCCGTATTCCTGGATGGCTGTCGACAAGGAGCAGTGTGGTGATCTTGCCCGTTCCCCGGGCAACATCGAGACCTTCCAGCCGGTCATCAAGATCGCGTGAAAGCGCTATGTTGATGCTGCGGATATAGAAGCTCAACGTGTCTTCGAGGACATCCAGCCCGACCGTCTCGACAGGATAAGGCGGACCTTTGTTCTTCTTCACCGGCATCGAACACTCTCCAGAGGCTGTCGTGGACAGCCTTCATCGAGATCGCCGCAGCCCCATCCGGGGTTGTCGAGGGCTTCCAGGGTATGATTGAGCGAGTAGTGGATAAATGCAACTACTTTTAGTGGACAAACGCAACTATTCTACTCAGCAGGAGACCGGCGCGGCACGCATCGGCAGCCTGATCAAGGAGCAGACATGCGGCCGCGCCTTTGTCGGCATGGTCATTTATTGTTCAGGGGAGGAGAGCTTCAGGGTGGCCGCGGCTCAAGCAGCCGGGATCCATTCCTTGCCGGGAATGGCGGAGATCAGTTGCCTCGTATAGGGGTGATGTGGCGACCGGAATATCTGCGACGGCGGGCCACACTCCACGACTTCGCCGCGGTTCATCACCAGAATTTCGTCGCAGATCCGGCTTGCCACCCGCAGGTCGTGAGTGATGAAGATCATGGCGATCTTCATTTCTTCCTGGATGCTCGCCAGCAGATCGAGGATCTGCGCCTGGATGGAGACATCAAGAGCCGAGACCGCTTCGTCGGCGACCAGGACCTTGGGGTCCATCATCAGGGCTCGTGCGATGCCGATCCGCTGACGCTGGCCGCCAGAGAATTCGTGCGGAAAGCGGTCGTAGGCACCCTCGTCGAGGCCGACCAGACGCAGCAGCCGCAGCGCCTTCGCGCGCGCTTCCGGAGCGGACAGGCCGTGCGCCATCGGGCCGACGGTGAGGATCTTGGCGATCGTCTGGCGCGGATTGAGCGAGGCGAACGGATCCTGGAAGATCATCTGGATGTGCGGCCGCATCGGTCGGAACTCGGAGTCCGAAAGCGCCGCGATATCCTTGCCGTCGAACAGGATGCTGCCTCCGTCGCTGTTCAGGAGTTTCAGCAGGACGCGGCCCAGCGACGATTTCCCCGAGCCGGACTCGCCGACGATGCCGAGCGTTCTGCCCTGCCGAACCTCGAAGCTGACCTGCTTGACGGCATGCACGATGCGGGACCTCGAGAAGAAGCCGATGCCCGGGCTATATGTCTTGTCGAGTTTCTGCACCGCCAGCGCGATCGGAGTATCCTCGCGCGCCTTCGTTTCGCTCTCGATCATATGCGGGACGGCGGCGATCAGCCGCCTGGTGTAGGGATGGCTTGGATTGCCCAGCACGTCGGCGGCGGCGCCTTGTTCGACCATCGCGCCTTTCTCCATGACGATGACGCGATCGGCGATTTCCGCGACGACGCCAAAATCGTGCGTGATGAACATGACGCTCATGTTCTTTTCGCGCTGCAGCCGCCGGATCAGGGCAAGTATCTGCGCCTGGGTGGTGACGTCGAGAGCGGTGGTCGGCTCGTCGGCGATCAAAAGATCAGGCTTGAGCGCCAGCGCCATGGCGATCATGACGCGCTGGCGTTGCCCGCCAGAGAGCTGGAACGGATACTGGTGGCGCAAGACCGCCGGTTCCGGCAGGCCGACTTCGCCAAGCAGGTCGACAACCGCCTTGGCGCGGGTCGCCGAGGTGCCGGACCGGTGTGCTTCCATGACCTCCGCCACCTGTTGGCCGACAGTCATCAGCGGATTGAGCGCGGAAAGCGGATCCTGGAAGATGATGGAGACCGAACGGCCACGCAGACTGCGCATCACGTCTTCCCCGGCGCTGGCGAGATCGTGACCCTTGAAGCGGATGCTTCCCTGCGCGATCCGCACCGAAGACGGCAGCAGGCCCATGATCGCGTTTGCGGTGACGGACTTGCCGGAGCCGGATTCGCCGACGATGCAGAGCATCTCACCCTTCCGCATGTCGAAGGAAATGTTTTCGACGGCGTTCTCCCGCTCCATGTTGTTTGGCAGGCGGACGGTCAGATTTCGAACAGAGAGAACAGTTTGCTCGCTCGGCTCGTGGGTGGTCATTTCGCTCGGCGGCATTGCTTGGCCCTTCAAAGTCCAATGATCTGACAGCATACTAGCCGCACGTCCTGCCATCAGCGCAAGCCCCGACGACTATTTCATTCGTCGACTAGCCGACGAACCATTGGCGCCTGAAGTCGCGTGGTAAGCGGTCCCTAACTGGACCATGCCAACCACCAGTGCGCGAAATCAGTATCGTCGGCCTATGATTTTATCAAGAAGGGCGATCCTGGATGCGGTTCCAGGCATGCATGCGGTTGGCGACCTGCACTGCGATCGGATGGAACGGAACTGGCTTCATGTTCGTAACCGGCAGCGGCATCTGCTCGTCCGTGCGCCGACCGCTGACCAGCGACCGATTTCCTGGCCAAGTGACAGCGATATAGCGACGCCGCGGCCGGAATAGATGCCCCTAAAGACGAGACCGGCGCCAAGGGGTACAGGCGCGGCCGGCGGTCGGGCACCACGGCGAAAGTCCCGTGCACCTGCGGCTGGAGTAAACGCTTTACAGCCCGGTTTGGTACCGCTACCGTTTCCACGTCGCGTGAGCAGGGGAGGGGAGCCTGGGGCTGTCGCGGACCAGACACGAAGCGGTTTCCTTCGACGACGTCGCAGGAAGCATTCGGGAGGAAATCGATGGCGTCTGTCGCAATTGGCGAAGTCTACAAATCATTCGGGTCCGTCGAGATTCTACACGGCGTCAGCGTCGATATAAAAGACGGCGAATTCGTCACGCTGGTCGGGCCCTCGGGCTGCGGAAAATCGACTCTTCTCAGAATGATTGCCGGCCTGGAAAAGATTTCACGCGGCCAGATCGCGATTGGCGAACGTGTCGTCAACAACGTTGCGCCCAAGGAACGCGACGTCGCTATGGTCTTCCAGAATTATGCGCTCTACCCGCACATGACAGTCGCCGAGAACATGGCGTTCTCGCTGATGCTCAAAGGTGTCTCCAAGACAGAAAGCGATGCCGGCGTTCGCCGGGCGGCCGAAATCCTCGGGCTTATGCCGCTGCTGTCGCGCTATCCTCGCCAGCTTTCCGGTGGCCAGCGCCAGCGCGTCGCCATGGGCCGGGCGATCGTGCGCGATCCGCAGGTTTTCCTCTTCGACGAGCCGCTGTCCAATCTCGACGCCAAACTCAGGGTGCAGATGCGCGCCGAGATCAAGGAACTGCATCAGCGCCTGAAGACCACGACGGTTTATGTCACGCACGACCAGATCGAGGCCATGACCATGGCCGACAAGATTGTCGTCATGCATGACGGCGTCGTCGAGCAGATCGGACCGCCGCTGGAACTCTACGACAGGCCGAACAACCTCTTCGTCGCTAGCTTTATCGGCTCGCCCGCAATGAACCTGCTCAAGGGCGAAATCGCAACCGACGGCCCGCCGTCCTTTCGCGGCGCCGGCGGCATTTCGGTGCCGCTCGCCGCGCCACTTCCCATCGGCAGCAGCGGGCCAGTGGTTCTGGGAATACGGCCCGAGCATTTGCGGCTGTCGGACCAAGGCATTCCCGTCACCGTCGTGGTGGTTGAACCGACCGGGTCGGAGGTGCAGCTCATCGGCCGCACTTCCGGGGGTGACGAGATCGTCGCCAATTTTCGAGAGCGCCATTCTTTCACGCCTGGCGAAACCATCCAGCTCGCCGCCGAGCCGGGACTCATTCACCTTTTCAGCGGCGAGACCGGGCAACGATTGGAAACGCGCAGCAGGCAATAAGGACCACTACGAGGAATCGACAGGAGGAGACAAGCATGAGGTTCACCAGACGCGACGTAATCCGCACCACCGCCGCCGCGGCGGCGGGCGCCTTGGGAAGCCGGTTCATCAGCTCGCCCGCCTATGCCCAGGAGGGACCGAAATACAAACCCGAGGACGGCGCCAAGCTTAGGCTGCTGCGCTGGTCACCCTTCGTCCAGGGCGACGAAGATCAATGGCTGGCCAACACCAAGCGATTCACCGAAGCGACCGGTGTCCAGGTCCGCGTCGACAAGGAAAGCTGGGAGGACATTCGCCCCAAGGCAGCAGTCGCCGCCAATGTCGGGTCCGGCCCCGACCTGATGTTCGTCTGGTTCGACGATCCACACCAATATCCCGACAAGCTGCACGACGTGACCGAGCTGGGCGAATATCTCGGGTCGAAGTACGGCGGCTGGCATGACGGGCCAAAGCAGTACGCGACCCGGGAAGGAAAATTCATCGGCCTGCCGCTGGCCACCATCGGCAATGCAATCGTCTATCGCGAGAGCTGGGTCAAGGAAGCTGGCTTCTCGGAATTCCCGAAAGACACGAAAGGCTTCCTCGAGCTTTGCAAAGCGCTGCAAGCGAAGGGACATCCGGCCGGTTTCACGCACGGCCATGGCGTCGGCGACGGCAACAACTACGCGCACTGGCTGCTTTGGAGCCACGGCGGCCAGATGGTCGACGAGAGCGGCAAGGTGACGATCAACAGCCCCGAGACCCTGAAGGCGATCGAATACGCCCAGCAGCTCTACAAGACTTTCATTCCCGGCACCGAGAGCTGGCTCGACGTCAACAACAACCGAGCCTACTTGGCCGGCGAATTGAGCGTGATCGCCAATGGCATTTCCGCCTACAACACGGCCAAGATCAACAAGGACAAGGATCCGAAACTGACCGAAATCGCCAAGGACACGCGCACGACCAACTTACCGATCGGACCCATCGGGAAATCCGTCGAGCTGTTCCAGGTGACCACCGCCGTCATCTTTGACTACACGCCTTACCCGAATGCGGCTAAAGCCTATCTGCAGTTCATGTTCGAGGACCCGCAAATGTCGGACTGGATCACTTCCTCGGCGGGCTATTGCTGCCAGACGCTCAAAGCGTTCGATAACAATCCTGTATGGACGGCCGACCCCAACAACGCTGCCTACGCGAAAGCCTCGGCGACGCTTCGACCTAACGGCTATGCCGGGCCGCTAGGCTATGCCTCGGCGGCAACCATGGCCGACTATGTGCTAGTCGATATGTTCGCCAAGGCCGTGACCGGCCAGGCGACGCCGCAAGAGGCGATGGAAGAGGCCGAGAAGCGCGCAAACCGCTACTATCGCGTTTGAGCCGGGCTCAGCCGGGCGGCAGGGCTGTCCGGCTGGCTTCGGACTGCGTCAAGGCTGTTCCGGCCGATCAATAAGACCTCAACAGGAGCCGACCCCATGGCCGTGCCGTCAGCTGCCATTCAGCCGCGTTCTTCGAACCTGTCGCGGATTCTATCGCGCTGGGCCGAAAGCCGGAACGCGCTGGGCTTCGGCTTCATGCTGCCGGCGGCGGCACTACTGCTTGTCTTCCTGACCTATCCGCTCGGCCTCGGCGTCTGGCTTGGCTTCACCGATGCCCGCATCGGCCGCCCCGGCATCTTCATTGGCCTCGAGAACTACGAGTATCTTTGGAGCGACGCCGTCTTCTGGCTCTCCGTCTTCAACACCTTGCTCTACACGATCAGCGCCTCGATCCTGAAATTCGCGCTTGGCCTCTGGTTGGCGCTCATTCTCAATCAAAACCTGCCCTTCAAATCGTTCTTCCGCGCGATCGTCCTGCTGCCGTGGGTAGTGCCGACGGTGCTGTCGGCCATCGCCTTCTGGTGGATCTACGATGCGCAGTTCTCGATCCTATCATGGGCCCTGCAGCAGATGGGCCTTATCGACCATCGCATCAATTTCCTCGGCGATCCGACGAACGCGCGGGCGTCGGTCATCGCCGCCAATGTTTGGCGCGGCATTCCGTTCGTGGCGATCACTCTGCTTGCAGGCCTGCAGACGATTCCGCAGTCGCTCTACGAGGCCGCGACGCTTGACGGTGCCAACCGTTGGCAATTGTTCCGCCACGTGACGTTGCCGTTGCTTACACCCATCATCGCCATCACCATGACGTTTTCGGTGCTCTTCACCTTCACCGATTTCCAGCTGATTTATGTGCTGACCCGCGGCGGGCCGGTTAACGCCACCCATTTGATGGCGACGCTGTCGTTCCAGCGAGGCATCTCCGGAGGCCAGCTTGGCGAGGGCGCCGCGATCGCGGTGGCCATGATCCCATTCCTGCTTGCGGCAATCCTGTTCAGCTATTTCGGCCTGCAGCGCCGCAAATGGCAGCAGGGCGGCGGAGACTGACATGGCCGCGATCGAAAGCAACCGTCCGGACACAGACGAGGGCGGCATGGGTTATCTTCAGAGCCTGCCCCGGCGCGTAGTGACCGTCTATCTGCCGCTGCTGGTATTCGTCATCGTGCTGTTGTTCCCGTTCTACTGGATGACGATCACGGCGGTGAAACCCAATCTCGAGATGACGGATTATGCGAATTTCAACCCGTTCTGGGTCGTGCATCCGACATTGGAGCATATACGCTATCTTCTCTTCGAGACGTCCTACCCCGGCTGGCTGCTCAACACGATCCTCATCTCAACTGCCGCCACGTTCCTGTCGCTGCTTGCTTCGGTGTTTGCGGCCTATGCGATCGAACGCTTGAGGTTTTCCGGGGCGCGCCAGGTTGGTCTGGCGGTCTTCCTGGCCTATCTCGTGCCGCCCTCAATCCTGTTCATTCCATTGTCGGTAATGGTGTTCAACCTCGGCCTTTACGACACGCCGTTCGCTCTGATCCTTACCTACCCGACCTTCCTCATCCCGTTCTGCACATGGCTGTTGATGGGTTACTTCCGCTCGATCCCGTTCGAACTGGAAGAATGCGCGCTGATCGACGGAGCGAGCCGCTGGCAGATCCTCACCAAGATCGTGCTGCCGCTGTCGGTGCCGGGCCTGATTTCCGCGGGCATCTTCGCATTCACCCTGTCGTGGAACGAGTTCATCTACGCCTTGACCTTCATCCAGTCGTCCGAAAACAAAACCGTCCCGGTCGGCGTGCTTACCGAACTCGTGCGCTCGGACGTCTATGAATGGGGAGCGCTGATGGCAGGCGCACTGATCGGCTCTCTGCCGGTGGTGGTGCTTTATTCATTCTTTGTCGAACACTACGTCTCCTCGATGACAGGGGCAGTGAAGGAGTGAGGCTTTGCTACGGTCGCCTTCCGAAGCCGCCCCGTAGAAACACCGCAGGCTTGGTATCCTTTTCAACGAACCTACCTCGGCCTCGTGCTAAGTCCTGTCGAGATTTAGGAATCGGCTTTTGGCTTGTTTGTGATTCAGGCTGAATGGGACGATTTGTCCTGACTGACGCCAAATGGGTAAGATGGAACCGCCTTGCGTGACCTTCCAGCCTTTTTTGAAAATTGGACACCGTCTTCAAGCGATGCCGGGATTGAATCCCATTACTGCGGGTTTTCGAAGCCAATCGGGACCAGCCAGACGGGGAGTCCGGTCGAGGTCACCGCCACGGAATGACCAGGGACGGCATGACCGAGCAAGATTTGCGCGCCCACGCGGCCCCAAACGCGAACGGCGATAGGCGATATATTCAGGGGCACCGCCGATACCGAAGGAATGACCGGCGCTATCGTCGCTGTCATCGAAAAGGAGCCTGGGAATGTCCTCGCATATGATCGCTGTCATCGGTGGTGACGGTATTGGACCGGAGGTCGTCGAGGCTGGGGTGAAGGTGCTAGAAGCCTTGACTGTTGCCGAACCAGGTCTTGCCTTCGATTTCAAGCGCTTCGACTGGGGTTCTGATTACTATCGCGGCAACGGCCGCATGATGCCGCGCGATGGCCTTGACCAGATTAAGGCCTTCGATGCGATCTATTTCGGCTCGGTCGGCGACCCTAATCTCCCCGACGATATCACGCTTTGGGGTCTGCGCCTGGCCATCTGCCAGGGGTTAGACCAGTACGCCAATGTGCGGCCGACGCGCCTCCTTCCTGGACTGACCGGTCCGCTGCGGTCCGAACTCGGCAAGCAGATAGACTGGGTGATCGTCCGCGAAAACAGCGAGGGCGAATATGCTGGCGTCGGCGGTCGCGTCCATCGCGGCCTGCCGATCGAGGTTGGCATGGATGTCGCTGTCTTTACCCGCACCGGCATCGAACGAATCGCCCGGTTTGCCTGCGACCTTGCCTCGTCACGGACCCGAAAGCTGCTGACAGTGGTGACAAAGTCGAATGCACAGCGCCATGGCATGGTGCTCTGGGACGAAGTCGTTCGCGAGGTGGTTCGCGACTACCCCAGTCTGACTGTCGATTGGATGCTAGTCGACGCCATGACCCAGCGAATGGTCAACAAGCCCGACAGTATCGACACGGTTTTAGCGACCAACCTCCATGCCGACATCCTTTCCGATCTGGCTGCTGCGCTTGGCGGTTCTCTTGGCGTTGGCGCGACGTCGAACATCGATCCGTCTCGCAGGCATCCGTCCATGTTCGAGCCCATCCACGGTTCGGCCTTCGATATCGCCGGCAGGGGCATTGCAAATCCTATTGGATCGTTCTGGACGGCAAGCCTGATGCTCGACCATCTCGGGGAGGTGGCTGCAGCACGTCGCCTTATGGTGGCGATCGAGATCGTCACCGACCGTGGAGAGTTTCTTAGCCCGGATCTTGGTGGTGCTGCGAGCACGGCAGCGGTCACGGCCGCCGTGATCGAGGCACTTCGCTCCAACTAGCACTACTTTGGCAGATTTTTAACAATGGGGCGGGCCGGATGATGCGTTGGCAACAGGAATTACACAGAACAGAAAAATCTAGCATCGGTCAGGTCTGAAGCTCATTCGCGCAAGCGACAACGCAATTCGCTGAGCATCCAAAGTTTGTTGCCGGGCCTGCGAAAGCCATAGCATGCGATGCTCCCACGACACCCCTCTCATTGCGGACCTCGCGGCGACAGTGATTTCGTATCCCCCGCAGCGAGGCGACGCGATCGAACTGGCATCATGGCCGTCGCTGGGGGTGAAGCTGTCGGCAACAAGCCGCCCACCTTCACCATGCTGACGACCGATCCCGGGCGGGATGTCGCGCCATATCACAACCGACAGGTGGTCGTCCTTCAGCCGGAGAATTGGGCTGCCTGGATCAATTTAACAAAGCCTGACGCCGAGCTCTTGCGCCCGCTTCCATCCGGATCGCTTTCGGTGGAGAAAGTTCGCCCCGAAAGTTCGTGATTTAGCTGCGTAATCTCCGGCACGCTGAGGGGACCGAGATCGAGAACCGGCGTGTATTCGCCGGTGCGGCGCCAGACGCCCCGAACCTTTCCATTCTCTCGATCCCGTTTCGGATAGAATATCTGCCCCTCGAAGTGATCAAGGAACGCCTTTGCAGACGCGGCATCACTGAAACAATGGAGCCGAAAGGTATTCTCCGTTCGGCCATATCGCCTGCACCTGCCGCGTTTGGTGCTTAAGTCCTCGTTCCTGGCAGAACTTCGCAATTAAGCGGCGCGCTTTTACCCGATTGGGACTCGGAGCGACCGGAAGCCTTCATGCATCTGGTGCTCTGCATCGCATGAGCGGCGTCCCACATCCCACTCCTTGCGTCCATTGGGAGGGTCGTTGTGGACCAAGCCCTACTTGTGACAAAGCCGATCCAGCGCGTCTCGAAGTGCAGTGGCGGCATCGTCACGCTCGTCAGGGGACATAAGCTCCGGTTCAAGTTCCAGCCTGAAGTGCGGCAGCTCGGTTCGAACGGCACGACGAGCGGCCGCCAGATTGGCCTTCAGATCGATGACGCGGTAGGTGGCCACGGGATAGGCAATCCCCTTGACCTGGACGTGCCCCAGTTCCTCACAGTCGATTGAGTCCTTCACTTGCGCAAACGTCTCGTAGGAAATGAGGATGGCCCCCGGCGGCGCCTCCTGCTCCAGGCGCGAGGCGAGATTCACGGCGCCGCCGATTATCGTGTAGTCCATCCGGTCCTCGCTGCCGAAGTTACCGACGGTGCAGTAGTCGGTATGGATGCCGATGCGACAGCGCAGCGGTGTTTCGATCCCCATGTCCCGCCAGACTTCGGCAAGCTCGCTAATCCGCTTTTGCATTGCAAGTGCCATCTGCGCACAAGCCAGCGCGTCCTCCTTGACGCCGCGAGTCTCGGGATCGCCGAAAAACATCAGGATCGCGTCGCCGACATATTTGTCGATCGTCGCGCCGTGATCCGAAGCTATTTTCGACATTTCCGTCAGATAGTGATTGAGGAGTTGGGTGAGATCCTCGGATTCCATTTTGTCAGTGGTCTCCGTAAAGCCGGCGATATCGGAGAAGCATATTGTCAGTTTCTTCCGCTGGCTGGCGATCCTGACCTCCTGGCGGCCGGTGAATATCGAGCGATACACTTGGGGCGCCAGATACTTCGCCAGCTTGCTGGAAAGCGCCTCCAGAACCACGGATTTCTCGGCTAGGTTCTCCTCCCTTTGCTTCAGCTCAGTGATGTCCGAATAGACGGCGACCGTGCCGCCGGCGCTGATCCGCCGCTCGCTGATCATGACCCATCGCCCGTCGCCTCGCCGCTGCACCCAAGGTTCGCCAGGGTTGCGGTGCCGCGAGAGGCGCTCGGCGACCCACTCCTCGACCCGCCCCTCGGCGTCCTTGATGTAGCCGCGCTCAGCGGATCGGCGAATGATTTGCTCGAATGTCGTGCCGAGCGTCAGTTCGGTCTCCAGACCGGTGTAGAGCAATTCGCGGTAGCGGCTGTTGCTGAGGGCGAGCCGGTCCTCCCGGTCGTACAGAGCGAATCCTTCGGAGATGCTTTCGATGGCATCGATGAGCCGCTGGCGAGCTTCCGCTATTTCGCGCAGGTTCTTTTCCTCGACCTCGACAGCAGTATCCCGGAAGAGTCTCAGCGCTTCGGCCATGCGCCCGATTTCGTCGCTGCCCGCGGCTGGCAGCGGCGCACGAAGGTTGCCCCCCGCAATCGCGAGCATGCCCTGGCTCACGGCCCCCAGTCGGGCGAGGAGGCTGCGGTCGACATAGAGCCAGACAACCAGAACCGAACTCAGGAGGCTGAGGAAGGCGGAGCCGAGCACAACCGCGGTGCCGTAGCGCTGGACGAGCGCGGCTTCGCGACCGGACGCAGCGATCTCCTGGTCTGCGGTGGCGACCAGGCGATCGACGCCAGCGGTGAGATTGCGCGACAGTCGATTGTTCTCGACCAGAAGCCTTTCGCCCTGTGCCAGGACAGCGAACTCGTCCTCCCGCGCCTTGGGGATGCTGTCCTCGCCGTCGGTCAAACCCTTGAATTCGTCGACACGCTGCCGGAAGCGGGTCCGCAGCTTTTCGTCGATCTCCGTGGAAACCTTTTCAAGAGCAGTGAGCGAACGGCGTAGCGGAAAAAGGATCAACGCCAGGTCGCCCGGCGTCGGCGCGTTCGCGACCTTCACCAGCGCGTCGTTGACCGCCGAGATCTCCAACTGCGCCTTCTGCTGGGGGATGTAGGCCGCAATCGCCTGGACCAGGTCGGTCATCGCCGCTGCGCGTCGATCGGGCGACAGCGACGTGTCGGCCGCGACCGCCCGCCATTGCGGAAGCCTGGAATCCATCACTAGGATGCTGGTGGCGACAAGGCGCTGGCTTCCGGTCGTCGTCGCGGCGAGGCGATTCAGGAGCTCCTCCTTGCGGGCGACCACGTCGAGCCGGGCGACAACAAGAGAGTCGAGCTCCTTCAGGTTGCGCCTCAGAACAATCACGGCTTCCTCGATCTCGGCCAAAGGCACTGTGCCCAACGTGGCATCACGGAGGTCCGTGCGCAGGGCCTCGAGGCGGGACATCTCGAGCGCCACGGCAGCCGAGACCTCGCTGTGCTGAGCCCTGCTTGTCGCTGCCAGCACCGATGGCGCGGCAGCAGCGACCCGTTCGGCTTGGCGCGAAAGCTGGAGGGAGGCGAGCGCCGACGGCACTCGATCCGTGGTAATTCGGTCGACGACGTCGCCAACCTGGAGGAAGGCATAAAGCGCCGCAGCGGTTGCCAGCACCGCAAGGGCGCTGATCCCGAAAAAGGCGAGCAACAGCCGGCCGCGTATGCCGAGGCGTTCAAGCATCTCGGTGAGTCGCGACAGTTCGGCCACTCTGGTCTGCATCGACTAGACATCTCAGCCGGCACGCCGGCGATCAGCGAATCCTATTCAACCGGCACGTACTCTCCGCCGCGCCAGACGTACCAAACCCAGCTCTGCTTCGTGAGGTCGCCCTTGTCGTCGAAATCAACCCGGCCGATGACGGTGTCGAATTCCTGTTCGTGCAGTGCCGCAATGACGGCCTTGTGCTCCAGCGAACCTGCCTTCGAGACTGCCTGGGCCCAAACCTGGACCGCGCAGTAGCTCAACAGCGTGTAGCCCGCGGGTTCGAAATTCTCCGCACGGAACTGCTCAACGACCGCGGCCGCTTCGGGGCTTCGCCTCGGGTCCGCCGGGAACGTGAAGAGGGTCCCCTCCGCCGCGGGGCCGGCGATCAGGGCAAATTCCTCGGTCGCCAAAGCATCTCCGGATATGAGCTGAACCGTGTAGCCATTGTCGTGTGCAGCGCGAGCAATCAGCGCAACCTCGGCATGATACCCACCCACATATAAGGCGGAGACGCCGGCGGTCTGCAACGCAGCGACCTCGGCCGAATAGTCGTCCTTCCCGGGAATGTATGCGTCGTAAACGGCCTCAGTCACGCCCCGCTTGTTTAGCTGCTTCCTGGTCTCGTCGGCGAGACCCTTCCCATAGGTCGAGTTGTCGTGGAGAATCGCAATCTTCTTGTTGCCCCAGCGATCGGCAAGGTAGTTGCCGGCGACGATACCTTGCGCGTCGTCGCGGCCAATGGTGCGAAAGACATTGGCGCGGCCCTGTTCGGTCAGCTGCGGATTGGTCGAGCCTGGAGATATCTCAACGACGCCCGCCTCCTCGTACACTTTTGATGCGGGGATCGAGGCCCCGGAGCAATAATGCCCGACGACGAGCACGACCCCGTCAGCCACCAGCTTCTTGGCGGCCGCCACAGCTTGCTCGGGATCGCAGAAGTCGTCGACGGAAATGAGCCTCACCTTCTGGCCGAGCACGCCGCCCGCCGTGTTGACGTCGGCCACTGCCATCTCCGCGCCGCGCTGTCCCTGCTCGCCGATCCAGGCGAGCCGTCCCGTCATCGCAGCCGAGACGCCGATCAGCACCTCCGCTCGCGCGGAGCTGAACGCGGCCGCGAGCGCGACGATCGCTATGGCGATGATGCGGTGCATGTGTGCACCCCCTTAACTATAGCTTACGCCAATCCCGTCAGAGCCGACAGCCCCTTCGGCAAGCGCGACTATCTCGGCTGCTATTGCAGCGCACACCCAATTTTTGGCGGAGCGATCATAAACTGGAATGGCTTGTCATAACTTCGTTCGCTGAGGTCGGAATCGCGCGCCAAATCCGGACGTTGCCGCTGACCGGAGGGAGCGTCGTGATTGGGTCAAATTCCGAATCTTCATCCGCTGCAACATAGCTCCGACCTTCTCGCGCGCCGAGCGCCCGAAATGCCACCGAACCTGCCGACATCATAGCCACGCCTCGAGTAGAGGCTTCGTCTCGAGCACCTCGGCACGGTTCCGTTCGCGCGATAGAAGCAGCGGTTGGCGATTGAGCAGCATGGAATCGCCGAATTCATGCGCGCGGTATCGATACGCGGTGAAGGCTGCGGAGGCCTTGGCGAGCAGAGCATCATCGGCAAAGGCGCGCAGGAGTTCGAAATGGCTTTCGCCGGGCTGGTGGACGCCTGTGAGAATCGCATCGACCACGCGAAGCCGCGTGCCCCGCGCGATGCGCCCTGTCGCAATGCCATTTCCGGCACGCACATTGCCGCCGGGATTGGCGGCTGCCTCAAGTGCGCGCACTACGCTCGTGCCGATCGCAATGATGCGGCTGCCGCGCAGCTTCGCCCGCGCGACCTGCGCCGCGGTGCGCCCAGGGATGCGGTATGGCTCGTCGAAGGGAAGGCGCGAGTCGAGCGCGGGATCGCCGGTGGAAGAGACGCCCGCAGCATGCGTGAGTGTTGCAAAGCCAACGTCGTGCCGACGCCAGGCTTGGAGCGTGCGCCAGTCGAGCGCGAAGCCTGCCGACGGCGCCTCGAACGCGACCGGCCCGGCGGCAATCTTCGTCCAAACATCCCACAGTGCCAACGGCTCGGGAACATGCGCGTATTGGATCGGCTGGCCGTGCTGCGCCAGTCCTGCAAGCACCGCTGCGCGGTTGCCTGGGAAGTGCAACTCGAGAAGGCGTGGATGGTCGAGAAGGCGCTCGACGACAGCGTCAAGCGAGCCGAGCCGGAGGCGATCGCCTGGTGACAGCGGAGGTGGAGGCAGCCGGTCTTCCGTGCGCGTGCGGTGATCGCCCGAACCGAAGGCAATCGCCACGAAACGGGTTGGGTCGGGAAGTGACAGCCAGCCCGCCAGGCGGATCTCGATCGCCTCACCGCTTGGAACATGCGTGCCGTGCAAGCTGGCAGGCAAGGTCGCGGCGTCATTGGCGACGACCAGATCGCCGGGGTTGAACAGCGTCGCGAGTCCAGCGCGCCGTAGGTCGCGCATCATGCCGTCCGCCTCGACGACGAACAGCCTGGCGGAGCGCCGATCGGGACGATCGGCGGCAATCATCCATGTGCTCCGGCGAGAAGCATAGAGCGGACCGGCAACGCGTCGAGCATCTTTTCGATGATCTCGGCAGCTGCCTGCTCGGGGCGCTTCAAGGTCGCCGGATCAGCATCAGGGATCGCGAGCGCGTGCAGTGGGGTGTCCATGTCGCCGGGGTCAAGCGCGAGGAGCCGGATGCCGTCTGCTTTCGCCTCCTCGTCCCAAATCGCCGTCAGATGGGCAAGAGCGGCCTTGCTCGCGCCGTATGCTCCCCAGCCGGGATAGGCGTTCACCGCGGCGTCGCTGGAAATGTTGATGACCAGCGCGCCGCGGCCCTCGCGCGCGGACGCGGCAAGCGCACCGAACAGAGCTTTCGTCAGCCGGAACGCGCCGACGAGATTGACCGCGAGCGCCGTTTCCAGCTCCTCGCACTCGGTATCGGCAAGGAGCGCCAGAGGGACAGGGCCGAGGCTTGAGGCATTGTTGATCAGGACATCGAGCCCGCCGAGCCCGGCAGTGACCTGCAACGCGATCAGGTAGATGTCCTCCTTCTTGCCGACGTCGCCGACAATGCCGTGCGCGCCCGTCTCGTCAGCGATGCGTGCGACATTCGCGGCGGCGCGAGCGACGAAGGCCACGCACGCACCCTGCGCGGCCAGCTGCCGCACAAGCGCCACTCCGAGCCCGGAGGTGCCGCCCGTGACCGCCACGCGAAGTCCCTGAAGTTCGATATTCGTCTGCATTGCCAATGCTCCTTTAATCCGTATGCCCTTGCTACAAGTTCAAGTTAACTTGAAGTCAAGCGGGAATTGTGCTTTCGTTCATGCATGGATTCCATGCTGACCATCACCGACGTGGCGCGGCGCAGCGGCGTCGCATCATCGGCCCTGCGCTTCTACGAGGAGCGCGGGCTGATCGCGTCCGAGCGGGCCGGCTCGGGACACAGGCGCTACCCGCGATCCGTGCTGCGCCGGATCGCCTTCATCGTCTTCGCGCAGCGAATTGGGCTGACGCTTGAGGAGATCGGCGCCGAGCTGGCCAAGTTGCCAGCCGATCGCGTGCCGTCGCGTCGGGATTGGTCGCGGTTATCGGGCCAGTGGACCAAGCACATCGACCAGCGCATCGCCGAGTTGCAGCGCCTGAGGTCGGGGCTTACCGAGTGCATCGGTTGCGGCTGCCTGTCGATCGACCGGTGTAGCCTTGCGAACCCTGCCGATATGGCAGGACGCAAGGGGCCGGGGCCGAGGTATTGGCTGGGGTGAGTTGGCAGCGTGCCTGTCACTATTGCAGAACTCGGCAGCGCAAGACTTCGCCAAGTGCGAGACGCTGCGGCCCCGGTAAGGTTCAGCGGCGGTATTGTTCGTCGCTGACTTTCTCCACCGCTCGACGGCCTTGCAATCGAGTGAATAGCAATATGCGCCGTTGAACGCGCCGACGCGTCGCCAGGCAAGCCTGGAAAATTTGGCGCTCCTATCATTCGAGTGCCAAAGGGGCTATGTTAAGCGTTGCAGTCGCTCAGTGTGCGGCGGCAGAAAGAACCCCAATGAAATTCCGACCACTCCACGACCGCGTCGTCATTCGGCGGGCGGAAGGCGACAAAAAATCCAAGGGCGGAATCATCATTCCCGACACCGCCAAGGAAAAGCCGCAGGAAGGCGAAGTGATCGCCGTCGGGCCGGGCGCGCGCGACGAAAGCGGCAAGCTGATCCCGCTCGACGTCAAGGCCGGCGACTTCATCTTGTTCGGCAAGTGGTCCGGCACCGAGGTCAAGATTGACGGCGAGGACCTTCTGATCATGAAGGAGAGCGACATTATGGGCATCGTCGAGAAAACCAAAGCGGCCAAGAAAGCCGCCTGACCGGGCGATTTGCGCTCTGCTAATTTCTAGACTGAACTGGACGTAAAATCATGTCTGCCAAGGAAATCAAATTCGCTACCGATGCGCGCGACCGCATGCTGCGCGGTGTCGAGATCCTCAACAATGCGGTGAAGGTCACGCTCGGTCCCAAGGGGCGCAACGTCGTCATCGACAAGGCCTATGGCGCGCCGCGCATCACCAAGGACGGGGTCGCCGTCGCCAAGGAAATCGAGCTTGCCGACAAGTTCGAGAACATGGGCGCGCAGATGGTCCGTGAAGTGGCCTCGAAGACCAACGACCTGGCCGGTGACGGCACCACCACCGCCACGGTGCTGGCCGCTTCGATCCTGCGCGAGGGCGCCAAATTCGTTGCCGCCGGCATGAACCCGATGGATCTCAAGCGCGGCATCGATCTTGCTGTGGCTGCCGTGGTGAAGGACATTCAAGCCTGGGCCAGGAAAGTCAAATCTTCGGACGAGATCGCCCAGGTTGGTACGATCGCCGCCAATGGCGACGCGTCGGTCGGCGCCATGATCGCCAAGGCGATGAACAAGGTCGGCAATGAGGGCGTGATCACCGTCGAGGAAGCCAAGACCGCCGAGACCGAACTCGATGTCGTCGAAGGCATGCAATTCGACCGTGGCTATCTCTCGCCCTATTTCGTCACCAATGCCGAAAAGATGCGCGCCGAACTGGAGGACCCTTACGTCCTCATCCATGAAAAGAAGCTCGGCAATCTGCAGGCGATGCTGCCGATCCTCGAAGCGGTGGTGCAGAGCGGCAAGCCACTGCTGATCATCTCCGAGGACGTCGAAGGCGAAGCGCTGGCGACCCTGGTGGTCAACAAATTGCGCGGCGGCCTGAAGGTCGCGGCCGTCAAAGCGCCGGGATTCGGCGACCGCCGCAAGGCCATGCTGGAAGATATCGCGGTGCTCACCGCCGGCCAGATGATTTCCGAAGACCTCGGCATCAAGCTCGAAAACGTCACCATTGACATGCTCGGCCGCGCCAAGCGCGTCCTCATCGAGAAGGACACCACCACGATCATCGACGGTGCCGGCGAGAAGGCCACCATCCAGGCGCGCATCTCCCAGATCAAGGGGCAGATCGAGGAAACCACCTCCGACTACGACAAGGAAAAGCTGCAGGAGCGGCTGGCGAAACTCGCCGGCGGCGTTGCCGTCATTCGCGTCGGCGGCGCCACCGAGACGGAAGTCAAGGAAAAGAAGGACCGCATCGATGATGCGCTGAACGCCACGCGCGCCGCAGTGGAAGAAGGCATCGTTCCCGGCGGCGGTGTAGCACTCCTGCGCGCTAGGTCGGCCCTCAACGGGCTGACCGGCGCCAATGCCGATGTGAATGCCGGCATTTCGATCGTGCTGCGGGCGCTCGAGGCGCCGATCCGCCAGATCGCCGAGAATTCCGGCGTCGAAGGCTCGATCGTCGTTGGGAAACTCATGGACAGCAAGGATCACAATCAAGGTTTCGATGCTCAGACCGAACTCTACGTCGACATGATCAAGGCCGGTATCGTCGACCCCGCCAAGGTCGTTCGGACGGCCCTGCAGGATGCCGGCTCGATTGCCGCGCTCCTGATCACCGCTGAAGCAATGATCGCGGACATTCCGCAGAAGGATGCGCCCGCTGTGGGTGGGGCAGGAGGTATGGGCGGAATGGGTGGAATGGACTACTGAGCGGCGCCTGAAACTATAGCCAGGACGACGGAAGGCCAGCGACACGGGCACATGCAAGCCGATATCTCGACGATCATCGGTTCGCTCGACATCGTGTTCGGGGAGATCGATCGATAGGCGCTCGTCGCTGTCGTTTCTGCTGCTAAAAAATGGTCTTGGAGACAAGAACATGACCGACACTCTTGCCGAGAAAACATGTACGCCTTGTCGCGGCGGCGTCCCGCCGCTCACGCGTGATGAAGCCCAACGTTTCCAGGCACAGGCTCCAGATTGGGAGCTGGGTGACGATGCCCACCGCATCCAGCGGAGCTTTCGATGCCGCAATTTCCGGGACGCGCTCGCCCTTGTTCAGGAGATCGGTGAGCTCGCCGAAACCGAAGGCCATCACCCCGACATCAGCTTCGGCTGGGGTTATGTGACGGTTTCCCTGAGCACCAAGAAGATAAAAGGACTGCACGAGAACGATTTCATCATGGCGAGCAAGATCGATTGGGTGCTCGATCGCTCGGGCCCCTCGACCGCCGGCGGTGACACGGCAAATCCATTGCCAATCAAGTGAGGTCGTTTATGCCACACATCCGAACCGACAATCAGCGCGTCACCCAAATCACCATTGTCGATTCTGAACCGGACAAGCAGGCCGAGGCATTGTCCGTCATGACCGAGCGAGCGCGCTTTATGGCGCGCCAGCCTGGCTTCATCTCAATCAGCCTGCATCGCAGCCTCGACGGGCGGCGCATCGTCAACTACGTCCAATGGCAGAATCGCGATCTGCTGCGATCGGCTCATCAGTAGCCGGAATTCCGCAAGGAGTGGGGTCATTTCGATCAGTTGACGGACGAGATCGATCCCAATCTGTACGAGGTAGCCCAAGTGATAGATAGTGGTCAGTAGGCGTGCCGCCCACATGACCTGAATCGCCGGGTCGAGACGGCCGACATGAGCTGACAGAGTCTAAGCCATGGCTGCCATGAACCATCGCGTCGTCACCGTGTTCGGTGGAACCGGGTTTCTCGGCCGCCGCGTTGTTCGGCATCTCCGCGATGGTGAGTTTTTCGTTCGGATTGCATCAAGACATCCGGAACGGGCCAAGAAGCTGTTTGGTTCTGACGATCCGCAACTTCAAGCGGTCGAAGCCGATATCCACGATGAGCGGGCGATCGCCGATGCACTTGCCGGTTCCTACGGTGTTGTAAATGCGGTCAGTCTTTATGTCGAACAGGGACAGGAGACCTTTCATTCCGTGCATGTCGAGTCAGCCCGGCGGGTTGCAGCTCAAGCACAACGAGCTGGCGTCGAACGGCTCGCTCACGTTTCAGGAATCGGCTCCGATGTTGCCTCGCCGTCGCTCTACATCCGCAAGCGCGGCGAAGGCGAACTGGTGGTGCGTGCAGCGTTTGCTGACGCCACTATCATCCGCCCGGCGGTGATGTTCGGACCGGATGACGCGTTTCTCACCATTATCCTCAAACTTCTCCGCCGGCTTCCAATCTATCCAATGTTCGGTCGCGGCCTGACGAGATTGCAGCCGGCCTATGTGGGCGATGTGGCAGAGGCGACCGCAAGAGTGCTGCAGGGGACGGAAACGCATGCGATCACGTATGAGTGCGGCGGTCCTCGCGTCTACTCATACAAGGAATTTCTCAGAGCCGTTGCGCACGAAGTCGGTCTTAGGCCCAAACTGATTCCAATCCCATTTGCCGCTTGGCACGCGCTGGCTTGGTTCGCCGAAATGCTCCCGAGCCCGCCCGTCACTCGGAATCAAGTGGAACTGATGCAGGTCGACACCGTGTCATCGCCGGAGATACCGGGATTTGGAGAACTTGGAATTTCGCCGTACTCGGTCGAGGAAATGCTCCAGGAGATATTATGGGATCACTGATCAAAGAGCTTCTTCGGCTAGTGCGCTCCCGCCAAGGGGAACGACAAGGGCAAGGTCGAGGGCATGGTGAAGTATTCCCGCTCGAACTTCATGACGCCGATACCGGCGGCGGCGAGCGTCGATGAGGCTTCGGTTTATCGTCTGCTCAAGGCGCACGACCTCGTCTAGGGTAGGACACCACACTTGGTAAACGCCGCTCCCTTCCGGTCGAGCGGCGTTTTCGTATCTTCTGTAAAAAGGCAACAAACGGCCCGCATTGTGGAAAGGCTAGCCTTGTAGCGCTGGCTGGTGAGCGTTGCGAACTGGCCCGGCAATACCGTCTGAGCGGCAAACGATCCGAGATTCCTCTGCTTTATAAGCGCTGACTAACAGGTTGTTTGCAATCTTTGGGGGGATGCAGAAGCCTTTGAGGCCTGCGAAGTAGGAGCCTGTCAGTGATGCACGGTGCCCGACCTCGGCAATTCTGAAGTGTCCGCATCAAGCATTTGTTGTCAGCAGGCCGTGCGCGCGGTCTGAAACAAGGGAAATTGAACGCTGCACCACTGCCGCCCGCAGCACTTGAAACCATGCCCGGGTCTTCCATGTAATACGCAATAGCGCACAACTTTCCGAATGAGGAAGCGCCGGCAGATGAGTCTGCTCCCCACCAGCAATTCAACAGAGCATCGCGATGCTGACCATCGTTGGCCGGCAGCGCTAACAACAGAGCGTTTTCCTCTTCGTTGTCAGACGAAGGGAGATACACAATGGCAAAGGTCGTTTGCGTCCTCTATGACGATCCGGTCGACGGTTATCCGACAAAATATGCGCGGGACGGCCTGCCAGAGCTCGACAGCTATCCCGGCGGCCAGACACTTCCCACGCCGAAGGCCATCGACTTTGAACCAGGGGTCTTGCTCGGTAGCGTGTCGGGCGAACTCAGCCTGAGGAAATTTCTCGAAAGCACGGGCCACAGCCTGGTAGTGACCTCGGACAAAGACGGTCCCGACAGCATTTTTGAACGCGAGCTCGCTGACGCCGAAATCGTGATCTCGCAGCCGTTCTGGCCGGCATATCTGACTGAAGAACGAATAGCCAAGGCAAGCAGACTGAAGCTTGCGATCACCGCCGGCATCGGATCCGATCATGTCGATCTTCAGGCCGCCATGGACCGCGGCATCACGGTCGCCGAGGTGACCTACTGCAATTCGATCAGCGTGTCCGAGCATGTGGTCATGATGATCCTGGGGCTCGTGCGCAACTACATCCCGTCCTACCAGTGGGTCGTGAAAGGCGGCTGGAATATCGCCGACTGCGTCGCACGCTCCTACGATATCGAGGGAATGCAGATCGGAACCGTCGGTGCCGGCCGGATCGGCAGCGCGGTGTTGCGCCGGCTGAAGCCGTTCGACGTCAAGTTGCACTACACCGATCGCCACCGCCTGCCTGAGGCGGTCGAGAAAGAGCTTGGCGTCACCTTCCACAAGGACCCCGCATCCATGGTCGGCGTCTGCGACGTGGTGACGATCAATGCGCCTCTCCATCCGGAGACGGAAAACCTCTTTGACGAGACGATGATCGCCAGGATGAAACGCGGCGCCTATCTGGTAAACACGGCGCGCGGCAAGATCTGCAATCGTGACGCCATCGCCCGCGCGCTGGAGAGTGGCCAACTCGCTGGCTATGCCGGCGACGTCTGGTTCCCGCAGCCGGCTCCCAAGGATCATCCGTGGCGATCGATGCCGCATCACGGCATGACGCCGCACATTTCAGGATCGTCGCTCTCCGCCCAGGCGCGCTACGCCGCGGGCACCCGCGAAATTCTCGAATGCTGGTTCGAAGGCCGGCCGATCCGTGAGGAATATCTGATCGTCGATGGCGGCAAGCTCGCCGGCGCTGGCGCGCATTCCTACAGCGCCGGCGACGCCACCCGCGGTTCGGAAGAGGCAGCACGCTTCAAGGCCAGGAGTGATCCGAGCTAGATCGACTTCCGCTACGCTCGACTCGGACGGGAAGAAGACAAGGGTGACGTGGGGGGCAGATCAACAGGCAGATCAACATTGGTCCTGCTGCCAAGGTTGACGAAAAGACCAAGGCCGAACTCAAGAAAAATTGGACGATGATGCTGGCCGGTTCGACAACATCATCAAGCTGGCCACTGACACGTCGCTGCGCCTTTCGAAGTTGAGGACGACCAAAGGCAAAGGCCGAGCCGCCTGAGTGTTGGAACCAGGATGCCGGCAGCCTGTTGCGAGGTTGGGCCCGCGCGTTGCCACTGGCGCAGCCATTTGACTGCGTCGCGGTCGCTGGTCTCGGGGTGGAGGGTAATGCGCTCCAGCACACTGAGACGGAGCTGCAGCGCCTCCTCGCGCTCGGCCGTGAGCCAGGCCTGATAGGCGTCAAGCTGCGGCAGATCGAGACCGTCGAGCAAAGGCAGCGCCAGGAGCTTTGCCATTTCGTGCAGTTCATTGAGCGTGACAGGCGGCGAGGAAGCCTGCCGTCGCCGGACGATCTCTAAAACTATCTCATTGTGCCGTGGCATGATCCTGACGAGGAGCAGGCAGGGCCTCGGCTGTGATCGACAGGAGATCTTTCCTGGGACGCCGATAGCTGCAAGGATCTCGCGGAACATTGGCAAACTGTCGAAGCATTGCGCCGACTACCGGGGGCGGCCCGACCCCATGTGTTTCAGATCCGATGTCGGCTGCGTCAGGATCGCGGTGCCTCGGATCAACAGCCCCCGCCTGCTAGCGGGGAGAAATATGACGTCGAATGTTGCAGCCGCCCATGGCGTCATAGGCGCACGGCATTTAGCTCAGGCCCTTGAGAGAGGCCACTGAGGTCGATGCCTAGGGAAGGGTCACCGCGTGCCTCCGGGATGGCACTTCCGCTTGCGGCGGTTGCAAATCGCTGGGGCCTCGGGACGTTACGGAGGGAAGGCATGTGGGTCGATCCACGTCTCGCCGACGGCCCGAAAGACGTCTCCGCGGCGCTATGCAGCCAACTTTGTTGACCGTCGTAGCTATGGCTGAATCGACTTCTCGACGGTATGGAAACGGTATAAAGGCATAGGAGACAATGATAGTAAAGGCGGATTAACTAGCTCGGCAACGTATAATCAATTGAATTTATTAAGAAATATTTGGTGCCCAGAGGCGGAATCCAAGTGAGGAAAGTATGCCAGTACTTTCAGGATGTTACTACCCACGTAGCCTGCGAACAACCAACATAAATACCAACAATATATTTCTGTGGATTACTATCATTCCTCGTGGAATGCCCGACTGATTTGGTCCGACAGCGGCTTCACAAAATAGGAAAGCGCCGTACGCTCGCCCGTCTGGACCATCGCTTCGGCCGGCATGCCGGGCACGAGCGTCAGGTCCTTGAGCTTCGTCAGTTCCGCATGCGGAACCGATAGACGCACCAGGTAATACGAAATGCCGTTTTTTTCGTCCGTCGCCAGATCGGCTGCGATCCGGCTGACATATCCGTTCAATTCCGGCGTGGTTCTCAGATTGAAGGCTGACATCCGCAGCACGGCCTTGTGACCAAGCTGGATTTGGTCGATGTCCTTCGGGGTGATCCGTACTTCCAGCGCAAGATCGTCGCCTTCCGGCACGATTAGCATGATCGGATCGGCGGGCGTAATCACTCCGCCGAGCGTATGAACTGCGAGTTGTTGAATGGTGCCTGACTGCGGCGCGACGATATCGATCCGTCGCAGTTCCTGTTCAGCCGCCACCTTGCGCTCACCATACTCCCCGATCTGCGCCTGAACCTCTCTGAGCTCCTGGCCGACTTCGGTCTTGAAATCCTGATCGATCTGCGGGATCTGCAGGCGCGTTTCGGCTATGCGGGCTGCTGTCTGTGCCTGATGTGCGATCTTCTCACCGCGTTCGCCACCGAAAGTGGCAACCTGGATCTTCAGGCTGTTCAACCGTTGGTCCGAGACAATGCCTTGGTCGCGCAGCCCACTCAGAACAGCAATTTCCTTAAGGAGAACCTCGATCCTTTTTTCACAGGCAATTTCCTGCGCCTCGAATCCTTCGATCTCGTGGTGATATTGAGTAATGTGTTCCGCCAGTTGCGCCTGCTTTCCGTCGCGGGATTGTCTGCGGAATTCGAACAGCAGCGTCTCGCTATGTATTGCCGAAGCTACGTCCGGAACATCTCTTCGGACGAGCAGCCAGTCCGGGAAGGCGATCTCCGCGAGATCGTCACGTTCAGCATCGAGTCTTGCCTGGTAGGCGGCGAGCTCATCGAGCCGCTTGGTGACTATGGCGAGATTGGCGCGCGTCTGGGTGGCATCGAGCCGCATGAGGATGTCGCCGGCTTTCACTTTATCGCCTTCGCGCACCAGGATTTCTCCCACCACCCCGCCGGTCGGGTGCTGCACCTTCTTGACATAGGAATCGACGACAAAGTGTCCGGACGCGACAACCGCACCGGAGAGATTCGTGAAGGCCGCCCAGGCTCCGGCTCCTCCCACAAAGATTACGCTCGCCAGAAGGCCCGCCACCAGGTGGCGGCGAATGGAGCTGGAAACGTCATTGTTCTGATGAATGCCGGACACCGGGATCCTCCATGTCAGCGCGCTCTCCCACATGATCCTGTGTAGATTCGATGGCCTTGACGCCAGCGCCTCGTGCCATCGCTGTCCCCTTCAGGACTTTGGAAAGTGCTTCATCACGCGCACCGAATGCTCGCTGCCGTCCACCTTCCATCACCAACACCAAATCCACGGCGCGGATGGCGCTCGGCCGATGGGCGACGACAACCGCAATGCCCTTGCGCTCGCGCACGGAGGCGATCGCCTTAACGACCGCAGCCTCGCCTTCCGCATCGAGATTGGCATTGGGTTCATCCAGCACAACAAGGAAAGGGTCTCGATAAAGAGCACGGGCAAGACCGATACGCTGGCGCTGCCCGGCGGAAAGTGCCGATCCGGCCTCACCGATCGGAGTTTCGTAGCCGTGCTCAAATCGGAGGATCAGTTCGTGCGTGCCCGCTGCTTTCGCCGCGGCGACAATAGCCTCAGGGTCAGGATTATCTTCAAAACGAGCAATGTTTTCGGCAATGGTGCCGTCGAACAGTTCAACACCTTGCGGCAGATAGCCGATATGACGGCCTAGTGCTTCCCGGTCCCATTGATCGAGGCTTGCGCTGTCGATGCGAACCTTTCCGGCGACCGGCGCCCATGCGCCGACGATGGCGCGCGAGAGTGTCGACTTGCCCGAGCCCGATGCACCGATGATCCCGAGTGCGCTTCCCGCCTGAATGGCAAACGCAAGGCCGGTCACGGTCGGCTTCCTTTCGCCGGGCGGAACGATTGTCACGCCTTCGAGGCGCAGTTCGCGTTCAGGTGCAGGCATTGGCATAACAGGAGCGGATTCAGGAACCTTTTCCAAGAGGTCCTCCAGCCGCGCCCAACCCTGGCGCGCCATGAGGAAAGGTTTCCAGCTTGAAATGGCCAGATCGACCGGAGCCAGCGCACGCCCCATCATGATCGAACTGGCAATCATAACCCCGGCCGTAGCCTCCTGTCTGATGACAAGGTACGCGCCGACGGCAAGAATGGCCGATTGCAGCAGCACGCGCAGCGATTTTGAAATGGCACCCAGCCCACCTGCCAAGTCCCCAGCTTTCCGGTTGGCGGCCAGATACTTGGCATTGGCCTTTTGCCATCGGGCAGCGATCCGCTTTCCAAGGCCGAGAGCTCGCACGACCTCGGCATTGCAACGCGCTGCTTGCAGCAGACCATTGCGTGCCATGTTGTGGGCAACGGTATCGCTTATCGGCCGTTGCGAGAGAGTGTTGGCAAGGAGTGTCAGAGATGTGAGGCCGACCGCCCCGATAAGTGCCGTCATGCCGATCCAGAAATGAAGGAGGAAGCAAATGCCAAGATAAAACAGCATCCATGGCAGATCGAAGAACGCTGTCGGACCGTTTCCACCCAAGAAGCCGCGAACATTGTCGAGATCGCGAAGCGGCTGCAAGCCGTCGCCCGGCATGCGCGTTGAAAGCGGAAGGCGAACGATCGCATCGTGAACGCGTCCGGAAAACTCTCCATCGAAACGCTCGCCAATCCGCAGCAGCACGCGGGCGCGCAAAATGTCGAGCAGGCATTGGAACGCATAAAGCCCCGCAGCAAGCACGACGAGCCCCACCAGCGTCGATACGCTGCCACTTGCCAGAACGCGGTCATAGACCTGAAGCATGAACAGCGGCGAGATCAGCGCAAGCACGTTGACCGCGCCGCTGATCAACACAACGCCCCAAATAGCGGAACTCAGAGGGAAAGGTCTCAAAGCTGAATCCTTCAAGGAATGGCTTCTCACGTAAGTTCCGGAGGCTGGCGACTCAGCCCCATATTGCTCCCCGACCGGCGACCGACTGCATCCGCTCGCTGGTTCAGGATCAGTGCTCCCGCCGAATATGTTTGGTCCCGGCATTTAATGGAGCGGGTCAACAAACCGTCCGGCTGAAGGTTTGGAAGGGCAACGTCATCGTGGCCGGCCGCAAGGGCCCGGACAGGCTTCCGCCTCCACACTTTCAGGAGATTTCGGTGCACGACCAGCGCGACGCGCAGGGCTTCGTCAAGCTATCCACGCTGCAACTGCTCCCGGGCGCCCCTCGGCCGCCCCGGCCCATGGCAAGTAGCGGAAACGGGAAAGCGCCCGCCCAGGGGGGCGGGGCGCGGTTCCGTATCGGTTTTCTGGATCAAACGAAGGTGAAGTCCGACGCGGTCAGGCCTAGGTCGGCCACGGTGACCACACCGCCCAGGTGGGCGAACTCGTGCGCGCTGCCGTCGGCGGTGACATAGGCCAGAGTTGCGACTCTGTCGGTGTAGCTGCTTTGGTAGACAATGATGTCGCCGGCGTGCTCGCCGGAGATCGCACGCGCTGCCTCATTAGCAGAGTTGAAAGATTCGCCAGTGATTACCACGACATGTTCGCCGTTCGCACCCGAGGCCGCGCCACTGTAGAAGCTGCTCACCGGGTAGCCGGACTGTATACTGGCGTTGTTGACGAAGTTCGCGCCAAAACCGTCGTTGTAGAGGCCCACCGCATCGAAGGCGAACTTGTCCTCCGCCGGGTTGAAATCGGTGATAGTGGTAATGTCCGGCTTCGACCCGACACTCGGATCGACCCCAGGCACCGGATTGTGGAACTGGAACACGAACGTGTCATTGTCGGTGCCCCCGGTCAACGTATCCTGGCCGTCACCCACGTAGAGGACATCCTGGCCGGGACCGCCGCTGAGCCTGTCATTGTCCTCACCGGAGATGCGCGCGTTGAAGCGGCCGTTGTCGCCGGAGAGATCGTCCCAGCCATCTCCGCCGAAGATGCGGTCGTTACCCTCGCCGCCAAGGGCTCGGTCACTGCCCGGGCCAGCCGAGATCTCGTCGTTGCCGCCACGACCGTCAATCCAGTCACCGCCCTGGAAACCCTCCATCCAATCTTCACCCTTGGTGCCGAGGAGTGTTTCGGCATCCGGGCTACCCTCGATAATGTTTGCCATCGAAAAAATACTCCTGATGATGCACCCTGCCTGACGCGTTCATATTGCTCATCGGGTAATTAGAGAAATCGATTGCTTGGATAGACACACATTTACGAAATGGATGCATTCACGTTCACTTCGCCCTTCCGCTGAGCAGTAGCGGGCTCGCAGGCGGCGGGGACGCGCCCAGACGATCGACCCGAACATTCACACTCAAGCGGACGAGTAAAACTTGGTAACCGGCCGCCCTGGTTGGGCCCAAACCTCTCCCTGTTTGCTCGACGCCGGCATACCCGCACCGTAAGCGCTGGACGTGGACAAGTTCCGGTGGCGGCGGGTACGGCGCGGCTCAGCGATGAATGGGGGGGGGGGCCGGAGACGGTTCCTTCCCCGACACGCATGCTGCTACCGCGCAACAAGGGGAGGGCAATTTGCCGCCAATGGTCTCGTGATAGCACCTTTCGCCGACAGGCTGTCGAAGTTGACCGAAGCCGAGCTGAAACGACAACTGACGGGTCCTCACAGCTGCGTTACGCATTCGCTCACCGTCAAGCCGGCCTCGGAAGAACAGGCATAGGGCTGTGTTGCCGAGTATCTCGCCAGCACTGCCCATTGCGAGCAATGGAACATTAGGGAGCGCGTTCGCGCGAGCCGAGAGTTCAAGGATCTCGGAACGACAGCTTCCACACGTCGGCCGCACGGGCTCTACGCGACGCGGCCTACGCCAAGCTAACAGAATTGCTTTCATTACTCGTGGAATGCCCGACTGATTTGGTCCGACAGCGGCTTCACAAAATAGGAAAGCGCCGTACGCTCGCCCGTCTGGACCATCGCTTCGGCCGGCATGCCGGGCACGAGCGTTAGGTCCTTGAGCTTCGTCAGTTCCGCATGCGGAACCGATAGACGCACTAGGTAATACGAAATGCCGTTTTTTTCGTCCGTCGCCAGATCAGCTGCGATCCGGCTGACATATCCGTTCAATTCCGGCGTGGTTCTCAGATTGAAGGCTGACATCCGCAGCACGGCCTTGTGACCAAGCTGGATTTGGTCGATGTCCTTCGGGGTGATCCGTACTTCCAGCGCAAGATCGTCGCCTTCCGGCACGATTAGCATGATCGGATCGGCGGGCGTAATCACTCGAGCGTATGAACTGCGAGTTGTTGAATGGTGCCTGACTGCGGCGCCACGATATCGATCCGTCGCAGTTCCTGTTCAGCCGCCACCTTGCGCTCACCATACTCCCCGACCTGCGCCTCGCTGGACGAGGACAAGTTCCGCTGGCCGCGGGTGGAGAACGGCGTGATCCGGCTTGCCGCGCCCAACTGATGGCGCTCGTCGAAGGCATGGACTGGCGCGCTTAAGCCGAACGGAGACGGCGTCCGACGTCGGCCGGATAGGCCGTGGCGACGTGACTCAGGCGCAAAAGGCGGGCCTCTGGCCGTGCAAAATAAGCTTTTGTCGGCGTCATGAAGAGAAGCGCTTTGGCCCGTCTCCACGAAATCGTTCCGCTCAAGGCGATATTCGTCCCCATGGCGGCGGAGAAGGCCGAACTGCAACAACTCCGGAGCGAACACTCAAGGCCGAGATCGTCCGGATGGCGACACTCAACGAGCGTGCCCAGGAGAGGCTCGCCGACCTTCAGGGATCGTCAAGCAGCTGGAGCGCGGCGCTTCGGTCGCAGCTCCGAGAAGCTCGAACGTGCCCAGGAGGCCTTCGCCTTCGAATCCAGACCGGGCTCGGCGCGATTGAGTCCGAACTCGAGGCCGCAAGGCCGCAAGGCCGCAAGTCCGACAGGCGAGCCGCGACGTGCTGCGCGACCGCGCAAGGCGTTCCCGGTGCATCTGGAGCGGGTCGAGATCGTCATCCGGCTCGACCCATGGGGGAAGAAGCGCTCCCGCAGCCAATCGTCCAGTCCGTCAAACGCCGTCGGCCGCACGGGCTTGCGAAACGGAACAGTCCCGCCCTCGCTTAGATGCCGATGCACGGTGTTGCGCGCGCACCGAATTCCTTCGCCCGTCGGTTCCCCGCCAACCTCATGCCGCCGCAGCATCGCTGCCACCTCTTCAGGCTGAAGGATCTGCTCTCCCTGCATCGTTCTCGACAATGCAGGAATCGCCCAATCCCAATCGCCATCCATGCCTCCTCTTATAACCGAGGGGTCAGTTTCTCAATTCGGCCGACAACTGAGACGTCCGGTGCTCTTAGGCAGGGCAATCATACGAGATGCCTCCTGCAACATCATTTCCCGCATCCATAGGCTTGCCGGATCATTATTGTGAAGCGCAGGCCATTGGATGGCCTCCGTGAATGCGGCAGGAAGTGGCGGCGGAAGTTCGACAATCCGCAAGGGTGTTAATTTCGCGAAATGCTGCGCCAGCCGCAACGGCATGGTCCCGATGCGGCTGGTGCCTGATAGAAGGGGCGGGATCATGCTAAAGGCGTGTACGACGACCTCGATACGTCTCTCGAAACCGTTCTCGAGCAAATACCATTCCTCGATGGAGGGCTGCCGGGTGTCCCCGAATTTAAGCACAACCTGCCCCATCGACAAGTATCGGTCGAATGTAAGTGGCTCTGACAGCTGCTTGTTCGTGCCGCAGCCTACGCATACGAGCATATCTTCGAACAGGGCTGCGCGAGGATGTTTCGACATGAACACTTCCGGCATAATCAGAAAATCAACGTCGCCGCGCCGGAGAAGCTCCTCGGGGTCGTCGGAAATAGGCAGACATTCGAAGCGGACGGCGGGAGCTTCCCGCGCAGCACGCTTTACGATCTTCTTAAAAAATACGAGAGTGAGGTAATCGGAAAGGATGATGCGGAAACGACGATCCGATCCGACCGGGTTAAAGGGGTCCCAGGAAATAATCGACAGCTGGATGTGCAGCAATGCCTCCCGGACTGCTGTGGCGAGCCCCTCCGCGCGCGGTGTCAAAATGAGTTCGCGGCCGTTCATCGTAAATAGCTCATCGCTGAAATAGGCGCGTAACCGACCGACGGCGGCGCTCATGGCCGGCTGACTCAGGTTAATACTGCGGGCTGCGGCGGTGACTTTACGCTCCCTGATCAAAGCGTCCAGCACAACGAGGAGATTTAGATCGAGTCCCTTAAAACGCATGCATTGACCTATCCGACCCGTGGATGGGTATCGCCCAAACAATCAATTTCACGAATGGTGAGAGCGTCAACGCATCAGCCGACGACGAAACAGAGCAACCGATAGGAAGAACGGCAAAACCGTGTATATGCAAAGCGCGCCGATATGCAGGCCCATGCTGCCGGCCGGACGGCCAAGCATCGCCGGACGAATGAGGTCAATTGCATGTGCGAGGGGCAACAAGGAGGCGACGTCCTGAAAAGCGCCGGGCAATTGGTTGACCGGAAACATCGCGCCGCAAAGGAAGAGCATGGGTGTTATAACAAGGGTATTATAAAATATGAAATATTCATAACTGGGCGCAAGCGCCGTGACGACCATCGCTAGACTCGCGAAGGCGAGGCCACTGAGAGCGATGACTGGCAGCAAGCAGAGGATGGATGGCCACGATGCGTAGCCTAGCGTGGTCGCAACAATAGTGATTGCTGTGCCCGCCATCAGGGCCTTGGTGGCTGCCCAGGCCAATTCGCCGAGTAAGATATCGCCGAGCGTCAGCTGAGTGCATAGCATTCCTTCCCAGGTGCGCTGGTCGCCCATGCGGCCGAAACTCCCGTAAACCGTTTCAGCGGTCGCCGATGCCATCGCGCTTGTGGCAACCATGCCAGCCGCGAGAAACGCAATGTACGAAGTGCCCTCAACAGGACCTATCATTGTTCCGATTCCAAAGCCGAGACCGAACAGATAGATCATCGGATCGGCGAGGTTGCCGAGCACCGATGCAAGCCCGATTTTCTTCCATCCAAGATAGTTGCGGCGCCAAACCGCGACCCAATTCCACGCATTGGCGGGCATGCCCGCCGCATAACGTTCGCCCATTGTTCAGTCCTCCATCTCGCGCCCGGTTAGCCGCAAAAACACATCCTCGAGATTGGGGGGACGCTGCAGAAGGCGTAGACCCGCGCGCCCGCGTAGCTGCGCCAGCACCTGCTCCGGATCGGGTGCATAGCAAAAAAGCGTCTCACCGCTCACCTCGATGCGCTGTGCGTACGGCCGGATCAGCGCACCCAGTTCATGCGGATTGCCGCCGTAGACCTCGACCACGTCACAGCCGATCTGCTCGTCAATGAGTGCGGACGGGCGGCCTTCGGCGATCTTGCGCCCCTCCTCCATAACGCACAGCCGATCGCACAGCCGCTCGGCCTCTTCCATGAAATGGGTAGTCAAAAGAATAGTCTTGCCCCGCGCCAGCAGCGATCGCAGCCGTTCCCAGATCAGGTGGCGGGCCTGCGGATCGAGGCCGGTGGTCGGCTCGTCCATCACCAGCAAGTGCGGGTCATTGATCAGCGCACGCGCGAGCGTCAGGCGCCGCTTCATGCCGCCGGACAGTTCGGCGACGCGCGCATCCGCTTTGTTCTCGAGGCGGGCGAACTCAAGCAGCGATGGTATGACCGCATCGATCTGGCGTCTGCTCATCCGGAAGTAGCGCCCGAACACCAACAGGTTCTCGCGTACAGTGAACGCGGTATCAAGATTGTCGAACTGCGGGACCACGCCGATGCGCATACGTGCCAAACGCGCGCGCGCCGGCACTGGAACGCCGAGCACAGTAATCTTCCCCGCATCGGGCGATGTCATGCCGAGGACCATACGCGCAATCGTGCTTTTGCCCGCGCCGTTCGGTCCCAAGAGCCCGAAGCATTCCCCCGCCGCAACGCGGAACGACAGTCTGTCGACAACGAGCTTGTCATAAGTTTTGCTTACGTCAGTAAGATCGATCGCTACCATGGACATGGGTTCATTTTACCGAGAGGGACGCCAAGACTGGCGGTTGCTTGGTTGCCTGCCGGACCTGAAACTGTGACTCGTCTTCGCCATCCCAGCCGTCGATAACGAACTGATCGACGTCACAAGGATTTAGCCCCTGTTCCGGTAAAGCGGCGACAATTGCGTAGAGATTATCGATGGCTTGGTAACGCGGATCGTTGTGCCGCTTTTCCTGGTCAACGCAGAAGACGAGCCGTCCATCCTCGACCAGGGCGATCGCCCCATCATGGGTCAGCTTGATACCAAAGATGCGCATAGTGTCTCCAGGTTAACGGCGATAGATTCGATCATCAGGAAGCGGAAAGCGGGTTTCGGAAACGGACGAGCAAGCAGTCTTCGTTGACCGACTCGCCCCGACACTCAAGACGCTCTACCTCGATCAACGTTTCGTTCAGCATGGCGATGACCGGCTCAGCACCAGCGGCGTGACCCCAGCGACGGCAATTAGCATCCCTTGCCGATCCGAAGATCAGATGCCCGCCAGGCGCAAGCACCCGCACCAGGTTTTTGACGGCCGCGCGCATCTCGGCTATGTCTTCGAGATAGTAGAGGACCTCCGCCACAACGATCAGGTCAAACAACTCGTCGGTCGAAAACTGTTGAACATCGGAGACTATCCAGTTGATGCGCGACGGCTCGTTTATCCGTTGACGTGCTCGAGCAATCGCTTGCGCCACGACATCGATGACGGTGAGCCCTTGGCAGTAGGGGGCTAGTTTTTCCGTGAATGCGCCGGCAGCGCACCCGACTTCGAGGGCATTTGAAATGGAGCCTTGGGCAAGCGCCAGCTGGAGCATTTGCGTGTGGCGCTTCCGCTCGAACGGATTGCCGTCGAGAAGCCACGGATCGTCTGCGGCCAATTCCCGATCAAGCAACTGATGATTCACGTTCGGGGTCAAACTCGTGCACCTCTCGTCCACTAGGTAATTAGCGATCACTCGTCGCCGCAAATGTTGCCCGACAGCACTAATTCCGAAGAATCCCGCGCAAGATTGAGCCTGCGAAGCGGAGCCGCATGCGGCGAGAATTCTGCCCTGCTGGAACCAGTGATCGGAGTTTGGGTGGGGGCCTGTTTTCCCCCAGTGTTCGATGTAGCGACAGCAGAGCCTCGCGACAGCCAATCGCTATTGCTCAATGTACACAGCGCGTAGGCTTTCAACGGAAGCAAGAGAAAGATGTTGATGAACGTGTGCAGCGAAAAGCCCAGAAATCGAAACTGTCGGGCACGAACTGCTACCACGCTGCATCGGAGCATGGTCATGGACACAATCATCAGTCCTGTCCACCAAGGCACAGAGCCTGTCAGTGCGAAATGTGCGAGGCCCGTTAATACCGATACGGCGAGGAGTAGCGCGCCGAGATTCTGTCCGACCACGTCCAACGTGAGATAGCTATTTAGGCTGGGCAGCAAGCGCAGCCCAAGCAGCGTGTCCCGGAATGTGCTTCGTGCCCAACGGAGTTGTTGGCGCAGATACGGTCCGAGTCTGTTCGGGACGACTGTGGCCGCGATGGCGCTCGGAACGTACTCGGTTCGAAAGCCTGCTTTCAGCATCAGGATAGTAAGATGGCGATCCTCACCGAAGTCGCTTGGCTTGCCCCGAAAAAACTGCGACTCGTACTGGTCCAGTAATAAAAGGAGCGCAGACCGGCGGTACATGGCACATGGGCCGCAACAGCACATAACGGCACCGAAGCGAGCCTGCGCCGCGCGCTCCTCGTTGCAAGCCAGCCAGTACTCCATGTCTATCAGCCTAGTCAGCCAGCTCTCGGTCCGGTTACTGGCCGTCAACTGACCCATGACTGCGCCGACCGCTGAATCTCGCATTTTCGGTACAAGCTTGGCAATGACGTCGGACGCGAGTAACGTGTCTGAATCAACGTTAAGCACCAGATCCCCTGATGAGCGGCGTATCGCGGCGATCTGCGCCTTGCGCTTTCCAACATTCTCGGGAAGCAAAATGATGTCGAACCTGGGGTCGCGCGCGTAGGCTTCGTGGACAGTTCCTAAGGCTTCGCGATTTCCAGAACCGTCATCAACCACATAGACCCGAAGTCTTCCGGCGTATTCTTGGTCGGCAATGGAAGCCAGGCACTCTGAAAGCGTGCGCGGATCCTCGTTGAAGCAGGGGACGATGACATCCACGCTGGGCAGTTGATCGGAGCCGACGAGAACCTCCAACGCCGATGAGTCGTTTGTCGGCAGAGCATAAATCCCCTGCATGCTCTTATAAGCAGTTGAGAGCAGCGCATAAAGCGATATGGCCACAGTGCTGGTTGTACCAAGAAGAGTCATGGGATCTCGTTTGTTCAGTGATGTTGAGGAAGTGAGCGGATTACAAATCCGCGCTCACGCAATGCTGGAATCAGCCGGGACAGCGCCGTGACCGTCTGGTCGCGCAGACCGGCGTGAGCGCCCTGGCTTAACTCGCCGGGAGGGCATCCGTCGTGCAAGAGTACGATTGCGCCCGGCCGGACAGAGGCGAGCACTTTATCGATAATCGCGTCGACCCCAGGGCGAGACCAATCTCGAGGGTCGACGGACCAATGGAGGGCCGCCAGCCCGGCGATCTGTGAGGCTGTGAAGACTTCTTCGCTCCAGGCGCCGTAGGGCGCGCGAACATAGCGCACCGAGGCCTGCGGGCACGCTCTCATGATGGCGTCGTTCGCTTCAAAGACCTCACGTTGCACTTCGCCGAAACCGCATTGGTACAGATCCGGATGAGACATCGTGTGGTTGCCTACCTCGTGCCCTTCTGCGACCATCCGTTGGATTAGATCTGGGTGCTCTAAGGCGTAGGCGCCGATGACGAAGAAAGTCGCCGGCACCCGCTGCTCTGCCAGCACATCGAGAATCTCCGGTGTGAAAAGTGGATTGGGACCGTCGTCAAACGTCAGATAAACGCTGCGACGGCCGGTGCCGTCAGAGCACTCACGGCGCACTTCGTACAAGCAATCGGGACGGCTCATAGCTCTGGTCCGTTCCGATCTATCATCGTGCCCGTGGGCCATTCGCTGATCGGCCGTCCAACCGGCAGAACAATGGTGAGTGCGTCATCGATGCGTGTGGGCGGCAGGTCGAGGCGGGCCTCTGGTCGGGTCGAGCGCACGCGAATTCCCGACAAAACGGCCAAAGGCCTGTATCGCCGCCCGAACCTCTCAACATGATTCCGCAGCGCGTCCCGGACCGTTCCGAAAGCGAATGGAACGCCAAGCTCCTGCAGTATTGGAAGCATGACATGGATTGAATGGGCGATTCCGAGACCCTCAAGGTCCGGGCGTACCCCGTACAGGCCCAGCTCAGCCACCAACAGGTCGACCGCGTCAACCTTGATGAAACGGCGCAGTATGCCCATGTGAGCCGCTACACCACTTGAATCATAGGCGATCACGCGGAGTTCAGGCCTGGCTCCGGCCCAGCTTCGACTACCTTCGAACGGTTCTGCGTTGGACGCCCCAGTCGGCCCGTACGTATCACGAAAGAACTCGGCGAGCTCAACGTGATCGGAGAGCTGCAATTCGTTTTCCCAGCACAACTTCCACTGCACCTGGTGGCGCATTCAGGACCTCTCTTCATATTAGTTTTTGCGGCCGCATTACCCGACCAAAGCGGCGCTGTTGGCTGCATTCAGCCGTTGTCGTTGGCGAAGGTGAGCCAGACGCTCTCTCGAAGTTCCGGCCCGTGTCGTCGATTTGAGCTTGACGTCGCTCATTAACGTTCCTCTAATGCATGGCTCGTAAATTCGTAAAATTGATTGTTTGAATGATACGCATCCACACGTTGGATAGAACATGACATGCGTTTCAAGGGACTCGATCTAAATCTCCTCGTTGTGCTGGACGCTCTGATGAGGGAGCGTAAAGTCACTGCCGCGGCTCGCAGTATCAACCTGAGCCAGCCGGCCATGAGCGCCGCTGTTGCTCGGTTACGCGCCTATTTCAACGATGAGCTATTTACGATGAACGGCCGCGAGCTCATTTTGACACCGCGCGCCGACGGGCTCGCCACAGCAGTCCGGGAGGCATTGCTGCACATCCAGCTATCGATTATTTCCTCCGACGCTTTCAACCCGGCCCAATCGGATCGTCTCTTCCGAATGATGCTTTCCGATTACATCACGCTCGTATTTTTTAAGAAGATCGTAGAGCGTGCTGCGCGGGAAGCTCCCGCCGTTCGCTTTGAATGTCTGCCTATTTGCGACGACCCCGAGGAGCTTCTCCGGCGCGGCGACCTTGATTTTCTGATTATGCCGGAAGTGTTCATGTCGAAACATCCTCGCGCAGTCCTGTTCGAAGATATGCTCGTATGCGTAGGCTGCGGCACGAACAAGCAGCTGTCAGAGCCACTTACATTCGAGCGATACTTGTCCATGGGGCATGTCGTGCTCAAATTCAGGCACACCCGGCAGCCCACCATGGAGGAATGGTATTTGCTCGAGCACGGTTTCGAGAGACGTGTCGAGGTCGTCGTACAGGGCTTTAGCCTGATCGCGCCCGTCCTGTCAGGCAGCAACCGCATCGGGACCATGCCCTTACGGCTGGCGCAGCATTTCGCAAAAACAACACCCCTGCGGATTGTCCAACTTCCGCCGCCACTTCCTCCTCCCGCATTCACGGAGGCCGTCCAATGGCCTGAGCTTCACAATACTGATCCGGCAAGCATGTGGATGCGGGAAATGATGTTGCAGGAGGCATCTAGCCTGGCGCCTTTGCCTGAAATCAATGAGCGTCTCGGGCACGCCGATCCGACCTTGCGGTTGTTGGTACCGACTGCCACCTCGATTTCGCGTGCGAAGTCCCGGAAGATGTTAAGCCCCACTTAAACACCGGGCCTTGCCCAGCAGAGCGGCGCAGTTGATCGTCAAGTACGAGGGCCAGGAACGAGCAGAACACACGCCCGGGGTTGCTACTGAATTGACTGCCGCCTCCGATTTTCCTTGCGGAGTCCCAGAAGATGCTCAGCCCCACTTAAATGCCAACGTCGCAGGCCTTGCCGCGGCTTTTCACGCGCGGCCAGGCGAGGAGATGGCGGTCCACGTGGTCGATCATCTGTGCCAGCCTCGCTCGGCTACTGGCGTCGACGACAGTCCCCTGCACCGAGAAAGTCGGGCACTTGGCAATGAAGCCGGTCGAGCTTGACGCTGCGGACCCAGGCAATTGACCCCGCGCTTCTGCCTGAACGCGTGGCCGATCCGTTCATCTAATCGGCGCTACATTCTGCCCGGCTGAGGTCCGTGGGTGCGGCCACCCCGCGGGATGGGATCATCATTCAACTTTCTCTCGTTTATGAAAGGAAACTCCCCGCTCACGATAGAGTCCATGAGTTTCATATATTTTCCGGCAGATGGATGTCGAACGGGAGAAATGTCTGTCCGGGCGTTTCAGCGGTGCCGGTCTCGATAGCCCGCGTCATCAGCGTTATCAGCTCTCGGCAAAGTCGGCGCATTGGCGTGGCGACCGCCATCGTGACGATATTATCTGCGAGCGCCGCCCGAGACTCCGGTGTGATTTCATTCACGATCGCGACGAGATCGCGACTTTTGCCCTCTTCTCGGAGCGCGGAGATGGCGCCCTCCATGCCGCCGCCGGCGACATAGAAGCCGACGAGCTCGGGCTCTCGCTGCATGAGATCAAGCGTTGCCTCGTAGGTGATCTGCCGTTTCTCGAGGTTCATGACAGGATCCAGCACCTCGAACGTGGGCGCGTTCTCACGGCAATAGGAGCGAAAGCCGACGTCACGGAGCTCGTGCCCCTGGAAACGATGGCTGCCGACAAAAACCGCCACTTTGCCGGGCCGTTTTGCGACCTTCGACACCATCCAAGCGGCCGTGCGCCCCACCTTGCGGTTGTTAAGGCCGATATACCCCTGTCGCACGCCGGCGGCGAAGTCGGAAAGCAGCGAGAAAACCGGAATGCCTTTGGCCTTGAGGTCCTCAACCGCTGCTGTAATTTTCGGGTGGTCCGGTGCCACCATCGCGATCGCATGGCAGCGTGCGCCCAAATCCTTGAGCCGCGCGATCAGGTCGCTCGGCATATGTGACGGGGCGAATTCGACGAGCGGAATGCCGTGGAAGGACTGGGCCAAATTGACCGATGCTTCGACCTCGCGTGCAAAATCTTGGTAGAAATGCTGGGCCGGTTTTCTCAAGATGAAGCCCAGACGGTAGTGCGGTAGGTCTCGCCGTAAGCGCTGCTTGATTAGCCCGGCAGCATGATAGCCGATCGCGTGGGCGGCGTCGTGGACCCGCCGCGCGGTCTCCTCGCGCACCGGATGGCGGGCGTTCAGAACCCGATCGATCGTTGCTACGCTGACTCGGGCTTCGCGGGCGAGATCGGCAATTGTGGGGCGCTTGGTCATAGGTCCCTATTCTGATCGGTTTTTGACGCGGGCCGGCTCTCTGTCGCCTAACGCGTTTCGGTTTCGGGTGGCAAAGTGAAAACGTCCCATACGAATGGCCAACAGCGTGTTGGACGAACATCATTCCAGACGTAAACCGGCCGGGTATACTGGAAGGCTCATTCGCTTAAAGGGCGGTGACGGTTTGCACTCACACATTTAGCGCTTCGGCTACATGGTCCGTGAGGAGCCGTTTAGAGGCTGCGGGTCGGTCGTTCAGTTCATGTGACCAGCTAGGCGACTTAACAGGTCGTGGGCCGCCCACCTTATTGGGAGGAGGGTAGCCGGTTTGATGCCTCGGCAAGCTGATGACCGCAGAAGGCGGCTTTCATCTGTGCTCGGTCCAATTCTCCTTCCCAGCGGGCGACGACGAGGGATGCCACTGCGTTGCCGACGCAATTCGTCAGCGCCCGGCATTCGGACATGAAGCGGTCGATGCCGAGTATCAGTGCCATCCCAGCAACGGGAACACTCGGAACTACGGCGAGCGTAGCCGCCAGGGTGATGAAGCCCGCGCCTGTGACACCTGCAGCGCCCTTGGAGGAAAGCATTGCTACGAGCAGCAGCAGCACCTGATCGCCGATGGACAGATCCGTGTTCGTCGCCTGCGCGATGAAGAGGGCCGCCAGCGTCATGTAGATATTCGTGCCGTCCAGATTGAATGAGTATCCGGCCGGGATGACGAGACCCACAACCGAACGCCTGGCGCCCGCCTTCTCCATTTTCTGCATCAGCGAAGGGAGCGCCGCCTCCGAGGAGGACGTTGCGAGGACAAGCAGCAGCTCTTCCTTGATGTAGCGAATGAGAGAACAGATCGAGAAGCCGTTGTAGCGACAGACCGCGCCGAGAACCCCGAACACGAAGAGGAAGGCGGTGAAATAGAACGTCGCGACCAGCATCGCGAGGTTGACCACCGAACCGATGCCATATCTGCCGATGGTGAAGGCCATTGCGCCAAAAGCGCCGATCGGCGCGGCCTTCATCAGAATTCCAACGAGCTTGAAGACAGGCGCGATGAGCGCCTGAAGGAAGCAAACGACAGGCTTGCCCGGCTCTCCGGCCATCGCAAGCGCCATGCCGAACAGAACCGAGAAGAACAGCACCTGCAGGATGTCGCCTTCCGCGAAGGCACCGACGATCGTTGGCGGGATGATGTTCATCAGAAAGCCGGTGACCGACTGCTCGCTGGCTTTTGCGGCATAGGTATTCACGGCCTGGACATCGAGCGAGGCCGGATCAATGTTGAGGCCGGCGCCAGGCTGGACGACATTGGCGACGATGAGGCCGACGATCAGCGCGAGCGTCGAGAAGGTGAGGAAATAGACCATTGCTTTACCGGCGACCCGGCCGACCTTATGAAGATCGTTCATGCCGGCAATGCCGGTGGCAATTGTCAGGAAGATGACAGGCGCGATGATCATCTTGACCAGCTTGATGAAGGCATCACCCAGCGGCTTCAGGCTCTCGCCGGTCTCCGGATAAAAATAGCCAATTGCGACGCCGAGCGCGATGGCGGCAAGCACCTGGGCGTAGAGCTTGGCGTAGAAGGGTTTGCGGGGCGCGGGACTCGCGCCGCGAACTTGTGCAGCTGACACTGTTTCTCTCTCCCTGACCGGATCGAGGTGGCGTGACTTCTCCCGGGCTTCTCCCTATCGCGGCGCTCCGGTCGAACGCTGCACCAACGCCGCCGCAATACCCATGCCAGATGAATCCGCATGACCTGAACTGACGTGGGCTCGCCAATGCTGGAGGAATGCGGTGTCAGACCAGCGGGATAGGCCGCGGTCCGGCACGCCCTTGATGGTCTCTGGCAGAGTGCTGCCGGTCGATCCCTCTGGCTAGCGGTTTTGCTGCACAGAGCGTGCTGGGTTCCTCGTTTTAGCCGGCTTTGGACCGCGCCGCATCGCTGGCGCCAGCGCGTACCAAATAGGTCGCCTGTTCATAAGCCCTTCCAGATGACAGGCTAACTTACCCCTGGAAGCGCTCGTTTCTTGACAGCCTACGACTATGCAGCCACTGCAATGCACAGAATAATTTGGATGGGCCTTTGGACGACCCATTTTGGCAAATCAACGCCCGCAGCAGGGGCAGCCGCTTCCAAGCGGTCCCATCGTAATCTGTTCAGACTTTTCGATACGCTCATTGAGTGTGCCGATTTCGGCGCCAGGCCGGGTGATCCGTGTTACAAACTCTTTCCGATCACCCAGAGACAACTTCGTATATCCCCGGATAACCTTGCGCAGTTCATCGTTCATCATCTTCTCCTTATTTAGTTTCCGCCGCAAACGGCGCATTTCTTTTTTGGCCACCAACGCAAACGTCGAGAAATGGGGATTTCGTTACACACCGCACATAACCTTCGATACTCGATCAGCCCGTTTCGCATGCCTAGGTTCTTTTCTTCGGACGTTATGTCCTTCTCGATGTCATGGGAATCTATGATTTTTTGTTGATCGGTCCGCATCCTGAATTCGAGAGCGATATCGTCGACTCGACTTTCGCCGATTGCACGCCAGGCCTCCTCCATTTCATATGAATCGCGCATGGCACGTGAGCTATAGGCCAGATCGTCGTCCCATCGGCTGAAGACTGCCCAAAGAGCGAAAAGCAGTTGGATTACCGCGGCCACCGCGAGACCAATCTTAAGCACCGTCAGGTAAGTCGCTGGCAGTCCGAATGTGTCTGAGCCCGCAATAGCGCCAAGAATGATGGGAATTGCGAACGCCCAGAAATCGCGCAGCCTCGTAAGAAGCTTAAGTCGCCTCAGACGGCGCGAAAAAACGGTATATGTGCCATGGCAGTTCAGCGCAGAATTCCACGCTTTTGTGCGCACCTCAGCTTCAGTGATCATGTCGGCTCGATGACAAAACATTAACTCAGTGGGAACTGCCGGTCGGCCGCCTCGAATAACATGTGGAAGTGAAGCACGGTAGGTTGTGAATGGAAAAAATATCCGTACTTTACTGCTATTCACAGAGGATAAATCTTCATGACAAAGAAGCCTGACAGAACGGTTTATCAGCGCCCTGCCGACAAAAAGTGGGTAGACAGACGAAATGACGCCGATCGCGGCTTCGTGCATGATACGCAGAAGGACGCAATTCAATCCGCCAAGGAAAAGATCACCAATCAGGGCGGTGGCGAACTGACGGTGAAGGGCCGCGACGGAAAAATTCGTAGCAAGGACTCGGTCGGCGGCGGTAACGATCCCAATCCTCCGAAAGACAAAGAACATTGATGCCTTCCACGCTGCGACGCCGCAGGCCTAATATGGTTGCTTTTCCAGGTCGCCTGCCTGCACGGCAGGTGAGCATCATATTTGCCTGAATTGGCACTACGCCAATTCGCTTGGCGGGTATAGGTTTTCAGCATCGACGCATCCTGCCCTTGCGTGTTCCTCAGGCACTTCCGTTCCGGCCATTCCGCCGCGGTTGTGACCACGGCTCTAGGGAACCCCTGACGGGCTTCCGGACATCGTGTGACAATCCCTTTTGTAAGAGGCGAGTTCCTCTCGCCGGAACGCCTGCGCCACATGGCGCAAATCCGTTGGTCTAGAGGAGGCCGAGAGCTTCGCTTTCCCTGACTAGCCGTGGCACCCATGATGGGATGAATGCGCTGGCACAAGGCGGGAATGACGAGGGTCCAGCACGACCCGTTGATGTTCACTGACAGAGTGCTGCCGGTCGATCCCTCTGGCTCGCGGTTTCATCGGTGGCATCAGAGCGGAGAATTGCTGTGCTCTTTGCAGCGCTCCCGCTGCATGAAAGCGACGTCGAGACGTAGAGCTTGACGCCGCTGGTGATGACCACGACGATGTGATTCAGAAATTGCGAGCACCGCCTACGAAGCCGTACTCGACGCCAGCTTCGCGCCTTCACACGCGACACCGCCGCCGCATGATCAACTCGAGAAAAATGGCGGTTGCCGCAACCGACCAGTGTCGTTGGCGGTTATTGTCGCTCCAGCCCCTCCTTCGCAGGCGCTGGTGAATGCACGGCCCGGCATTTACACTCGGCGCGGTCAGCCGCTCGGGCACCGCATCGCCGGCGCAAGTATTTCCGTCGTTCAACGGCAAAAACAGAATTGATGTATTCTATCATATGCCGCGAGGTTTCCTTTCACGAATGAAAGAAAGCTCGATTGACTATCCCGCCTCGCTCCAGTCTGTTGAAAACAACGTGTGGTTGCCTTGGTGCAAGCCGAGACCATGGCCAAGCTTCGTGGAGGGGAGAGCCAAGCGATGCATCAGGGTTCGATCCGCTTCGCACTCGACCAAACGGCGGCACGAGTTCACGTCGGAGTATTTTCGGGCCTGCTCGCGACGCCGCGGGCGCACATGCCGCCGGCTTACGTTTGATGGCGCGAGATCGAGGATCACATGCACCACAACATTCGCAAATCAGAACAAAATGCCAGCGAGTGCGGCATATCGCTGCCGGATGCGATAAGAGGTTGTCCAACGTCCGAGACGAATCCTGCGAATGGGGTATTGCACGAGCGCGCCCTCATCGGAATCTTCGAAATATCGAAAATACTCACCGGTCCCGCCCGGCTCGAACTCACGTTGGCCAAGGTCGTTGATCTCCTGCACTCGTTAGTGCAGATGCGGCACGGCATCATCACTCTCTGCGATGCCGAGGCCGGACTGGACATCACCGTGGCCAGCGACTGCGACACGAACAGCAATGAGCCCTCCCGGTCGCGCGTGCCGCGCAACGCCATCGATCAGATTGTGACGACGGACACGCCGCTCATCGCCGAGGACATAGCGATGCATCCGGCCTTCACTGCCGCTGACATCGAGGTGCTTGGGGCCTCCGATACCGTGTCCTTCATCGGCGTTCCCATTCGTGTTGATGGGAACGCCGTAGGCGCGCTGACTATGGACAGGGCTTTGGAAAGCAGGTCAAGCTATCGGCTCGATTACGATGTCCGACTGCTCACCATGATTGCCAACATGGTGGGACAGACAGTCAAGTTGCACCGCTTCTGCGCGGGGGACCGCGAGCGACCGCCGGAGTTGGAAGATCGGCTGCAGACGAAATTTTCCGATGTTAAGCACCCTGCACCCCGGCGCAAAAAGGTTCATGTCGAGGGGATGATTGGTGACAGTCCGGCGATAAGCGCGCTGCTGGAGAAGATCGCGATCGTAGCCAAGGCAAAAACCACGGTTCTGTTGCGAGGCGAGTCCGGTACCGGGAAGGAGCTGGCTGCCAAGGCAATTCACGAGTTGTCGCCGCGCGCCAAGCGGCCCTTCGTTAAACTCAATTGTGCAGCGCTCCCAGAGACAGTCCTGGAATCCGAATTGTTCGGTCATGAGAAGGGTGCCTTCACAAGCGCATTCAATTCCCGCAAGGGGCGCTTTGAGCTCGCTGACAAGGGGACGTTGTTTCTGGATGAGATTGGCGAGATCTCGGCCTCGTTCCAGGCAAAGCTACTGCGCGTGCTGCAGGAGCAGGAGTTTGAGCGCGTCGGCAGCAATCAGACCATTAAGGTCGATGTTCGCGTGATTGCCGCCACGAACAGGAACCTGGAAGAGGCGGTTGCAAGGAATGAGTTCCGCGCCGACCTATACTACCGCATCAACGTGGTTCCCTTGCTGGTACCAGCATTGCGCCAGAGGCGCAGCGATATTCCGCTGCTCGCAGCTGAGTTTCTCAAGAAGTTCAACGACGAGAACGGCTGTACGCTTACCTTCGATCCAAGTGCGATTGAAGTGCTGATGAAATGTGAGTTTCCCGGCAACATTCGCGAGCTTGAAAATTGCGTGCACCGGACAGCGATCCTGGCCGAGGGACTATCAATCGGGAGAAACGACTTTGCCTGCTCGCAAGGCCAATGCTTTGCCGAGGCGCTGTGGAAGTGCAGATCGGGCAAGGCCGCGCTGCAACCAGCGCCGATCCTGCCGGAGTCAGTGAATCCGGCCACGCCGCCGGATGCGGCAGCCTGTTCGGCCGCGACCACAGTCCCGCGTGCCGGCGCAACACACCCAATTGGCGCGAGGACCCCCGACATAGAGCGCGTCATTGCTGCCATGGAAAGATGTGGCTGGGTGCAGGCAAAGGCAGCGCGCCTCCTTGGACTGACCCCGCGCCAGATTGGCTACGTGCTGAGGAAATACGGCGTCGAGATCAAGCGTATCTGAAACCGAGGAGATGAGCTGAGCTGCATAGCGCCTTGCGGCAGCGATGCAGATCCGCGTCCGCGTCCACTCGATTCACCGAGGACAGCCTGGCCGAATTCCCGTGTCTGCGTTGCGACCATCGTGTGAGTGGCAACGCTTCCATCGTCAATCCTGTCCGCCATGTTGCTTTCGTTGCGAGCTCATACGGATGCCCCCTGTTGACTGAAACGGAGTTAAAATATGTCCGATGCAAAACTGCAAACTGTGCTTTCGGCTCTTCCGCCAGTGACGCGACAGTTAGATCCTCTGCCGTCCAACGGACCAGCGCCGGACGGAAATTTTGTCAAGCTGAATACGAATGAAAACCCGTTTCCGTTGCCGCCAATCATAATGCAAAGTGCAGTGGCGGCTCTCAAGTGCCAGTATCTATATCCGGATGACGATAACATCAGCTTGAGGGAAGCGGCGTCCAGCACCTATGGCGTTTCCAGGGATCAGGTCATCGCAGGCAACGGGTCGTCTGAACTGCTCGGACTCATCTACAGAGCTTTCCTCGCGCCTGGCGATAAGGTTGCGATGATGTCGCCAGGGTTTTCGTTCAACCGCAAACTTGCCATGATTCAGGGCGCCGAGTTTCTCGAAGTCGGATGTCAAGCTCATTCCCTGCCAATGGAGCAATTGCTTTCCGGTCCGGCAAAAGACGCCAAGTTCATTATGTTGGCCAATCCAAACAATCCGACCGGAACATTCCTCCCGATAAGCGATATCGAACGCCTCGTAGCACAATCGGACCGCTTGGTTGTCCTTGATGAAGCCTACGTCGACTTTGCACCCGATCATGGCCTGCGCCTCATCAACCAGTATCCGAACGTTCTGATCTTGAGGTCATTCTCGAAAAGCTATGCCGCCGCCGGCATTCGCGTCGGTTTCGGTTTCGGTCACCCTGAAATTATTGGCAGGCTGCGAAACATCCAGAACGTCTTCAACATGAACGTCATCGGGCATGCCGTTGGTATCAGCGTGCTTGCGCATCGCGGCGCCTACGCAGAGAACCACAAGCACATCAAGGATGAACGAGAGCGAGTGACAGTCGCGCTGTCGCAACTCGGATTTTCCGTAACGCCCTCCCGCGCAAATTTCTTGCTGGCCCGTGTGCCCGCGGGACAGGACGGCTCATGGTGGCAAGCAGCATTGGAAAGGCAAAAGATACTTGTCGCGTTTTTTCCGGACAAAGGCTTGGAACACTGCATACGCGTCAGCATCGGCACAAAAGAGCAGATGGATGCATTTCTTGCTGCCGCTGGCGACATTGCTGGAAGCTTAACGGTGCCAAGCTCCAAGGGCAGGGAAGCGTCAGGCTCTGCTTCTTCCTTACGCTGACGCTAATCGGCGATCACACACATCTCTTCCGACTTGCTTGGTCATCCCAGCAAGAGAACAGCCTGCTTTTAAAATTGGGGACTTATCGAGTGACAAACGTCTTTCCTTCAAACCTAGCGTTCGGCATCTTCGATCATCTGGACGAGGATGGCCGCGACATCGGTCGGCAGTACGAAGATCGCCTGATATTAGCAGAGGCGTGCGATCAGCTAGGGTTCTATGCCTATCATCTCGCAGAACACCACTGTACTCCCCATGGGAGAGGTCCATCGCCGAATCTGTTCTTATCGAGCGTCGCCCAGCGCACCCGGCGCTTGCGTCTCGGACCCTTGGTGATGCTGCTTGCGCTTTATCATCCGCTGCGTGCGTTCGAAGAGATCTGTATGCTGGACCAGTTGAGCGGTGGCAGGCTCGAACTGGGCATAGGGCGCGGTGCTCTCCCGATCGAATTGGGCTACTTCGGGATTGGTGCGGACGCGGTGCCGGGCCGTTATGCCGAAGCCAGCGAAATCCTCATGGAAATACTTGTTAATCCGATGAAGGTCGGCACGCTATGCTATCAAGGCCGCCATTTTGATCTCAATGACGTTCCTTTGACGCTAAGACCTCATCAGCGTCCACATCCGCCGACGTGGGTCGCTGCCAATCGACCCGAGTCCGCAGCTTGGGCGGCTGCGAATGGAACAAATATCGCGTGTGTAGGACCTTCCTCTTCTGTTCGCAAAACTACTGATGCGTTCCGCGCCTATCGAGAAGACAACGCTGGCGCGGGGGATCAGGCGCAATTTATCGGATTGCTCCGCATGGTCGTGGTTGGGCGTTGTGACACACATGCCTATTCGCTCGCGGCACCTGCTTACGAACGCTGGCTCAAGAGCTTCCAATTTCTTTACGAGCTTAACGCTATCCCCACTCCACCAAACCTGCCGCTGACCTTCGATGCGGCAGTCGAGAGTGAATTGTGCGTGGTAGGATCAGCAGAATCTGTGCGAAAAGCTCTGTTAGGTCAGTTGGAAGAGGCAGGTGCCAACTACCTGCTTTGTCAACTGGCATTTGGAAATCTGCCGCTAGATGCTTCCCTGTACACTGCGACGACCATTCAATCCGAAATCATGGCTCGATTTGGCTGACCATGAAATTCGCAGTCTGAGGTTGAATCGTTGTACAGCGCTCCTTCACATCCACGTGCTCGAGCGTGCACGTGGTGGGGACGGGCAATCGGGAGGGAGGCCAAACTGACGACGAGCCGGCGGCACAGAATACCAGGTTTGTGCGTTGGCTGGCGTCTGGGCCATCGTGTGAACCTGCATGATCCTAAGGAGATGATGGCCGAGCGCGTCACGATGCAGGCACGCGTCTGCTCGTCGCGCTCGCGCTACCCGTTGCCCATAGCCCGCCGCAGAGGTTCTTCTCGCCCGGGGCGGCGTCGGTGCGGCGCCTCCAGCTTCATCAGCGGCCCGGCGGTAGCAAAGCCGCCACTCGCTACGGCGCTGTTGAGGGCGCGCTCGCGAGCGGCTTTGCTACGCCCAGCCACCAACGGGAGCGAGCTCGCCCGATGATGGGGTGCACCGCGGTCGGGATACGATGCTGAAGGAAATCGTTCGCAGCCGGTCTTCACGAACTGCGAGGAGTGCTTGTCCTTGAATGCTGCCTGCTGGCCGTCTGCGGTGGCCTGAGTGGTCCGCCGACACGCCCGAAAGTCAACGCCACTACCACAAGGCCGCCAAAAACTCAGGTCTGGGAGCCAGCTTGGAAGGTGGTCTCGTGTTCGGGGATGTCGTCGAAGGAGGCGTAGTTGAGATAGTAGAGTTTGGAATACAGGCCGCCCATAGCTATTAGCTCATCGTGGTTGCCAGTCGCAACAACTTGGCCATTCTGAAGCACGATGATGCGGTCGGCCCCCCGGATCGTGGCGAGACGGTGGGCGATGACGAGGCCAGTCCGCCCTTCAAGCAGCTTAATCAGAGCCTTCTGAATCTGCAATTCCGTATAGCTGTCGATGTTGGCGGTCGCTTCGTCGAGCACGAGGATCTTGGCGTCAGCGACGAGGGCGCGGGCGAAACTGATAAGCTGGCGCTGGCCGAGAGATAAGTTGTCGCCGCGTTCGCCAAGTTGGGTCTCATACCCGTCGGCGAGGCTCATGATGAAGTCATGCGCGCCGACCGCCATCGCCGCCTCGATCACCTTGTCGCGCGTGACTTCCGTCTTCTGGTATCGAATGTTCTCGAAGACCGTCCCGGTGAACAGGAATGGCTCCTGCAGCACCATGGCGACCTGGCGGCCGAGCGATTCCTGGGTGAGGTCGCGCACATCATGCCCGCCGACCAGCACCTGACCCTGCTGAACATCATAGAAGCGGTGGACCAGGGCCATCGCACTCGATTTGCCAGAACCGCTCGGTCCGACCAGTGCGACCGTCTCGCCGGGATTGACCCTGAAGGAGACATTTTTCAGAACCGAACGGTTCGGATCGTAGCCGAATGTGACGTCCCTAAACTCAACCGAGCCGTCCATTTCGGGCGAAAGCACCTCGGCATTGGGTTTGTCCTGAACATCGATCTTGACATCGAGCACATCGGTCAGGCGCTTGCCTGAGGCCATGGCGCGCTGCATGATCGAATATTGCAGGGTGAGTGAGCGGATCGGGTCAAAGAAGCGCTGGATGTAAAACAGGTAGGCTACCAACACGCCCACATCTATACGGCTATTCACGACCATCGAGCCGCCGACCACAATAACGGCGGCCAAGGCGAGGCCCGTGAGGCCATCGACGATAGGCACCATGACCAGTGCATATCTGGCAGCGATCAGTTGGGTCCTGAGGTTGGCATGGGCCCGGTCGTCGAAAAGAATGAAATTCACCTGCTGGCGATCCATCGACTGTATGGTCCGCACGCCGTGAATGGCTTCGGCCAGCGCGCCATTGACGACGGAATTGGTTTCGTGTGCAGCCATGAAGGCGTCGCGGGCACGCGGCAGCCAGACAATGCGGACGATCACCAGGATCGGCAGAACCGACAGCGTCAGGAGGCCGAGGCGAAAGTCGAGCCACAGCATTACGAAAACGATGCCAAAGAGAAGTGCAACATCGCCTAGGGAATATACCGAGGTTTCCAGGAACTCCTGTATGGAGTTAACGTCGCCTTGCAGGCGCGACATCAGGCGTCCGACCTCAGTCTTGTCCATGAAAGAGAGCGAAACCTTTTGCAGATGGCCAAACATGGCGCGGCGGATGTCGAACAGGACAGTTTCGGCAATTTTCCCATCCAAGGTTTCCTGCATGTAACCGGCGGCGAAATTGACCAAAATCGCCCCAAGGAACGCGCCGACGGCCGCAAGCTGGGCTGAGCGATCACTCGCTGCCGGGTTCATGCCCTGGTCGATCGCGTAGCGGATGATCAAGGGGATGAGAAGCTGCGTCCCGGTGAAGATCAACATCGCGACAATCGTGACAACTACCTTTGCCCGATAGGGATGGACGAAGCCCCAGATCCGGCGGAGGATGCTCTTGTCGAAAGCCCGGCCGAACATCTCCTCCTCGATCCGGTGCGAGCCGACGACCGCGCGCGGAGGGCGTCTGCCGTCGTCACGTTCGGCTTCGAGTTCGCCGGGGCCCTGGTCCATCAGCGGGCGCCCCCATACTGGGTCATATGCTATCACCTGGGCGCGTCTGGAGATCGTAAAGGGCCCTGTAGCGTCCCCGCTTCGCCAGAAGCTCTTCATGCGTGCCGCGTTCTACGATTTCGCCGTTATCGACAAAAAGGATCTGATCGGCATGCATAAGCGCACTCAGCCGGTGCGCGATGATGATCGTCACCCGATCCTTGGCGAAGCGCCGCGTCGCCGCGCGAATGCGCTGCTCGGTGCCGGCATCGATCGCGGCCATCGAGTCGTCGAAAACGACGACAGAGGGGCGCAGCATCATGGTGCGAGCAATCGTGAGACGCTGGCGCTGGCCGCCAGAGAGAGAGACGCCGCGTTCGCCCACGACCGTCTCATACCCTGCTGGGAGCCCGAGGATGTAGTTGTGGAGCTGGGCGAATTCGCCAGCGCGTTCAATTCGCTGTCTCTTCGCCCAGGGGTCGCCATAAGCGATGTTGTTCTCAATCGTGGTGGTGAACAGGAACGCATCCTGCTGTACAACGGCAACCGCCTTGCGAAGGCTCTCGAGGGTGACATTGCGTATGTCCTGGCCGTCCAACGTGATGGCGCCACCGGTCACGTCGTAAAAGCGGGGGATCAGATGAGCCATCGTCGATTTGCCGGAACCCTGCGGACCGACGATCGCGATCGTCTCGCCTCTCCGGGCCTCAAAGCTGAGGTTCTTCAGAACGGCGCGGTTTTCGACATTGGGGTACGCAAATGAGACATTGTGGAAGCGCAGAGTGCCGTCGCTTATCTCAAGCGGTCTGGCCTCGAGAGCATCCCTGATCGTGATCTCCTGATCGAGGAGACCGAAAAGCCGCGAACCGCAGCTGGAAGCGCGGGCAAAGGCATTGACCATGAGGCCGATCTGGCGGACTGGCATTTGCAGGATGGTCATGAAGGTCAGGAAGGTCGCCATCGTTCCGACGCTGATCTCGCCAGCGATGAGCTTGTTGCCACCGATCCAAAGCACCAATCCCATTGCGAAAAAGAAGGACAAGGTCATCGCCGACGTGCTGGGTACGTAGATGTCAACGAGATCGTTGGCGAGGCCGAGCGCGGTCTTGGAAGCGCGGTCGAACTTCAGCATCTCATAGGATTGAGCCGCAAAAGCGCGGACCACGCGGATGCCTGCGAGATTTTCCTTCATCACGCGGCTTAGTACCGAAAGGCGCTCATAGAGGTCGAGCCAGGTGGCGCGCAGCCTAAGCTGTGTGGTCGATGAGCGCCAGGCGACAAAAGGCACGAAGCTCAGCGCGACCAGGCCGAGCATGAGATCGATCGAGATCATCATGTAGGCGCCGATCCCGATCAGCATGGTGAGCAGGACCACGCGAACGAGCGCGGTGGAAAAATACATCCGCACCCCTTGGAGATCGAGCATTCCGATGGTGATCAGATCGCCTGAATGGACCCGATCGTGAAAGGAAAAGCTGAGACGCTGGATCTTGTCGTAGTAGGCGAGCCGCAGTTCGTACGCGACATGATGCCCGACGGCTTCGGCAAAATAGTTCTGCGCCATCGTGAAAAGGCCGCGTAGCGCGCTGACGGCGAGCAGCAGGAGAGCCGGGGTCCAGAGCGCTTGCCCTGCCGCGCTCCCGCCGCCCCCGATGGCTGTCTGGGCCTGGTCGACAGCCCGGCCGAGAAGCTGGGGAATGAGCAACTGGAGGATTGCCGCCATGATCGTCGAGCCCATAGCGAAGGCGACCTGCCAGGGATGCCGAAAATTCATACGCGTAATGCGCAACAGCGTACTCAAATCCCGGCCCCAGCGCGCCGCTTCAACATGGGTCAACGAATTCAGAGCGTTCGTTGCGCTGCCGACAGCATCACTGTTCACGGGTGTATTCCCGACTGCATTTTGCGCCTTCGTGGAAAGCCGAAGGACGCATCATCAAAGGCATCCGCCATTGTTAATCCCGTCCTCAACCTGCAGCCGTGCCCGTTCCCAGAAGCCGAGCCGCCGCTTCACCTACTGGCATGTCGATCACAGTGATTCCGCTCGCCGCAAGGAAACGCGCTTCGTTTCTGGTCAGGGTTTCCGCGTCCATTACGGTGCAATAGGGACCGCGGGAGCGCTTCATGATCTGTCTGGCGTAGGTGCGCAGCATCTGATCGTTGAAGCGGCAGCCAACGAAGAAAAATCCACGGGTGATGCGCCGTTCCTTCACCACGTCTGGGATCGGTGTCTGGATATCAATTTCGGTCAGGACTTCGACATAGTCGGAATCTGCGACGAGAAAGTTTTGCGCGGGCCTACTACTCCCGTGAGGTGCATAGAGGACCGTCTTTGCCCCCGATCGGGCGTCGAGCTCCCTCCCGGACAAATCGTAGGTTTTTGTCCAAATGTTGCCGATTTCGTTCGCCCGCGTGACGCCTTGTATCTCAACGACGTCCGTTCGGCCGGTCTCCACGAGAGCCGTGCGCATCGCGCTGTCATACCAGCTGTCGATGATGAGGGAGAGCGGCAGCCTTGCGAGCCAGGCGTGGAGGAGGGTTGGCCTCACCGGCGCTGCGAATATCTCCGTCATCCAAGCTTGAAGCGTCCGGCGATGCCGGCGCTGTTCGATGAACTGCGCAACCGACCACATATTGGTGCGGATCCTGGAAGGGGCGGGCGCCCGTGCATTGAGTGCCGCGGCAACGACCTCCGGAGTATGCGGCACAGGCGGTTCCGCACAGTTCAACCCAAGAAGACCCGGACCGAGATAGGGGATCACCTCATCGGCGGCGAGCGCTTCCTTCGCCAAGTCAAGCAGCTTATCGGCAAAACTGTCCCGCACGATGACGAGGTGGCCCGATGTCAGGATCGTGTTCATGCTCGTTTCCTAGCGACGCACTTAGCGGCAGCATCAGTCCTCTTCGGAAACCTTCCTTGCCTCGACAGTGATCGGCAGACGCGTATCCCGTGGGAGATCGGGTAAGACGAGCCGCCACCCGTTCCGGAGCGTGATAGTTCCGCCCCACAACTCTTCCTTCTCGAGCTTGATGATCGGCTCTTCGAGGTCTTTTTTGGGGACATACGCCGACAAGCCAGCATCGGTCCTGCGGATCATGACTTTCATCTGGCCGTCCCTTCATTGGAATTGCTTTCAGCACTGCAGGACTCGGCTTTCTCGAGGCTCATCAGTTCACGCGCTCGCATGCCGACGACGGTGCCACGGTCGATCCACTCGACCGCATAGATGAAAAACTGCTGGAGAAAGGTGCCGATGTCGCGCACATATCCCTCGTCGCCCTTGCGCACGAGATTTTCGCCGATTTCCCTGCCGGGATAGGTGCCGTCATTCTTTATGTGGCGAGTGGCACGTACCCGCTCTCCCGGCATGAATCGTGGGGGCCTGCGGATTTCGATCTCCTCTTCGCGTCCGAGCGACATGTCCGTTCCCTGATTTCTCTTGGGGCTGCAGATTGTGAACAAGGCGCTCCAGGCGTCCTGCGTAGGCAGCCCCAACCATGTCGGCAGCCCATGGGGTCACGCAGGAACGCAGGTCTTCGGCACCGGGCATACCGAGGCACATTGCTGCGCATCGAAGACCCCCTCGCATTCGGTGCACTTCTGTGACTCGATCACGTAGCTCTCGCCTTTGAACTTGATCGCGCCGGAAGGACATTCGAATTCGCAGGCGCCGCATTGGGTGCATTGGGATGCGATGATCTTGAAAGCCATTTTAACTCCTGGTCCGAATGAAATGAGACAGCTCAGGCCGTCGCCGCGAGTGCGGGGGCCCCTGACGTGGCGGTGTAAATCGCGCTGATTGCCGTCTCGATATAGTCATGGGCATAAGCATCGGTCGCTTGGATTCCAGCCTCCGCGAGCTGATCCTGCGGGCAAGTTCCGATCCTGGCGCACAGCACGATATCTATGCCTTGAAGGGCTGCGATGATGCCATCGAGGGCGGCTTCCTTGCCCAAGCCGCCGAGGCAATACTTCTCCACCTTCCGATGCCCGACAAAGCTGATCCCCCTCGGCGAGGCTTGATAAACCTGGAATTCCTTCGCATGGCCGAAATGTTCGTTGACGCGGCCGCCGCCCTTGGTCGCCACCGCGAAGAGGACGGCTTTGCCGGGCCTGGCTGCCTTGACCAATCCGATCGCTTCACTTCTGGCCGCCACGTGATCACGGCGCTCCTGCGCGACCAGCTCCCGATAGGCCTTACGCTTGCTGGCATCGTAGGTGACCTCGCCGGGAATCCGGTCGGCCGTGAATTCCTGGCCACGATCCTCGCCAAGCATGCCGACGGCATCTGCCCGGCACTGCCGGCAGTGGCGCATCAACTGGGCGCCGCCTTCGAGACGATCCTGAAGAGCCTTCAGCTCCATTGCGTTTGGGCCGCGCTGCCCACTCAGTCCGTAGTGCGTGCCGTGCGCCGGGTCCGAAATCAGCGGCATGAGGTTGTGCAGGAACGCGCCTCGCTCCTTGACCCATCTATTCACCTCGATCAGATGCTCATCGTTCACGCCAGGAATCATCACCGAATTGATTTTGGTGAGGATGCCGCGCGCGGTCAGCATCTCCAGGCCCAACATCTGCCGCTCGTGCAGCATCCGGGCGGCTTCGAGGCCGACGTAGCGGCGATGGTCGTAAAAGATCCAAGGATAGATCTTTGTACCGACCTCAGGGTCGACCATGTTGATGGTGATCGTCACGTGATCGACATTCATGTCGGCAAGCTCATCGACATGGTCCGGTAGCGCGAGCCCATTCGTGGAGATGCAAAACTTGATGTCTGGGATTTCCCTGGCGACCCTGGCGAAGGTCGCCTTCGTCTTCTTCCAGTCGTAACAGGCATCGCCCGGTCCGGCGATGCCGAGCACGGAAAGCTGCGGCACCTCGCTGGCGACCGCGATCACCTTGCGTAGCGCCTGGTCGGGCGTCAGCTTTTCAGAGGCCACCCCAGGCCGGCTTTCGTTGGCGCAGTCATATTTGCGATTGCAGTAGTTGCACTGGATGTTGCAGCCCGGCGCGACCGCGACGTGCATGCGCGCGAAATAGTGATGCGCCTCTTCTGAAAAGCAGGGGTGATCCTTGATCTTCTCCCAGACAGCCGGATCCGTGTCGTCGGGCTTTGTCGACGAGCCGCAGGATGACGCGCAGCCACCGGGTTTCATGGTGCCAAGCAACTGGTCACCGAATGTCGTGCTGAGGCTCTCAAGCGAAATTGCCGGTGCAGACATGAACGGCTCCGTTGCTGCGTGATGTCGCAGTTCAAAGCGCAAGAGCTATGCCAGCTCAAAGAGCTGTTTCGGTTCACGAATAGGCTTGTCGTGTCAGATTCCTTCGGATTGCTCCGACACACCTTTGTCGGGCTTACGACAGTGGACACGCAAATAGGGTCGCGAGGCTACCAGCCTTGGGCGCGCAAAGTGTGAACGAGACCACTCCGGGCTGCTTACGGTTGACGTCATCACGACGTCTAGAATTTCTTCACCACGATACCATGCCGGCGCAGGGCGTAGCCGACTTGCCGCGGCGTGAGGCCGAGGATACGAGCCGCCCTGGCCTGAACCCAACCGGCCTTGTCCATCGCGTCGATCACCCGGTCGCGTTCCGCCAGACGCGGGGGACAAGTGGGATCGTTCGGATCGCCTGCCGTAAAGGGAGATATCTTGCCTGCGGAGGCACCGATGCAACTGGCCGGCAGCCGCAATCCGACCGGCGCTGCGTTGACCCGTGCGAGATCGTCGATGGCATTGCCGCCATTCGAGCGGTCGGCTCGCTTCCAGAGGAGCCAGGAAAGGCACTGGCCCTTCTTACAGGCGAAATCGGATGGAGTGATCGTCCTTGAGCGCGCAAGTGTGGCCGTCCTTTGGACGCAGTTCTCCAGCTCGCGGACGTTACCAGGGAAGTAACATTGCGAGATCAGGTCAAGCGCCGGCGCCGCGAAGGCTAGTGCGCGATCGTTCTCCTTGTTGAACCGGTTGAGGAAGGCGTTCGCAAGGCGTGGAATATCGCCGGTTCGCTCTCTGAGCGGAGGCAGGATAATTGGCACGACATTGATGCGGTAATAAAGGTCGGCCCTGAACTCCCCTTTTATGACGGCCGTCTCGAGGTCCTTGTTGGTGGCGCATATGAGGCGCACGTCGACCTGTAGCGTTTTGGTGCCGCCGACTCGCTCCAACTCGCCTTCCTGCAAGACACGCAACAGCTTGGCTTGAAAGGCCGGCGAAATCTCGCCGATTTCATCAAGTAGCAGCGTTCCCTCATTTGCCAATTCAAAACGACCGGCGCGCTGGGAGATAGCACCCGTGAAAGCGCCCTTTTCATGCCCAAACAGTTCTGACTCCAGAACGCTTTCAGACAGTGCGGCGCAGTTCAATTTGACGAAAGACTTCTTCCTCCGACGTGAGAGCTTATGGATGGCCTGCGCAAAGAATTCCTTGCCGGTGCCGCTTTCACCCCGCAGAAGCACGGTGGAATTGGTCCCTGCTACGACCGAGACGGTTTCGAGCACCTGCTTGAGTGCGGGGCTTTCCCCGATGATCCCGTCGATTTTGGCATCCGCATGCCGGGCAGGGTCGTAGGTCCTCCCCTCGTTGGGCGATTTCTCCGGTCCCGATTGCCCATGGCCACACCGCTGACGATCTGTACTCAGGGCGCGATGGAGGCGGATGGTCCGGCCGACAAGGTTGGCGACCATCGTCAGGAAATAAATGTCCTCGTCGTCGCGAAAGTCGGTGGCGCCGTCTCCGGCGCGGTCGATCGACAATGTCCCAAGGATATCATGATCAGCCTTTAGCGGGATACCGATAAAGGCAATTGGGATGGTTCCGATGCTCGAAGACGTTTGAAGGTCAGCCTGAAATAGTTGGGACTTGCGCACGTCCGGTATGAAGAGCGGCGTCCCCGTAGCGACGATTTGATCTGTTACGGCCTGTGGTATGACGCGGCGAGTGCCTGATTGACGTACGTGGGTATTGCCGGCAGTCGCGGCAATCTCCAGCTCTCCTTCAGCGTCCAGGACGACGATTGCTCCGTGACGCATCTGCAGAAATGAAGGCAGGACGTTCACGACATTGGCGAGCGTAATCTCCAGCTCGCTGGGGGCGGTCAGCACCTTCGATATCTCGTAGAGTCCTCTGAGCGCGATATCTGATTGGGGCATGCTTTTGATGGGCGGTTCAGGGCGGGTCTCCCGAGGTCCAACCTCGTCGACCCGATCTTGCGGTCCGTGGGTCATGGAAACACCTCAGGGGTTGTCGTCCAGAGTGCTCCTCCTTTTTTATCTGAATTCTGAAAGCACAGTATTCACGAGCTTCTCTTCGTCAAAGCGACGATCGAAGCAAAGAAAATAGACTTGGCGTTGGGCGAGACCTAAACTGTATCAAGATCAACCCTCTTAATACGTGCGTGCGTCGGTCATCCGAATTTGAAGAGGACTCCGAAACCGCCGCGTGGATAGTTCCACTCGATCTCGCCACTGGTCTCACACAAAATCCGGCAGGTGCCGCACTCCATGCAGCCGTCAGCAGTGATCTCCACTTGACCTTTGTCGTTCAACTCATAACATTTCGCCGGGCAGACGTGGGTAAGCGCGAGCAAGTTCGCGCTTGGCCTCTCGTGCGGTCGCACTTTGATATGCGGGCGGCCGGAATCCACCAAGTAGCGGTTCTGGTAAAGCTTGTCCTCGACACGTGACTTTGTCACTGCGATCGTCATTTCGTCTCCCTTCAGCGCCACGCCAATGCAAGGCGGACCGCGTCGCTGACCAGCCCCCAACGCGAGCGCGCCTTGATGAAGGCCGCCGTGGTCGCCTTTTCCTTCTCGATCTTCGGCGTGCCGTCGACACGCATGAAGTTCTGCGCGGCTTGCGACATCAACCGCGGATAAGTTGTGAAGTAATTGCAGGAATTGGTGTGGAGCAGGGCCGGCATATCTTTGTATTTCTTCAGGTCCTTGACCACGAAGGACTTGTCCAGCATGGCTTTGTAAAGAGCGAGATTTCGTTTGGTCATAGGAGCGTTGCGGCTGTTGACCTCGATGATTGCCTCAGCCGCGATGCGGCCGGAGGTCATGGCGAGGTTCGAACCCTCGCGGTGAATGGCGTTGTTCAGTTGCGCGGCATCGCCGACCACGACCCAACCGTCGCCAAACAGCTGCGGAATAGCCTTGTAGCCGCCTTCGGGAATGAGGTGTGCGGAATATTCTTTCACTTCCGAGCCGGCGATCAGCGGCCGGATCGAAGGATGGCTCTTTAAGGCATCAAGGAGAACGTAGGGGCTCTCGACCATCGCGGCAAAATCGGAGACGAGGCAGCCAATGCCCAGTGAGATCGACTCCTTGTTGGTGTAGAGGAAGCCGAGCCCGGCCATGCTGCGGGAGGTCGTGCCCACCGCCTCGATCACGCAGCCTTCATCGCCCTTGACGCCGAACCGCTGCTCAATGACCTCTTCGGGCAGGAAATGCATTTCCTTAACGGCGAGCGCCACGGTTTGTGGCTTCGGCATCTGGCGCAGGCCGGCTCGCGTGCCAAGCAGTCCGCAGACACCTTCTGCGAGAACGACCACGTTCGCGTAGATGGCTCCGCCGGCCCGATCTGTGCGGACGCCGACCACCCTGTCCTTGGCGTCACGGATGAGCTCCGTCACGGTCGTCTCGCACAGAACCGTCGCGCCGGCCTCGCGCACCTTACGCGAAAACCATTTGTCGAACTGGGCACGGATGATTGTGTATCGGTTGGGCTTGGCCTCATTGAAGTCGTCCGACCGATAGTGAATCCCGGTATGGGATGTGTCGTCCATCACCCAAAGCCGCTGTTCAACCAAATGCCGCTCGAGAGGCGCATCGTCCCTGAAATCCGGGATGATCTTCTCCAGCATGTTCGCGTACATGATGGCACCTTGGACATTCTTGGAGCCCGGATATTCACCGCGCTCCAACTGCAGCACCTTCAGGCCATGGCTGGCCATGGTGTAAGCAGCTGCGTTTCCGGACATGCCTGCCCCAACAACAATGGCGTCGAAGTTTTCCTCGATCATGTCCGTCCCTTAGCTCGCAAGCTTATCGCGACTGTGGGGCGACAGCCGCCGGGTGAAGGCTTCCGTCAGTGCGGGCAGGAAGCGGATCGCGTCGGTGACGATTCCGAGGTGAGCGAAATCGAAAATCGGCGCGTTCGGGTCGGTGTTGATGGCCACGATGAGATCCGCCCCCTCGACGCCAACCCGATGCTGGACGGCGCCGGAAATCCCGGCCGCTATGTAAAGCTTCGGCCGGATGGTCTTGCCAGTTTGGCCGATCTGCCGATCAGCTGGCATCCAGCTCTTCTGGACTAACGGGCGCGAACAGCCATGCTCGGCGCCGATTGCTCGCGCGAGGTTCTTCACAAGCTGCAGGTTCTCCGCCGCGCCAAGACCAAGGCCTCCCGCAACCACGACGTCGGCATAGGCAAGGTTTGCCTTTGCCGACTGATTGTCCGGCAGGAAGCCGAGGACTTTGGTAGCGATCTCGTCCTCGGCAAGCGAGAGCTTGTGCCGGATGACACGCCCGACCGGTTTATCCGTCCGCTGCGGCATGGGCATGACTCTTGGCCGCACTGTCGCCATCTGAGGGCGGAAATTGAGCGTATAGATCGTGCACAACAAGGAACCGCCGAAAGTCGGACGCGTCGCGGCGAGCGAACTGTCGGTATCCACATCGAGTTCGGTGCAGTCGGCCGTGAGCCCTGTCTGCAAGGTCGTCGCCACGGAGCCGGCAAGATCCCTGCCGAGTGTGGTGGCACCGAGAAGAAGGATTTCGGGTTTGTGGGTATCGACCAGATCCGTCATCGCCTTGGTGAAAGGCTCGTTCCGATAGTCGGCGAGCAGGGGCGCCTCGGCGATGTAGACAAGGTCAGCACCATAAGCGAATGCTTCGGCAACGGCGTTCCCGACGGCCTCTCCCGGCGGTCCGAGCACGACGCCTGCAAGCTGGACCTGAAGCTTGTCTGCTAATTTGCGGCCTTCGCCGAGCAGCTCGAATGATACGGGATGGACCTGGCCGCGTTCGAGCTCGATGAAGACCCAGACGTGGCGGTAGTCCTTGAAATGGGCGGGCAGCTCCTTCTTTATGCCGGCGCGGCCGGCGGCAGGGCGAGGGGTTTCTCGGTTCGCGGTCGACATCGTTTTGCTCCTTGCCGTCACGCGCCGCCGTTAAAGGCGAGCTCATGTTCCAGCGCCGGCTGGCGGGTGAAGATTGCGGTGATGAGTTCGTCAGCGACATCGCGCAAGGCCTTCTCGGCGGTGTCGATTAGTGCCGCCTTTTCAGCTCGAGCAGGAGGGGCGAAAACACGCTTGACGACGGTCGGTGAGCCGCGCAGGCCGCATTTGGTGAGATCCTCGATGCCGGCGTCGGCCGCACTCCATTTCAAGACCTGGTTGCGCGCGGCGCACAAGGCGTCGTGGATCGAGCCCCGGCGGATCTCGTTTGTGCCTTCCAGCATGGTGATGAGGCAAGGCAGCCTGCTCTTCAGCATCTGTGTGCCGCCTTCGGAGCGGCGCTCGACCTTGATCTCGCCTGCAGCAAGGTCAATAGAGGGGATCTTCGCGACATAGGTCAGTTGCAGGAGTCCGAGGCGCTTGGCGATGCCGGGCCCGACCTGGGCGGTGTCGCCATCGATCGTCTGCTTGCCGGTGAAGACGAGGTCTGGCGTGCCGAACGTCTCGCCGACCTTCGCGATTGCCTGGGAAAGGGCGAACGAGGTCGCCAGCGTGTCGGAGCCGGCAAAATAGCGGTCGGTCAAGAGCACCGCTCGGTCGGCGCCGTAGCCGAGCGCCTTGCGCAGCGCGTCCTCTGCCATGGGCGGACCCATGGTGAGCACAGTGACTTCGCCGCCATAGGCATCGCGCAGTCTGAGCGCTTCTTCGAGGGCGAACAGGTCGTAAGGGTTGATGATGGTCGGAACACCCTGGCGCATGATTGTGTTCGTCACCGGATGGACCCTTATCTGTGCCGAGTCCGGCACCTGCTTGATGCAGATTACGATGTGCATTGGCGGTTTCTCTAGGCTCCTGTCCGGTTGCGGGCATTGCGGTTATCTCCTTGATCCGCATAATTCGTGCCAAGTCTCTTGCGCTGCCCCCTTTCCTACAACTTCGGCTGGTTGCTTCTGACGGCGCTGTGGTGATGACCGGATTTGTCGGCTGCTCGACATTGTCGCGTCGCAACCCTTGTCGCCGCTCATTCTCGTCCGAACCGCTTCAGTACCGAGTCGAACGGGACAAAGGTGTGACCCGGCGCGGCAGGTTTGTTCGGATCGTGGTCTTTGAGCACCTTGAAGACCCGATGCGTGAGCGGCGAGGAAATCGCAAAGTCCTCGTAAGCGCGTTCGAGCGTCGCGCGCACCCTCGCGGCAATCACCTGGTCGGGCAGACCGGAGAAATCTTCTTCGGCAAGGTATTGGCCCACGCGCTTCATTATATGGAGCCGCGAGACATTCAGCACCTTCGGGTCATAGGAGACGCGCAGGACTGAGAAGAACTCCTCCGCGGCCGACAGGCGCTTCAGTCGTGCGAGGATGTCTGTGACATCGATGGGGCGGCTGTCAGCGGAACAATTCATTGCATTCTCCCTGGTCGCAAAACTGTGGCCTCTGCACGCGCGCGCGCGGCTGACCTGGACCCGCACAGCTCGAACAGGGACGCCTCGCTGCACATTTTATCGTAGAGCTCGACCAGTTGAGTTGCAGTGACCGTCGATTTGGTCTCGGCCGCCTCGCGCCGGACGCGGGCCACCATCGCGGCTGCCAGATCCGGGTCGAGATCGCGACCGCTTTCGCTCAGCACATGAGCAATCGCAGAGGCGCCGGAATGCTTGCCGATGACGATCCGCCGGCAACGGCCCACGAGAGCCGGATCAAGCCCCTGATAAGTACGCGAGTCCTTCAGCAGCCCTGCGACGTGAATGCCGGATTCGTGGGTGAAAACATCGGCGCCGACGACCGGCTTAGTGGCCGCGGTCTGCCGGCGGGCGGCCCAGGCCACCTGGGCGGCGAGGCTGGGCAATGCGGTCAGCTCGATGCCGGTATCTGCGCCGCCGAAGACCGCCATCGCGGCGGCCACCTCTTCCAGCGCGGCATTGCCCGCACGCTCGCCGAGCCCCAGGACGGTGACGGAGGCATGGCGCGCGCCTGCGCGGATCGCGGCTAGCGTGTTGGCGCCAGCAAGTCCGAGATCGTTGTGCGCATGAAATTCAAGGTCGATTGGAGACTGCGCCACGAGCTGGGCGACAAGTTCAAAGGTCGAAAACGGGTCGAGAACACCGACTGTGTCGGCTAGCCTGACGCGGCTTGCGCCGGCGCGTGCGGCCGTATCGATGACGCGGGCGAGATGATCCCGATTGGCCCGCGAGGCATCCTCGCACCCCACCGCGACGAAGAAGCCGGCGGCGGCGGCGCGCCTGACCATATCATCGATGACCTGGAGCGCTCCCGCCTTGTCGAGGCCGAGCTTGGCGGCAAGTTGGATGTCCGACGCAGGCAGCGACAAATTGACCGCTTGGACCCCGCTCTTGATCGCTGCATCGAGATCCAACGACGTCATCCGGCACCAGGCCATGAGCCGAACCGGAAGACGCCGCGCGACCACGGCGCGAATTGTTTCGATCTCGTCGACCCCCATGACCGGCGTGCCGATCTCGATCTCTGTCACGCCGGCCGCCGCAAGAGACTCAGCGATCTCCAGCTTTTCCGTCGTGGTAAAGGCGACGCCCGGCGCCTGCTCGCCATCGCGCAAGGTCGTATCGTTGAGAGAGACATGACGGGTCATGACCGGTAGCCTGTTCTTCTGCCGCTCACGCATAGACCGGATTACCCGGCCCAGAACCGGAAAAGCTGCGCAGCTTCCCCACGATTGCCGGCATGACCTCGAGCACCCGGTCGATATCCTCTTCGCTGTTGTCCCGCGCCAAGGAGAAGCGGACTGCCGCGTGCGGCGTTTTCATCGCGCTTAGGACATGGCTTGGTTCCTGAGAGCCGGAGGTGCAGGCCGAGCCAGAGGAACACGCGATGCCAATGCGGCTGAGGAGAAGTGGAATTCCATCACTGTCGACATGTTCGAAGGAGATGTTTGCGGTGTTGGGCAACCGTTGCAGGGGATCACCAGTGACACAGGTGCCTGGGATGCGCTGGAGGATCCCGCCCTCCAGACGATCGCGGAGCGACTTTACCCGTGTGGTCTCGTCGTCCATGAATTTCAAGGCGAGTTCGGCCGCCGTGCCGATCCCGGCTATGCCGGGCGTATTCTCGGTGCCAGCACGCCGGTTGTGTTCTTGGTGACCCCCCTTGATCAGCGAATGGAAGTTGACGCCGCGTTTTACGAAAAGCGCACCGATCCCTTTCGGCCCGTGCAGCTTGTGGCCGGAGAGCGACAGCATGTCGATTGCGGTCGACTTCAGGTCCATCGGAAGCTTGCCGACCGCCTGCACAGCATCGGTATGGAATAGGGCGCCCACTTCCTTGGCCAACTCGGAAAGCCTGGCCACGGGGAAGATCACACCAGTCTCGTTGTTCGCCCACATTATTGATACGATTGCCACCTGTGGGGTGAGGGCGGCCATATAGGCGTCGAGGTCGAGCCGACCACGGCAATCCACCGGGATCCTGTGCACCTTGACGCGGCGGGTCTTCTCAAGATGCGCGCAGAGCGTCAGCACGGCGGGGTGCTCGACCGCGGACGTCACGATCTCGGTTCGGTTGGGCGCCGCCTCGAGCGCTGAAAGAAGCGCTGCATTGTCGCTTTCTGTCCCACCCGAGGTGAAGGTGATCTCATCCTCGAACTCCGCGCCGATCAGCGCTTGCAATTGCCTCCGCGCCTTTCTCACCGCCGCACTGACAGAGGCGCCAAGAGCGTGTGCCGACGAAGGGTTGCCGAATTGATCCCTAAAGAACGGCAACATCGCTTGCACGACCTCAGGATCGACCCGTGTGGTTGCGTTGTTGTCGAGGTAGACAGGCTTCATAGGTGCGATCCTCAGTTAAACAGAATGACGCGAGCGCTAGACCGACTCGTTGAGCCTCTGGCTCATGCCGTTGATGATAATGGGCCTGAACTGGCAGCGCGCGCAGACGCCCGGAGTGTTTGCGTAAATCGGATCTCCGTCGATATGGACATGTTCGCAGTGGCCGCAGGTCAGCCCGCAGGTAAGGACGCCCGAACGCGATAACGCTACCGATGAGCCGAATTTGGCGCAGCGGCGCGATTTGTCCGCAAGCAGCTCGGGTGCCACCAGGAACCGAGCTGCTTCGGGAGGCGACTTTCTTTGAATCCTACTGGGAGCGAATGGCGGTCCCGAGATCGGCTTTGACCTTGTCTTGCTTTTTAGGACGCGGACATCTGTTGTGCCGGCCATATAAGTCTCCTCTGCCGCAAAATCAGTCTGTCGGCCGCACAGGCGCTTCGGGCGTTTAACTGAAGGACTTGCCGCAGCCGCACTTTTCGCGCGCATTGGGGTTATCGAAGACAAAACCGGAAGATTCGAGCCCGGTGAGGAAGTCGACGGTCATGCCGGCTACATGGGGTTGGGAGCCCGTGTCCACGAACAGCTTGATCCCATCGGTGTCAGTGATCGCGTCGCCCTCGCGCGACACGCTCTCCAGGCCCATTAAGTATTTGAAGCCGGCGCAGCCGCCGGCCTCGACCATGATGCGAAAGCCTTCCGCCGGCTCGCTGGCGCGGGAAAGAGCAGTCTTGAAGGCGGCAACGGCGTTGTCGGTGAGCGTAATCATGGCTCCATTCTCCTCAGTCCAGGACCGGCTTGCGCATCACGCCGCATGCACCGTGCCAAAGCGAAAAAACGTTTCAACACAGCGCGGCATCTCTGACACTGCCGTGCTTCTTGTGAGTGCATTGCAGCGAAGGCGTCGGCAAACCGACACGTACTGTCGGTTTGTCCGGTCCCGCCACCAGGGATGTTGGGCCTGAGTTCCCGGTTGAACTCACATCACCAAGTACAGAACTTCTTCTGAGCTTGCTTCGGCGCAATTGGCACGGTTTTTGAAGCTCCGTTTGGCGAGACGGCAAGAGCATGCCGATCCACAACCATGCCGTGGGTGCCCGCGCGATGGATGGGGCGAAGCAGGGGAGCAACATGTCAGGACCGGGTCAGACACGCGTTGTTTGGCAAAGCCGCGCCGCCCGTGGCATCCGAATGCCCGCTTGGCCGATTGCGACAACACCCACACTCGCTCACCCACCGCCCAGTAGCGGCCGACCGGCTCGATGGGATGCCATTGGCATGTGCCTGCTCGCCGGTTTTCGCGCGGGTGCGACGCCGTGCGCACGCTGTCCAGCGACACCTTGTTCATGGGCCAGCAGCAGATCAGGATCGACCATTTCGGCGCGCCTTATCGGCTGAAGATACCCGGGCAGGGCAGATGATCCTCACACGTCGTAGAAACAGGGGTAAGCATGGACCAACGCGAGAAACCGTCGCCCGACGAAATCCGGCGGGCGTGCAAAGACAATCCGAAAATCCGGGAGCATGATCTCGCCGCTCGATTGGGCATTTCGGAAGTCGAGTTGGTCGCGGCGCATTGTGGTCATGGCGCGGTGCGCATCGAGCCGCGCGTCGATGATCTGCTGACCGGCCTCGAAGCGGTCGGCGAGGTGATGGCGGTCACCAGCAACGAAAGTGCCGTGCACCAAAAGATCGGCGTGTACGGCAAAGTGGTCACCGGCAACCAGCATGCCATATTGCTCGGCGACGGGATCGACCTGCGCATCTTCCCGAAAGCGTGGGCGTATGGCTTCGCCGTCGAGAAGCGCGAGGGAGCCGAGATCCGCCGCAGCCTGCAATTCTTTGATGCCACCGGCGAGGCGATGCACAAAGCTCATCTCAGGCCCGCCTCGAACCTGCAGGCCTATCAGGATCTGACGGCAGAGCTTGTATCCTCCGATCAGGAGCCGATCATATCGCTCGAGGCGAGCGGGGCGCGCGATAACGCAGTGAGTCCAGACCACGCCGCCACGGTCGACGACCTACGCGAGCACTGGGGCCGGCTAAGCGACGTGCATCAGTTCTACCATATGTTGAAGACACTGAAGCTCAGCCGCTGCCAGGCTATGCGTACGGCCGACGAGGATAACGCCTGGCTGCTCGACAATGATGCCGTTGGCGCCCTGTTCCAACAGGCGGCCGAAGACGAGATGCCGATCATGTGCTTTGTCGGCAATCGTGGTTGCATCCAGATCCATTCCGGCCCGATCAAGTCGGTCAAGCAGATCGGGCCGCGGATCAATGTGCTCGACGAGACCTTCCATCTGCATCTTAGGACCCATCGCATCCGCGAGGTCTGGGCCGTGCGCAAGCCGACGAGGGACGGTCACGTGACGTCCATTGAAGCGTATGGCGCGGACGGCGAGATGATCATCCAGTTCTTCGGCAGGCGCAAGGAAGGCGAACGCGAGGGCAGCGACTGGCGGTTTCTGGCCGAGAGTCTGCCATGTGTTCCCGGTCCGGATGTGGAGAGTGCCGACAGGCCCTCGGATTGAACCGGCCGCCATAGGACTCGGCAGCACGTTCCGACAGCGGCTCGCGAGGAATTTAGCTCCATGTGCGGAAAGGCTTGCCTTCATAAGCGCATACGGACGGTTGGGTGTGCACGCCGGAACAGACCGCATCGATACAGTCAAGCTCGTCGCGGCCGGACTGCTGCGCACGAGTGCATCGCCGTCTGACCGAAAATCCTTGCAGCGCCTGCGAGCGATAAAACGCATACGCCATCATCGCCGAACCGAAGCGCGGCTCGATCTTGTTGATATTCCCGATCAAACGCCGTCGGGTCTTGTCGGATCGCACCCGATCCTTGCGCTGGATCGCATCGTTGCTCAATCCGGGCCGTGCGAGGCGATCTCCTCGCTCGTCGACCGGAAGGCTGTGCAGCAGCAGCCAGGCCGAACAGCCCGATGTCGCGGACTCGACAAAACCGACCACGGATGTCGGTTGTCGGACGTTGTCCTAAGAATGATGGACAGGTGATCATCAACTTAGCGGCGGCGGCCCAGTTCAGGCTGGCGTCGCTTGGTACAGGCCAGGGGCACGCCTATCCGGCACGCGACTTGCTTTGACAATTTGGCCAGCGGGGTGTCAGCAGTGCGTCACGATCTCAGCGGTGATTGATCGCCTCTCAACCATAACGGGATAAGCGGCGGCTTTGCTTCTGACCGCAGCGCGGCGGAGATGCCCTTCGGATTGACTTCGCAACCGATCTCATCGCGCTGGCAGTGGGCTGATCGGGCGACAGATCTCGAACGCGCCCGACAAGAGACGCACCCATACGGAAATCGATTTTATCAACAGCGGTGCAATCTCAATCGAGCCATGAACGCCAATGTAGAGAAAGCAAGATGGCGACCAACCCCGTTCCAGATCATGTCCCGCCCGAAATGGTGAGGGATTTCAGCCTGTTTACATCGCCAGGGATGCCACCAACACCCAACGGGGATCCACACGCAGCTGTCGCTCGCGTACATGACGGGCCTCCGATCTTTTACTCCCGCTACAACACGCAAGATGGCCGGGGTACCTGGGTCATCACCCGTGCCGCGGACCAGCGGAAGGTGCTGCAGGACGCAGAGACTTTTTCCAGCCATCGCAGCATCTTCTCCTCCATACTGGGTGAAAACTGGCCGACGATCCCGCTTGAGCTTGATCCACCGGCCCATGGCGTCTTTCGCTCACTGCTCAATCCGCTGCTTTCGCCAAAGCGGGTGTTGGCTTTGGAACCGGCTGTCCGCGAACGGGCGGTCGAGCTGATCGAAAGGATCGCCGCGTCGGGCACAAGCTGCGACGTGATGAAGGATTTTGCCTTTCCTTTCGCGGTGAGCACCTTTCTTCGCTTTCTGGGGTTGCCCGATGACCGACTCGATACATTCGTCGGCTGGGGGAAAGATCTGCTCCACGGCGACGATAAGGAACGACCTGTGGCTGCCCGGACGATCGTGGCATTCATCGACGAACTTGCAGCCATGCGCCGCCAGGAGGCGGTTGACGATTTCATGACCTTTATCGTGCAGGCACAGGTCGAGGGCCGCCGGCTGACGGACACCCAAGTCCGCGGCATCGGCGTGCTTGTCTTCGTCGCTGGGCTCGACACGGTCGCAGCAGCTATAGGCTTTGACTTGGCGTACCTCGCGCGCAACCTCAAAGATCAGCAATTGCTGCGGAGCGAACCGGACCGCATCCCGCTCGCAACCGAAGAATTGCTGCGGGCCTATCCGCCCATTCAGTTGATTCGCGTGGCTACGAAAGATATCGACTTCGAAGGCGCGCCGATCCGGAAGGGGGACTATGTTTCCTGCGCCACGATGATTGCCAATCGTGACCCGGCGGAATTCGCATGCCCCAACACGATTGATTTGGAGCGGGAGGACAACCGCCACGCAGCGTTTGGCTATGGTCCCCACCGTTGCCTTGGCTCACACCTTGCCCGGCGGGAGATTGTCATTGGCCTGGAGGAGTGGCTGGCGCGCATCCCGGCTTTCAGGATCAAGCAGGGTACGGCACCGATAACTTCTGGCGGCCATGTGTTCGGGATCGAGAATTTGATCCTGGACTGGTCTTAGGCCCGCCCCGAGCCGGGGCACCGACAATGGAGGCAGCGCCATGCGCATCATCGTCCAAAAGGCCAAATGCCAGGGTCACGCGCGATGCGCGGCGCAAGCGCCGGACATCTTCAAGCTTGATGAGGAGGGCTACATCCTGCCTGGTGACATTGAAGTTGCGGAAGGGGAGGAACTGCCTGCATCGCGAGGCGCGCGATCCTGTCCTGAACGTGCGCTGGAACTCACTCGCTGACGCTCTGAATCAGACGTCATTCAACCGTGAGTCTGGCGGCTTCAACCATGTGGCCGCACTCAGCACGCGACCTCTGTCCCGCACGGTCCACGTCCAAGGGCCGGGGTTCGCGAAACGCCTCCTTCCAATCACAGAATCTGCGACAGAGCCGAGTGGACCAGACGAAAATTGCCGAACTACTCGACCGAGAGGCGATCCGCGACTGCCTCTACCCGAAGAACTCCCCCACCCAGTTGCGGCCGGCCGGGTCGCTGCATGACTTGATAGGACAAACCAGGAGAACGCACCATATTTGCCCAACATTATGCCCGGCTCAGCACCGGCCAATGGCCGCAGATCGAGCTGGAGAGGAGGTTCGACCAGCATGTACTTGCCTGTGTGCTCTCACGGGCGCTCGAGGAGATCGAGGCCGGCGAGGCGACTGCGACGGAGGCAACCGGACTCTCGCGCGCCGAGCTGCGCGATGTCCTGGCCCGCTGTTTCCCTGCTATTCCTATCAACGCGTTTGCCTTGAAAGAGGTGAGCGAGCCCGAGCCGGATCTGGAGGAAGAACTTCTGCACGGACTGCTGCTGGCGCATGCCCGGCCGGGCGACAAGGCGAGCGCCCGCTTCGCCAGGATCATCGCCCGGCGTGCCATGCGCAATGACCACCTCTGGCAGGACCTTGGCCTTTTTAATCGGACCGAGCTCGGCAGCCTGCTCGCCTCGCATTTTCCGACGCTGGCGGCCGGCAACACCCAAAACATGAAATGGAAAAAATACTTTTATCGCAAGCTCTGCGAGGCCGAAGGCTTTTCGCTGTGCAGCTCCCCCAGTTGCCGGGACTGCAATGATTTCGAAAGCTGCTTCGGCCCGGAGGAAGGCGAAAGCCGCCTCACACGGATCAAGAACGGCGTCGCCTCGGATTGAGAGCCGCTTTCGTCAATCGTACAGCGCCGGCGCTCGCGCCGCGCCAATCTCTTGTCGAATGTCGACGGACGCCTTCGAGGATTTGAATGCTGTGCCTGCTGTCCGATTGATCGCGATGCTCGCTTCGGCGGGCGCTGCCATCATGGCCGTGCAGGACCCGACCCGCACCATCGCCGCCGAGCAACTGCTGTTCTCCGGGTCGTTGCTCCTCGCCTGCCTGGCGGTTGCGGCGCATGGGCGGCCGCGGTTCACCGCCGTCATTGTTCGCGCTGGTGCACAGTTTCGCCACGATCACCCATTGGGGCGGCCAGATTGTCTCCGGCGTCGCCATCAATTTCGTTGCTGCCGGCTCCGCAATCATTCTCGGCCAGGTTCCGGCAGGGCGCGCGCTAGGGTTCCTGGAAGCTTTTCGAATTTTCTGGATCCCGCCTCAACCCGAATTGCGCGTGCTTGTTGGACAAATTAGTCACTAGATTCGGATTTAGGATAGATTCAGGAGGCTTCGAATTTCTAACGCTCGCGACCTCGCAGGTCGTTCACGTCAGCACGAAGGCGTTTAACCCTACGTGTCGTATTGGCAGCTATGCGCAGCATTCCGGTCGTTGCCCAGTCTTGTTGAAAGTTCCAAAAGCTGCCGATCCGGTTAGCGCACACAAAACACCATAGCGGGGCGGAGGCGGACCCTCGGTTATTAGACTATGGCGTTGAAACAGCTACCATGGCTCTTAGCTGGCCATGCGGTTCCGCTTCCAATTCGCGAACACGGCATTTCTTGTAGCTGCAGGCATTCACGGGTTGGGTGCGATCGTCGCAGCGACTGCATCCCAGGGCATGGGTCTCCAGTGTTGGGCCTACTCCTGCGGCGTGCCGACCGCCGGGTCTATCCTCGGGCCCTACGTAGACTTTCGGCGACAAGAAAAGTACACCGGATCAACAATATAGAGTCGCCTTTCCGTCGACTCGACCCCAGGGGCCGAATGATGCACATTTCGCCAACCTCGTTGAAAGTCAGCCAGTTGCTCGGTACGGCAAACGAGCAATATGTAATCCCGCCTTATCAACGCCGATATTCCTGGCGCGAACGACAAATCTGGGAGTTGCTCGAGGACATCGATTTACTCGAAGGGTCCGATGTTCATCTGTTGGGCAGCATCGTGTGCCTGACCGGGCGCCATTCCGCGAATATGAACCCCTTGGAACTGGTGGACGGGCAACAGCGCCTGACCACGATCTGCATCTTGCTCGAATCCTTGAAGAAACGCTTCGTCGAAGAAGGAGTCGATGACGAGGAGCAATGGCGCAGTCTTGCGCGGCTGCTGATAGCTCGGAATTCCGGTGGGGACAGCAGCTCGAAGATTGCGCTCAACACTCTGGACAGCGATGAATTCAAGAGCCTAGCTGCCAGCGAAGAAATCGACTTTGGCGCCTATCAGAACCAACGCCTAGCGAACGCATTCGGGACGATCAGGGCTTGGCTCTCGGAGAAGACGCTGGAAGACCTTGTGGCATTCTCGTTCAAACTACAGAATCAGGCTTTGATCGTGCGGCTCGACGCGAGCGATGCCAAAGACGCATTCAAGCTCTTCGAGACGATCAACAACCGCGGGCTCCGCTTAAGCCCCACCGACATCGTCAAGAATTTCCTGTTGGGCAATGCCGCGAGGTTCGGGCCGCAGCAGCTGGAGGGTGCCAAGAAGGAATGGGCGAAGCTTCTTTCCCACCTCGATGGCACCGATACGGATGCATTCTTCCGATACTTCCTCATTGCCTCCACACAGCGGCGCATCACGAAGAACCAAGTCATTCCGGAGTTCAAGACGCTGTTCATGAATGAGGTAGTCGAGGCTCGTCAGCTTCCAGATCGGCACCTCTACGCCGACGAGGAGGAAATCGAAGATGACAATCTCGATGATGGCGTCGACATAAAGGACATCGAGATCGAAGAGACCTCGGCGGAACAGATCACGTTCGCTGCATTCCTCAAGCGGATCGTGACCAGCGCGAAAGTATTCGGCGAACTGGTGCTCGGCGCCACCGGCAGCAAGCAGATCGACAGACATCTGCGAAATCTGCGCATGATCAAGTCCGCTCAGACCTACGGCTTCTTGATGCATCTGCGCGCCGGGGGCATCGACGACAAGACATTCGTCCAGATTCTGAAGCTCACGGAAAGCTTCGTATTGCGCCGGCATATATGCAGGGAACGCGCGAACGAGACCGAGACCTTGTTCGCCAAGCTGTGTGAGGTGGATCCAACCGACCCGATCTCGGCGACCCGCAAGGCATATCGCGACGCGTGCCCATCGGACGACAAATTTGCATTGGAATTTGCCAGCGCGAATTACTCTGCCAACATCATCGATCGAGCAAGATACTGCCTGGAACAGATCGAAATTCGCCGCCATGGCAAGCACACCGAGCTGGCCGTGCTCGGTGCAGAAGACGTCCATGTCGAGCACATCATTCCGCAGAAGATAACGACGGCGAAATCGAAGAGGGATTGGGGCGACTGGATCACCTACCTTGGGGAGAAGGCAAACATTCTACATCCCCGATTGGTATCGAGAATCGGCAACCTCACACTGTTCGCAGGCGAGCTTAACATCAGTGCCTCCAACAATCCCTTCGTTGCGAAGAAGTCGGCCTACAAGCAGTCCGCAATTCTTGTCACGCAAGATTTGGCGGTCATGCCAGCCTTCAAGTTCAAACAGGTCGAGGCTCGATCCGTGGATCTAGCTGGGTTGGCGGTTCAATACTGGCCACGGCCTTGAATTTGTTCAGCCGGGCGTTCCATCTCGGTCATTCCCTGGCGTATGCTGAGATAGCCGCTTCTGGCGATGTCAGCCATAGGCGGACTTTCGTTGGCGATCATGGTGTACGCCGCTCCCCTGGCGTCTTGGGGGCTGGTAAATGAGATGTTCCGGTCAGGGCACCCGCCTCGCGGCAAGACTGGCAGAACGGCATGCAGCTATGGTGCTCGCCAAGGCGGTCGACGAGCGAGGGGTGGTGAATGGGAAAGCAGATCGTTTGGAGAACAGATACACGGCGCTTCGAACGAGGCGATGTGGTGGCCTCTGCCGCTGACCACGCGGCAACCACATTGCACGCTAGTCACGCTCTGGCCGAGCAAGCTTTCCGAGACGGTATCCCGAACGGTCACGACCTCCGCGCCAACTCCCTCTACACATGGCGAGACGAGAGCTGGGCGCGGCTGACCTGGGACCGCGAAAAGGGCAAGTTCCTCTACAAGCTCGAAATCGATACGGATGACATTAGGCACACTGGAGACGTGTGCTGGTATTCCGCTGCCGGCATACTCATCGGTAATGGTAAGTCTCCCGACGAAGCCGTGGACGCTTATGCGACCGGCAAGCCTCATATCCCGGACATACATTTCAAGCCGAGGGTGGAAATCCTGGTCAAGCGGGCCATCGTGCTGGAGCGGTACGAAAAGAAGGCCCCGAAGGGCCTTGCCGGGCTTGGTAAGGACTAAGCCTGTCCTAATCCCATGTGTGGGCCGTCCCCTCATTGCTTCGCTTGCGAAAGAGCCTGACTTCTTCAACAGCCTGCTAGGTGCGGTTCGCAGGCTACCTCTTGCTATTAGCCTCAGGCAGCAGCCTATCACATCGCATGCCACAAAGAGCAGCCCCGGCATCCGGCCTGCTCCAGCGCCGCTTCTGGTAGGCGGTGGCGGAAACCCGAATGGCCGTGAGGCGCAGTCTCCGGCGCGGTCAAAAAGCTATGGGTATGTGACTCTACCCGACAAATGACTATCGACAACCGACTGCACAATCCCAATATTGGGAGCTGTTCGCCTATTGTTCCTTTGGAGCGTCGATGTCAAAGAAGATCACCGACAATCAGCTGCTGGGTGAGATTGGTGAAACCGCAGCCCGACTTCGATTCTTGAAAATCGGATTTCAGTTCGATGTCAGGTCGAGATTGGAAGCAGGCGTAGATGGCATCGTCGAAGTGATGGACAACGGTGTCCCACTTGCGAAGATGATCGCCGTCCAGGTGAAGGCCCGCCATGGAAATGCATATGCTTCGGAGGACAAAAACGGCTTCACCTATATGGTGCGAAGCGAAGACCTCGAATATTGGCGCCCGTCGAATCTGCCGGTGATCATTGTCCTGTACCGCGATTCCGACGAGACCTTCTTCTGGAAGGAGATCCCGCGCGGATCGGACGACTCCGAGCGCAGATTGCGGTTCGACAAGAAGCTGGATTGTCTCGACACCGATGCCGTCGATAGATTGGCCGCAATCACCGTTCCCAAGGCCGGCTTCGGCTACTATATCCCGCCGTTGGGAGGTGGCGAGTTTGCCCTCGTCAACATGCTCCCCATAACTTTCCCTCCTGAGATGTATGTCGCGCCCACCACCCATTCGGCGAAAGACGCTGGCAGAATACTGCTCGATCTCGACGAGCCCGCCCGGTTCGACTGGGTCATGAAGAGTGACACGCTGTGGTCGTTCCAGGATCCGCGGAAGACTGTCTGCCGAGAGATCGTCGAACTCGACCAGGTTGAGGCCATAGACACGCGTCATTTAGCATTCCATGAGGACGTCCACGAGCGCAACGTGTTCGCACATCTTCTTCGGCGGGCCTTGGGTCATCAGTTCTACAAGGATTTGGGCTGGGACAAGGACCGCGGCCAGTTCTACTTCAAGGCGTTGGCGGCGAATGCATCGAGGTCGTTCTCCTACAAGTCCTCCAAGCAGAAGGCCAGCTCCTACGTCGTAAATGTCGCCATGCAAAAAGCCGATACGACCCGAGTGTCTTTCGTGCGCCATCATTCGTTCATCCCGCGCTTTGAAAACCTTATGGATGAGTGGTTTTTAGTGGTGAACCCGAACTACTACTTCACGACCAACGGCTTCCAGCCGCATTCCTATCCGGCCGAATTGCTGGCCGGAAAGAAGCGCCTTGACAACAGTGCTTCGCTGCGCGGTCAGTTGATACTCTGGCACCGCTTCCTCACCAGGCAGGATGGCAGTGCCGACGATCTCTTCGCCGAGCCGAACCTCGAAGGCCAATTGAAATTCGGGGAGCCGCCTGAGGTGTATCTCGCTACGAAGGTGCCTGAGGACGCTTGGGGTACGAAGAAGGCAAAAGACAACGGCGACGACAGCACTCAGGCGGAGATCGAATTCCTATGAAGTTCGAAACCATTATCTTCGATGAGCCACATCTCGAGTTCGGCGACAAGCACCACCATCCGGATCCACGGCTCGGCCTGTACGAGGCCGGACCTTTGCAGACGCCCCTCGGTGACTCCATTCGAATTGCGGTCGTCGGCAATGCCAAGACCATCGAGGACACCAAGCGCTACCTGGAAGACGCGACCGCTGGTTTCCCCGGCAAGACCGAGAAACATCCCAACCTCCACCCCGATTTTCCCGGGCTGGGAAACCAGAACCCGTTCCGTTGCAAGTTCGAGCTCGTCGAGAATGCCGCTCTGGCCATGCCGCAGGCTCGCATCGAAGCCATCCTGAAAGAACCCAACCACGAGAAGGCGGTCAAGATGGCCGTCGATGAAGTCATGATCCAGCTTCGGGCCATCGACGAGGGGACCGAGCGGCCGAACGTTGCCATTGTCGCACTTCCGGTCAACCTCATCGAACGCGTGGTGAACGCCAAATACTCCCCTGATGGAACTACCGAGCAAGAGGACAGCGGGGGAACCGATGCGCCGAACTTCCGCGGCATGCTGAAAGCGCGCGCCATGGATCTTCGATTCCCGATCCAGATCGCCTGGGAGGATACGCTGGACGACGCAGTGATCATCCCCCAGAAGGTCAAGGAAGCCACCGGCCGCCAAATCCAGGACGAGGCCGACCGCACGTGGAATCTGATGACGACGCTGTACTATAAGGGGACGGGACGCATTCCGTGGCGCCGTATGCCGAAGGAGGGGGAGTTTACTGCCTGTTACATCGGCATCAGCTTCTACCGCGAAGTGGGAGGGCAGCAGCTGTTCACCAGCGCGGCGCAGATGTTCGACGAGCGGGGCCGGGGCTTCATTCTCAAGGGCAAGCGCGCCCGCACCGAGACCAGGGGCCGGCACCCATACATGGCCGAGGACGATGCCAAGGAACTGATTCGCCAGGTGCTCGCCGCCTACCGTGCCCATCACATGAATTATCCGGCTAGGGTGATCGTCCTGAAGACATCTAGGTTTCGCGATGAGGAGGCGGAGGGGATTTTGGACGCGCTCCAAGAAGTTGGTACCGAATTGCGGGATCTGGTCTGGGTGCAAGAATCGTCGCACATCAAGGTGCTTCGTGACGGAAACTACCCGGTGATGCGCGGAACCTTCGTGGAGATGGGCGGCAAGGGTTTGCTCTACACGACAGGCAGCATTCCCTACTATGGCACCTATCCAGGCAGGTACGATCCCAAGCCTCTGTTGATTTGCCCCCATTTGCGCAGTGACAGCACCGTCAGAACATTGGCGGAAGAGGTCTTCTCGTTGACCAAGGTTAACTGGAATTCGACGCAGATGAATCAGAAGCTGCCCATACCGATTCGGGCGGCCCGCAATGTCGGCGAAATCCTCAAATATATTACCGATGAGAAGGTAAATTCGGACTATGGCCGATATATCTGACACTTGGGGCAGCTTTCAGATCTGGAAACCCCACGCATTTAGGCGGCTGGGATTGTGGCGCTTCCGGTATAGATTGTGTGGATGGAAGCATACAAGCTGACCTGAGACCCTGAAGCTCCTCCAGTTTTTGGTAGAGTCTGTCCCGCTCAAGGAGACGGACGAATGAAGTTCACGGTTCACGGAAGAACAAGTCATCGCGATTTTGAAGGAGCAGGAGGCGGGCATGAAGACCGCCGATGTCTGCCGCAAGCATGGGATCTCGGAAGGGACCTTCTACAAATACAAGGCCAAGTTCGGTGGCATGGACGTTTCCGATGCGCGCAAGCTGAAGACTTTGGAAGAGGAGAACGCCAAGCTCAAGAAGCTGCTGGCTGAGCAGATGCTGGACAATGCCATCCTGAAGGATGTCGCTGCAAAAAAATGGTGACGCCCGATGCCAAGCGATACGCTGTGGCCCACGCCTGCGATCGGCATGGGGTGAGCCAGCGTCGGGCGTGCAAGGCTCTTTTCGTCGATCGCTCGAGCGTTCGCTACGCAAGCATCCGGCCGGACGATGCCGCCGTTCGAGCCGCGATGAAGACGGTGGCTGCCGAGCGCCGCCGCTTTGGCTACCGGCGCAACCACATCATGCTTGAACGGCAAGGGATCGTGATGAACCAGAAGAAACTGCGGCGGCTTTACCGGGAAGAGAAGCTCCAGGTCCGCAAACGTGGCGGCCGCAAACGGGCCTTGGGAACGAGACGGCCGATGATCGCGCCGGGCCGGACGAATGAGCGCTGGAGCCTAGACTTCGTAAGCGATGCCTTCACGGACGGACGCCGGTTCCGGGTTCTGGCCGTCGTCGACGACTTCACGCGCGAGTGCCTGGCGCTGGTCGCGGATACATCGCTGTCGGGCGCCCGCGTCGCTCGGGAACTGGATGCCATCCTCGCCCGCCGCGGCAGGCCTCGCACGATCGTCTCGGACAATGGCACCGAGCTGACATCGATGGCGATCCTCAAATGGTGCCAGGAAAGCGGCGTCGAATGGCACTACATCGCACCCGGCAAGCCGATGCAGAACGGATTCGTGGAGAGTTTCAACGGCCGATTTCGCGACGAATGCCTGAACGAAACGCTGTTCTCCACTCTCACGCAAGCACGGACAGCAATCGATCTATGGAAGGAGGACTACAACCAGAACAGACCACACTCAGCCCTGGGCAACATCACGCCCATCGAATTCGCCATCAAAATGGCTCTGGAAAAACAGGCCGCATGAGGCCAGAAATGAAACTCCGGACTCTCCACTGAACTGGAGGGAACAAGGGTCTCAGGTCAAAGCGTGGCAGCTACACGGTTGGGGCTGCAAGTATCCCTTGGTTTGGGTGACGAAATACCGTTGCGCGGTGCTCGGTGGCGACGTTGGGAGCCGGTGTCGAGAACTGCTGCGCGAGACGGCGCAGGCGCATGAGGTGGCTGTGCATGCCGGATCGATCAATCGATCAATCGCGACCATTTGCATATGCTGGTGTCGATCCGTCGATCCCGCCGAACCTGTCAGTGTCGCGCGCGGTGCAGCACCTCGAGGGGGCGCAGTTCGCGCAAGCTGCAGAGCGAGTTCGGTATATTGCGCAAACGCTACTGGAGCCAGCATCGATGGGCGAGGGGCTATTGGGTGGTAAGCTGTGGAATGTGACCGATGAAATGTGGACCTAATCATCAAGTTCGGCATCGAGCGCGACTGGCATAAGGAACCGCGTTAACCCAGGCGCATATAAGTCACCTCGAATCCTTTGGCGGACCGAAACTGCTGAAGTCGGTTCGACAGGCTAAAGGCGTCGTTCATCTCGTAGTGCTGAAAGATATCCAGGCCTCGGTCCAGCGAGATTTTCCAGCCCGTATCAGTCACGATATGGCGCGCGTGGATGGTTCCGGCACCGTCAAACTCCCAGGTGAAATTGACGCCTGAACCGAGGCAGGACTCTTCGATGGAAAGCAGATTGGCCTTTTGTTGATCCGCTTTGAGATCATCGCGCGCCGTCACGAGATGGATGTCCACCTCGTCCTCCGGCGCCTTGTGCTTGACGACGGTCTCGATGAACTCCATCAGGTTCCGGACCTGGTAGAAAAGACGGATGTAGGGGTCCGTGAGCGTGATCTTCCGTGCGCCCCTGACATAGGGGCCAAAGAGCAAGTCGAATGAAACGCCCTTCTGGTTCTCGCTGAGAACTCGGTGGCCTTCCCTCGCATCCGGCAAGACGCTTTCAGCTTTGCTGATCGAAGGCACGCTATTCCGGGAAACCACCTCCTCCTGGATCTCCGGTTGGCCCTCCTGCTGCGCAGCGGCCCGACGGCGATAGTAGGTAGGGTACTCGTCTTCCTCGAGCGTGGTGACGGCGATCTTCCGGTCTCCGGCCGCGAAGTAGGAGAAATCGATATCGGGATACGTGGTGTCGATCCGCATCAGCTGATCCTTGACGCGTTTTCTGCCCTCGATGGAGAGCCTGAGAAGCTCTTCGGTCTCCTCCTTCGACGCGCCGCCGCCAGGGAACAGAATTTTCATCAACCCTGAGAAGGTCTTGTTGATTCCGTCGCGGTCGCGGGTGGAGATGGCCGAGGATAACCGAAACAAGTCCTTGTAGCGATCGGAATAGTCGTCGCTTCTGAGGTGCCGCAGGATTTCGGCGAGATAATCGACGACGAATCCATAGCCGATGGAGAACATTTCTCCGCGGATCACGTCCACCTCCCAACCCGGGATGTAGGCATGCAGGCGATCGATGAACGCCGAGTCGTAGTATTTCTCGGGGACCTCCTCGAAAAGATCGGTGTGCTTGAGCATGTAGGGGACGTTGTGTTTGGTATTTCCTACGAACACCATCGAGGCCTCGGCGCCCAGTGTCTCCACGCCTCGGGAGAACGTTTTGTTCGCCATGTAGTTTTTCATGATGTCGACAAGCGACTTGTCGACCCGCTTCTGCCGCCCCGCGAACTCGTCGAACGCGACGACATCCCAATATCCCACCAGCCCGAGCTTGCCGGACTGGTTGTTCACGAACAGCTTGGGCACGGTAACCTCGCCACCCGAGATCAGAATTCCGTGCGGCGAGAACTCGGAATAGATGTGTGACTTACCCGTACCCTTTGGCCCGAGCTCGATGAGATTGTAGTTGCGCTCGACGAACGGGATGAGCCGCATCAACTGGATCAGCTTGCTGCGTTTCCCGAACATCTCCGGGTCGAAACCTATGCTCTGGATCAGAAGGTCGATCCATTCGTCCGTCGTGAATTCCTGGCGCGCCTTCAGATAGGCTTCATAGTCGAAATGGGAGAGTTGGATCGGCTTAAGGGTGCCGAGAATCCATGGCGAGACGGCTTTGTCCTCGGTGTGCTCGTATTCGACGTCCGCGATGCACCAAACTCCGGCTACCAGCAGCTTGGGATGGGACTTCACCGTCCCAGAATCTACAACGACCTTCTTGATGCCGAGGTTCGCGAATTCCGCCTCGTAAGCATCGTTCTTATCGTTCAGCGCGACGCCGATCTTGTCGATGACCTTGTAGCGGCCCTTTTCCCGAACGTTCGAGCGGACCAGTCCTGCCTCGTTTCGATGGACATAGTGCTTGCGCAGGATCTCCTTGACGGTCTCGATACCGGACTGGATCGAAGCCTCGTCACTCGTGGCGCAGTACTGCCCGAGGAGATATTCGAGCACATAGGTGGGAACGATAGCGTTTCCCTTGACCGCCTTGACCAGGTCCTTTCGGACGACCAGCCCCGGGAAGGCCGCATTGATTTTGGTATCCAGCGCGTTCAATCGCTCGCTCCTCAGAAATCGAAATCGCTCGTGAAGCTCCTGCGTAGCAGATATCTCATGCTCCGGTACTCCTTGAAGTGCGACGTGCCAGCATGCTGCTCCTCGAGCCGCAGCACGACCTCTTGCCCGTTGAACTCGTCGGCCTTCTTCGACAACAGGAATCGCACGGGCATCTCCCTTTCCCTCGGGTTCTCGGAGGGGAAGTCAAACAGAAGATCATGGCTGTCGGAAATCAGTTCGCCGGAACCGCTGTAAATACCCGCCCGGAGCCGCCGCGGCTGAGCCTTCTCCGTCACCGGGGTCGATTGGTAGAAAAGGACAGAAATCTGGGCGGAGGTGATTGTCTTGTTCGAACTGGCGACGATGTCGACCTCGACCGCCGACAGGTCGCTCTGTCGTTTTTTGTTGATCTTCAGGACGGGGATGATCACCTCCTGCAGGGAGGCGCCGCCATGCACATAGCGGCTGCCGGATCCTTTGAGGCGCAGCCTGCCGATGGATTTCGGGATCAGCACCTCGACGTCGCCTTCGAGACCGAGGGCGGCGGGCTCGAACTTCCGGAGGCCGGATTGCGCGACGAATCCTTTGCCCAGCACGAAGCGGCGATCCTTGAACAGGACTGTATCACCGCTGACCTCGGCACCTGAGAAGTCACTCTCTTCGATCGGCCGATGCTGGTAGATGAAGCCGTGATCGGCAGTGAGCAGGAGATTGCTAGCGTTGGCCGCAGTCAGCTTCTTCACGAGCTTGACCAACTCGTCGAGCGAGTCCTCTACGGCCTCGAAGACCCGCTCCTCCGAGACCATCTTGTCTCCGGCCGCATCTATGCGGTTGTGGTAGATGTAGACGACGTCGTGATCGCGTAGAAGGGTCCTCGCTTCGTCCCCTTTCATGGCCATTACTTCTTCGGCTTTCAGGGCGGCAACCCGGTCTCCGGCGCGGCCGCTCTCCAAGATCTTGCGGCGATTCACAAGTCCTTGGGAACTGGCGCCGTCGACCAGTACGACTCCTGTATCGTCTCCGGCGATCCGGATTTCGTTGTTGGGCAGGAGTGACGCCATCCCGAGCTGGGTGTAGCTAGGGATCGACGCCAGCGCCGGCTCGATCTCGGCGTCGTAGCGGTCGAGGCTCCGGATGCGGCCGAGCAGCTCTTCTCCGACCTCATATCGCATGGCATCGGAAACAACGACGCAAAGCTTCAGGTCCTTGCGCCTATAGGGGGCGACCTGAGATGCGTAGAATTCCCGCTGGCGCATGATAGGCGGCGCTTCCCATCGGTCAGCGGCGTCGATGTGTTCCTGCCAGCGGTTGTTGAGCTTGAGCAGGTAAGTGTTGACGTAGAGGTTCTCGATCCTTTCGAACAGGTCGCCCATCAAGGACGCCTGTGCGGAGCGCTGCATATGGAAGACGAACTGGCGATAGATCTGGTCAATGCGGAACCAGGACTGTGCGTAGCGTCGAGCCCCATCCGACAAGGATTCCATGTTCAGTGTGGCTTGAGAGACCGACTGCAGGAAATCAGCGGCATGACTCAGGGCTTGATAGAGGTCGGCGAATTCTTTGTACCAGTGGCTCTGTCGCCGCTGGCGTAGCCAGCTGACCACGTCAGCGTAGGGCAACGTCTGCGCGCCGACCTCGCGCACAAGGTTCCGGATGATTTCCCGGTCGATCTCGCGGAAATAGTCAAGTTCCATCAGCGTCCGAAAATCGCGCTTGGCGAGATCAGCCGGAATGGCGAGTGCCTCCTCATATTCCGCCGAGAGCGTTTCGAAAGTTTCGGCCGTGTTGCGGTTGTTCTTCCACCGCCGAAAGAACACCAGCGCCTCAGAGGAGAGGCGCGCATCCGACCCGACACCAAAGGCATAACAGGACTTGAACAGCTCGATTGCGAAATCGGGAATAGACGGATCCTTGGCGCGATAACCGTAGTGCCGGCCCATCTGCTCCCACACGAATTCGTCTAGGGCGACACGGGATATCAGCCGCAGCCTGTCGTCCTTCTTCTCGGCGTGCTCGGCCAACAGGCTCTCGACTACCGTGTCGAAGGTCGGATCCGCGTTGGTGCAGACCGCCAGCATCTTCAGGCGGAGGGAATTTGCCGTATCGTCCGACCTGAGCAATCGCTTGAGTTGCTCGATGCGCCTGGCCGCGCCGAAGAACTCCTCGTGCTTCCGGACGAGATCGGAGAAGCCGACCCCGAGGCCCAGCTCGGAGAGCCAGTTCGAGACCTGGTCCATCCGAAACACGCCATTGGCAAGTTGCACGTCCAGCAGCCAGTTCTCGAGCTGATCCGGTTCGGGACCTTCCCTATAGAGCAGGAACTTCTGCTTCGGCGCCGCCTCACGAAGGATTCGGTGCTTCACGCCAAATTCGTTATTGGCAATCTCGACCTTCTCCACACCAGGAATCGACACCGCCTCGAAGGAGTTGCGGAAGCTACGCTCCGCATCGTACCAGAAGACAATGTCGTGCTTTTCGAATTGGGCCTGAAGGCCGAGGGCTATGCGATCTTGCATCATCAGTCTTCCGCATCGCCCAGGCCTTTGATCGGCTTGAGCGCGCTGCCGAACTTGGCGTAGTTCACCTTGACCCCATCATCGAGGTCGATCTCAAGCCGGCGCGTCGCAAGGGGGTAGAGGATCTCACGTTCATAGCCGTCCAGTTCATCGATATTCCGGCTGACGCTCTCAATCTCTTTCAGAGCCTTGGCCTTGTCGGCCTGTGCAGATGCGGAACTGATGCTGATCGCCGCCAGTTCGTTCCGATGCGAGTCCAGCTTGCGGCGGAACTCGCGCAGGTAATCCAGCACAGTGCTCACAGTGTCGGGACGGTAGCGGTGCATGTAGACCAGCGCGTTGAATGTGCCTTTCGGGCTCGAGAACAGCCAATAGATCGGGCGCTTTTTGTAGCGGCGGACATGGTCTTCGTAGAAGTCTCGCAGGAAGAAGCGCCGGATATCCTTACCGAGCGCCGTCTCGATGAACGCCAGGTTTTCGACACGGCGCTCCTCCCCGAAAGTCAAGCGAAGGAAATGGCGGAATCGGTCTGCCATGTCGTCGGCAAACCAGTCGCCGTCCAGAATTGGGATCACATTGTCCCTGTCGGGCGGGAAGCTTGGTTCCGGTATGCGCTTCAGGTAGTCCTCGAATCCTTCGCCCTTGTTGGCCAGGATCAAGCCCGGCGCATCGAGGCTGTAGCGGCCGAACATACAGCCTACAGCATAGCTAAGGAACTCGCCCATCGTGTCAGCGCGCTGCAGATCCTCAAGCTCGGCCTCTGATTTCATGCCACCATAGTGATAGGCCGGGTTGCAGGTCAGGGTTATCTCCTGCGGGGGCACTACAGTGGTCAGCTCGTCCTGGAGGCCATAGGCGTTGATGAAGATGCGGTTATTCTCTTCCTCCAGCAACTGCATCTCCTCGATCACCCGGCGCCAATGGGAGCGGAGACCGGCGTAGGTTTCGGCCAGCGTGACTTGCCGGTGGTTAGGTGAAAGAAGCGGGAGCGTGGTGAAATCCCAAGAGGTTTCGTAAGCGTCCCAGTCGGATTTCGTGATGCTTATTGCCTGCATACCGATCTGCTTTGTAGCGTCCTCGGTGGATGCGTTGTCCACCATCGGAAGATTTGAGATGTGCCCGCTCTGGAAATCCAGCATGGGAGCCAGAACCTTCAGAAACTCTAGAGTCACTTTACTATTCAGAAAGGACGCAATCGATTCGAGCGCATGTGTTTCACTAAAGAGGCAAGGCCCCGTAGATTCGAATAACTGCCCGGAAGGAAAGTATCTGAACGCGGTTGATCCGCTTGAAACTCGTGTCCAAGTGAGACCGCGCTTGAAGTAGTTGTGAGAATTCCTGAGGTTAGATTTTGGAAAAGCTTTAAGGGTCGCGCCATCATCCTGCCAGTCAGCGACATAGTCATTGTTTCCGTACCACTTGCGAAAAGGCCCGCCTTTCTGACACGGTATCCAGCGATCAAAAGGACTTTCAACCTCGTGCCACAACCGAAGGAAGCGATCATTGTCACCTGTGTCGAAGCCTTTTCCGATAGAGGCAAACTGATCGAGACTTTTCCCTTTCTGAAAAGCGGAACGGGCTTCGCTGGTTGGCCAATATGCAAACGGATATCCGGGGATTTTCAGGAACTCCATCTGATCAACGACAAAGCAGTTGTACGAATGGTCCCTGAATAGCCTTTCAATCTTTTCTGGCGCGCGCACCTGTACATGCGCATCAAACAGTCGTCTATATATACCTCGCGATGATGATGAAGGTTTTGAATTCTCCAAACAAAAGGCGACGGTTCCGAAGTCAGCACCGAAAATACCACGCCCTAGATGCAGTAACGAACGGACACTCGCGTTTCTGATTAGTGATAGACGAAGTTGTTCGAAAGATATCAAAAACATCCACGAAGGAATGTTAATCATTCCAAGAATACCATGGTGTAAAAGAAGAATTAAGCTGCGTTCCATGAAGCATGTCATTAAATCTTGCTTGCTATTGGGAAATTTTCGCTCGACCCACGCCTTCAAACCTTGGTTCATCCCGCCCCAGCCCATGTACGGCGGATTCGCTACCACCACATGGTATTTCGGGCTCAGATAGTCGGCGATACGCAGCGCTGCTTGGACCCGAGTATGCACGTCGCGCAAAAACAGGTTGCTCTCAAAATCCTTCGTCGCAATAAGCCGGGCTACCTCGGTCAGGTCCCCCAGCTTGGGAACAATCAGTGAGCCGAAGTTCTTGGCCTCGGCAAACTGGCTTAATGTCTCGCGAAGGTCGCTGGTGAATAGGTCGCGTCCGACCGTGGCTGTATAGTCCGCCAACTCCCCGTCCTTAAAAGCAACGTTCTCCAGCACGCAGACATTGGGCTGGACGGGCCGCCGCAGGAACCGCTTGCGTCGGCTAGCCGCCTTCATCACCAGCGCAAAGGCTGCCAACGCTCCGGCGCGGTCATCGATCTCGATGCCGTAGAGGTTGTGGGTCAGAATCGTTTCGGGGATCTCGGCGGGATCGTATCCTTCCTCCTCGTAGATCGCGTAGAGCAGGTCGAAGGCGTAGGTCAGCATGTGTCCGGACCCGCAGGCCGGATCGCAGACCTTGATCTCCTCTGGTGAGGAGACGCGTAGGAAGTCGTCCTCCGGCTCTTCCGGCGCGATGTAGTAGTCCATCTGCTGGGCGAGCTTCGATCCGGGGCGATTGAGCATCCAGAGCCGGCCGAGCGAATTCTCGACGAGGTAACGCACTATCCAGTGCGGAGTGAACAACTGTGTCGCGGAGGGAATGTTTTCTGGGGTGATCTTCTGGTTTTTCTTCAGCCCGGCGAAGACCTCGTCCTTCTTCTCCGAAATGTAGAATTGGTAGAGCCAGCCGATGACCTCGACGTCTTCGCAGACATCAGGCGTCATGGCTTCGCGCGTATATGCGAGTATTGAGTTGTTCGACAGCAGATCCTCAGGCATCAGCAGTTCGGTAAAATCGTCGATTCGCTCGAATAGGAAGGGCATCGCCTTGTGCCAGTCGTTGCAGATCGCAACGAGTAGCAACTGGTAGGCCTCGGCCTGCGGGTCCTGGCTGGGGGAGCGTCCGTCGAGCTGGGCGCGGATCTGACCGCGAACCTTCTCCGGCACGCGACCCTCATCGATGTTCCCGGCCTTGGCTTCTGCCAGGATCTCTGGCTGGAACTGGCCCGGCAGAGGCGAGACGACCCTGACAGGATTCAGGTCGTTGACGTCCATGTAGCGCAGGGCGCAGAATCGGTTGAACCACGTGTAGGCGACCCGCTCGATTACCTGCCGCTTACCGTCGGTCGCGATGGCCACCTCAAGCTTCTTCACAGCTTCCGGATGCTCACGACGCGCGGCGGCGCCTTCGGCCAGTACGGAGTCGAGCTTGGCGCCGACCTGCCCGATCAAGGTGCGGCGGGCGAACTGGGCGAATTTCTTGAGTTTCGAAGTATCCATCAGGCAGCCGCTTGCGCGCTAGTTGCCGTTGCGGGAATCCGTTTGACGGGCCAATCGGCGAACGTTTTGTTCCAGATGTCCACGGAAAGCACGACGCAATCAGCGATGTGCTGACGCCGCCAAGGCGTATCTGTCTCGCATTTGATGTCGGCGAACAATCGGTCCTTGAAGCCTGCGAGAAGAGCTTTCTGCTTCTCGTGGTCGAAGGCGTCGAGGCCGATCAGGACCACGAATTTGATGGGCTTGCCATCGCGCTCCATCAGATGAAGGAACGTGTAGGAGTCACGCGCCTTAGGCGTTAGTTCCTCTTTGAGGACCGTGTTGTCGGCTAGCCTCTTGAAATACCGCTGACGTTCATCGTCGGGGCATCTGGAGATTGACGGATCCTTTATTTCCACGAGCAAGACGTCCTGGTCTCGTTCGATCACGAGGTCTACGAACTTCATCTGCTGGGGCAGTCTTATGCCCTGTTGATCCAACTCGTGCCAGGGAAGGTCGTCCGGAAAAGAAAACTCAAGCTCTGCGTTTGCCTCTGCTCTGTATGTTTTCATGTTCTAGCGCTCAACCCAATGCCCGCTTCACGTCTTCGTCGTACAATTCAGCAAATGTGTCGGAAATGGCGGACTTTGAGATAAGCGAATAATTGTCGGCGCTTTTAACCCCCACCTTCTGTGTATCTGGATCGCGGTAAAGAGCGTGGAATCTCACGTGATCATCCTTTCCCGGATCCATCAGCAGATCGATCCACTTCAGAAGGACATAGTCGTGTGTGGCGAGGATGATTTGCTGGCCGTTTCGGGACAACTCCAGCAGAACTTGAACAAGCTTCTTCATCAGCTTTGGGTTCAAGTTCGCCTCAGGTTCATCCCAGAGGAGAACACCACTGCCGCCGGGGTTAATTGACCCATTGCACAACAGACGGTGGAGCACTCCGATCTTCCGGAAGCCTTCGGCCGTCATGCTGCTTGCAAGAGAGTTCTCTCCCTTCGGCACGAAATGGAGGACAGTCGAATCTTGATATATTTGAGCCGCTTTGGATTTCGAACGCTCCGGATCGGCCTTTTCCTGATACTTTCCTGCCTCAAAGCTAAAGCCGCCGTCAGCCGTCAGGAGGTACCGCCCGCCGACCAAATCTACTAACTCGCGAACGACCCTCGACAACCTTGGATCCTCGCTGATGGTCGAGTCTTCGTCCTCAAAGCCTGGCCGCACCAGCTGTTCAGCCAAGTCGATGTATGTATCGTCAAAAATCATCTCCACAGTGGCGCGATCGTGATCTGGATGACGGATACCGCGTGCAAGAGAGAGCACCTCCTTGGTGGGAATGAAGACCGGCCGAGCATCTTTTCCATCGAAATGCGACCCAGACTCAAGCCTCAGTTTCTCGGAATTGTAGTTGAACCCTACGGCAGCGATGGTCTCGTCGCTTTTCTTCACGTGTAGCCGCGCCCGCTCGTTTGATCCATCCGATCGCAAGCTGCCGATCTTGTTCTCCCTCGGCAGGAAAAGACGGAGGAACTTGTCCGAAAGAGCTGCTTCGATATCCTGCTTTGCCCGCTCCACGTTAGGAGGTAGATGGCCTGCCATCGTGAGCGCATAAATCGCCTTGAGGAGGTGCGTTTTGCCGGTGCCATTGCTGCCGATGACAACGTTGATCCGCGGTGAAAGCGAAACGTTCAATTCTTTGAACGCCGTAAAGTTTTGGATTTCGAAGCCAGTGATCATTCCTCGGTGCCCCGCGCAGTGAGCGGAAGGTACCGACCTGCTCGGCGGACCCCGTAATCAGGAATGGATCTCTGCGACATCGCTCGAATGCGCGTGACCCGCTTGTTCATACCGTAATCCTTTTGCCTGCCCGGATTTCCCGGATCAGCGTCTTGCGCATGGATTCGAGAAATGCCTCGACATCGCCCTCGTTTTCCAGGAATGCCTTTCCGAAGGGGATAGGCAGCGAGGTGTGGGCTACAAACAGGACCGGCGGCTCCACCTTACTTGCATTACCGTCCTCGAATCCTTTCGCCGCGCCTCGATCATTGTCCGGCTTTGCGGCTGCTTGCCTGGAAGGGGAGGTGATCCGTGCGAGAAGCTCCGGATAGAGCCTCGTCCGGAAGTCATTGGCCCGTTCCCGGACGATGGCGATGAGCGTGGCGCTGCGCAGTGGGGCCAGCCCTGCCTCGGCATCGGCAAGGATCAGCTGGCGTTCGACCTCGGGCAAGTTGCCCAGCTCCGGAAGCGCGTTGAGCTTTGACGCAAGTTCATCTAGTTCCTTGATCGCGGCGTCCCGTTCGTGCTTCAGACGCTCCTCGATGATACCGCGGATGCGATCCAGACCAGCCTTCAGCTGCTGGATGGCGTTGTTTCGGAAGCACGTGGGATCTTCTAGGACAACCTTTATGGCCTGCGCCTCGACACCACCCGCGTAGGCGAGGTTCGCCTCCTGCTCGCGAAGGAATTGCCTCGCGTCATCGTAAATCCCACGCTGGGCGCCTTTCATGAACTTCCGAACGGGATCGAGAACATCCTCCTTGAGGTTGACCAAGGAATCGGCCTGTTTGGGGAAGTCGGTCACGTACCAGCCATAGGGTTTCCCGGTCGCCGGCTTCAGGGCTTCGAGAACGGGCTGCAGCGCCACCAAGAATGGATATCGGTCCCTCTGGTCCAGATATCCCTGGATTTCCTGAACCGTCTGGTGGAAAGCCTCGGCAACTTCCTTGCCGATGATCCGCGCGTCCGTAGCCGAAGGCTGAGTGTCGAAGAACTCGGAATAGAACTCTTTCAGCTGGCGCAGCTGGGCCTGCGAGAACTCCACCTGCGGCTCCAGCACGATGTTGCCGTGAGCCTGCGTGTTCTTCAGCGTTCGTTCGAGCGATTGCCCCTCGAGCAGGTTCCCGTCGGCACGAGCCTCTAACTTTCCTCGTGCAAAAAGGCTGGCGAGGTTGCAAAGGACGGCGGCATATGGCCAGCCATATGGCTTGCGCTCAAATCTTTCCGTAACAGCCTTGACGGTGGTCCGCACGCCGTTACGGCTGTTGCCCTGGATGAAGTTCTGGATTTCTTGCTCGGCTTCGCTCAGTCCTGCGGCTTCGTTCCCGAATAACCCGTCTTCCGCCTGCTTCATAAATCTGCCGAGGTCGCTCTCCAAATACTGAACGCCTCGAAGCATGCCGAGGTTGACGTGCACCTTGTCGACGAGAACCTGAAAGGCTTTCATGATCCGGAGCTGGGCATCCTCGGCGCGGATGTCGATCTCCTCGCCCCGGACGAAGAGCCGAGCTTCTGAAAGCAGTGCCTTCAGGCGGCTGGTCAGGTCGCGGTGCCGCTGCGCGTTCTGGGCGCCCTTGTCCCCGATGATCCGCTCGACGCTGGGCTGCAGCGTCATCGCGCGGTTCTGTCGCACATATTTTTCCGTCCGCTTGTACATCATGATGTCGGTCATCAGACGGTCATCGGGCTTCAGCACGACAGCTAGCTCGTCGCGCGACATGCTCTGCATTTTGGTTGCGTCAGGATTCCCCACGTGCTCGTGGAAGGGCGTGTAGAGGTTGATGGAAAGCTCGTGATCGCGACCACTCAGCCGGTCATCGAGTCGCCTCGCATAGGCGTAATCGTGTCCGGTCGCCTCGTGTCGGATCTTTCGCGTCTTGACGATCCCGTCAAATACCAGCTCCTCGAATTCCTGGGCGACCTCGGTCAGGTCGACCTCGACCGCCTTAATCTCCTGCTCGATATCCTTTTCCTCATCCGTCAGGAACTCGAAGAGCTCGCCGTTCCGCTGGATGTAGGTCTGTTGCTCAAGGACGCTGACGGCTTCCTCTACCTGCTTCCTCAACCGGGTCAGATCCTCGTCGAACCACCGTAGAAGGAGGATGCAGACGTTCCGGAGTGTTGTCTTGAAGGGCCGGACATATTTAACGAGGAACAGGGCCTTGAGGACGCGCACAGCGAACGGATTGTCCAGGTTTCGCTCGGCAATCTGGATCGATTGCTGAACCCCTGATTTGAGTGCGGACCGAATGCCCTCGAACATCATGTCGAAAGGGGCAATGCCGCCGAGTTCAAGACCAGCGATATGGACCGCAACGTCCTGGAAGACTCCCAGCATCGACCTTTCGCCGACAGAGCTGTGTCGTCCCTCGAAAGCGTTGTGCTCCGACAATGCCTGGATGGACATCTGGAACAGCGAGTACTGGTAGGGAATGAAAGGATAGCTCTGGATGAAATGATCCCGGTCGGCAAAGTTCCGGAAGTGGATCGAGCCGTCGGAGAAGTCGAACAGGGTTTTGAAGTTGCCTGACTGCTTGTGGAAGAGGTCCGACAGCGCGAACACCCCACCTTCGGTCTTCTTCAGCAGCCGCTTCTGGATGACTTCGTCGGCGTTGGCGCTAGTTAACGACATCCGGTTGGCGAAACGCGCCTGGATCTTGGAGAAGTCGTTTTCCTGGCGCTGGGTCAACTCGCCGATCACGGCGCGAATTTCCTGCTGCGCCGTGACGACGATCCATGCTCGGCCCCGGCACTTGGTGTTCAGGCTTTCCGCGATCGTCTGGAGGTTGGTCATCAGCTTGACGTTGTCGGCGATGTATTGGCCAACCTCGTCGACGAAGAAATTCAATCGGAACTGCAGTCCCTGCCTCTCGACGTAATCCTTCACTTGCTGGGCGAAGTCCTCGATCGAAACCTTGTAGTCGGAGCGGTACTTCCCAAGGATTCCCTCGGCAGACGCCGCGTCGGCGCCGCTTGCCTCCGCATAGGCTTTTGCGATGCTCGGACCCTCCAGCAGCGCCTGCTCCCGGCCGCGTTCCCACGTTTTTCCGGCGATGCGCTGGTAGACGGTCTTGAAGCCGGCGTATTGCTCTCGGCTGTCGAGATCGCGCTCAAACTGGGCAACATGACCCTGCTTGCCATAATAGCCGCACATCTCGTCGAAGACCTTCTGGAACACCGCCAGCAGGGCATCGATTTGGGTCTTGGTGATGACGTCCGCCTTCTGGTCGATGTTGAAGAGAATGCTCTTCGAAGGAATCGCGACGGCGCGCTTCAGGTCTGCGCTGAGGATTTCGTTCTCGACGGATTTCTGCAGGAAGATGTCCAGTGCGGGAGTCCCGTCGATCACCCTGTTCTCAAGAACCAGGGCGAGCATCTTCAGCAGGTGCGACTTGCCGGAACCGAAGAAGCCGGAAATCCAGACGCCGTTCGCCGTTTCGTAGTTGTTGTAGGCATCGAGAAAATGCTCCAGGCGCTTCTCGACTTCGTTCGTGATGACATACTCCTCCAGTTCCTGGCGGAGACTCGCCTCGTCATCGGCCTTGATGACACCCTCAATCGCGCGGTCGACAGGCTTCTCGAAGATTTCCTTCAGATGAATCGGCATCCCCGTCACACCTCGTAATGGAAGATATTGAAGGCCCTGTAGTACTTGTCGTCGTGCAGCAGCCCGAAGAGGTCGAGAGACGCCCCGGTTTCCAGGCTCTGTGTGTATCGACCAGGAAAGAACATGACCGTGGGCTTTTCCTTGGCCGTGCTCTGGAGATTGTTCAGAACGTTGTGGGACCTGATGTAAGGAAAGACCTCGCCCACGCCTGACAGAAAGAGGACCGCATATTCCTGAGATTCGAGCCTGCGGCCGATTTCCGGTACAAGATGCGCCTCCGGATCGAGGACTCCCTGTAGTAATTCCTTCAGCTCGGCCTTCGCAGTCGACGGTTCCATCTCCAGAATCTGATCCCAAATTCCTCGCTGCCTCAGCAGATCGATGGCCAGGTCGTAAAGATTAACCTCCAAGACGGCCACACCGTGGTTGGCCAGCTGATTGATCAGCTGCCCACGCTGCTGCTCCATGGATACCGCTTCCTCTGGAGGGTAGGGGCAGATGAAGAATGGAACTTCGTTCCCCAACCCTTGGCGTGCAAGAAATCGCTCGCTCGACATCACCTTCACGAGGTGTTCGAAACGGCGCTTCGGAGATGCCAGTTCGCGCGACATCATGCGGAGAACCCAGATGCGCCTGGGAAGAAACGCAACTCCTTGGGATCGTGCGCGACAATCAACTCCTGCAGGGCGGGGGAGAGCAGGGTCCTCATGATCTTTCCGGACGGCGAGACGAGATCAGCCTCGCGCACTATCCGAAACAGGACCTGACGGAGCTTGGCGCGGGTGGAAGGTTTCAATTCCGCCAGTTCGGGATGCCATTCCGCCTTCGCATCGAAGAAGGAATCGAAATGGTCATATCCCAAATCCTCTTGGAACCTGGCATATCGCTCCTGGAGAATTTCCGACGCGAAATCAGCAACAAAACCGTAGGTGCGGCAGATCGCCAACCAGAGAAGATGACCCTGCTCGTGCCTGCTGCTGCGTGTGAAGAACTCCAGCTCATCCATATGCAACGACCGGAGCCGAGCAATGATCTCCCGGACGGTGCGCCGGGCCGAACTTTGAGTCCGGAAGGAGAGCGACTGCAGTGCCTGCTCGGCAACGTGCGGCCAGTCGGACCGCTCCTGATACGACCGGGCCAGCAGAATGGATTCGTCGAGGAACAACGATCCAATCGAGAATGACAGACGGTACGTGGCAGGTCCTGTTGTGAGCATCGGGCGGTATTACACTTTGTTTGGGCGGCGGGCATGCAATATCCGAGCGTTATCCCGAGCTGACGGCTCGCGACGGACCGGCGGTCACGTTACGAAATGTGGCTGCCTCCCCGGGTCCTGCTCGGACACCGAATCCCGTGGCCATACTAGCGATTTGAGGCGGCGTGCCAACCTTGCGCCGTGTCGCATCCTCATGATCGAGAATTGACTTTCTCCATTGCTCGAGAAACGACCAGCTTCTCAAGAGCTGCTACGCGCGTATAGGGCTCCAGATCTCGCGTGCCGGTTCGCACCGGTTGCCCCGCCGCTACCGTCCGGGTAAACTCTGGGGCTGAGATTTGACTGTCGGCCATTCATCTTGGCTTGCGCCAGAAGTCTCGCAAAGGTCTTTCCAGTCCTTTGTGCCAATGTCCTTCAAGATTTATGATCTGGCGAGGGCGCTTTCGATTCTACTAAAATAACAGATATCGATTTTTTAGGTATTTTTAAAAACCAAGAGCGCAGGAAAGCTTGCTGCTGCCATTCCAAGTGGCGCCGTGATAAACTCAAACGCACGGGTTGCTAGATTAATCATAGGGCTATTCTAGTCGACTGGCCGGAATCACGCAAGACCATACCGACTGCCGCGCGCACGCCGCTAGGTCTGAATGGCCTGAATTTAGACGCGTGATGCCAAATGACAGAGAGTTCATAGCTGACTAGAGTGCCGACCCGGCTCTTGGGAATCTGTCATGATCATCGACCAGAAGCATCCCATCTCTTGGTCACTCGTCGAGCGCGGCGCAGACGGCCGGAAAGTGATGAAGGACCCCGCACTCACGAAGCCATTCCTCTATCACATGCTTGAATGGCGTTACGCCAAGGTGATTTTCGAAACTAACAAATTGCGGCTCTCGCCCGTCCGAAGTTGGCAGGACCCCTACGAGCGGTGGTGGTGCGATGGTCTGTTCAATCGCCCCGGTCCGTTGTCGGGGTTCCAACCGTACGGCTCGTGTTGGACCACAGGTGCACATGACGAACCGCGTTGGCGAATGGCCGGCTTTGGTCCCGACAAGGAAACTCCTGTAGTCCGAATCCGCTGTCGGGTGGACGCTATGGTGAACGCGGCAAAAGGCCTCCTCAAGAACGGTGCCGGCTCCGCTTTTTTAGGCCGCGTTCAATATCGTGGCGAGAGAACGCTTGTTCGTCTGGCGCAGTCGGTCGCAGAAGGATCGAAGAAAGAAGTTACCCGGATGGCCGCGACCATGCTGTTGCACAAGCGGCGTGCCTTCAAGTTCGAAGACGAGGTGAGACTCCTTTGGCTGGACAAGCAGGCATTGAGAGAGGGGGTCTATATCGACATCAAGGCGAAGACGTTCATCGACCAAGTGATGATTACACCTCACGCAAGCCCCGCTGAAACGGTGAACATCAAACGGGAGATGAAGCCTTTTGGTGTACCTTGCCTCTCGTCAGGTGTGTTGAAGTCGCCACGTTAGGCGCCGCCGCAGCCTTCGCGTCGAGAGCCGATCGAAAGATTAGCAATGGCCTATGTTGCGTGTTAGGTCGCTCAGGTTTCTCGTCGGCCAAACAAACGAACGTCAGCTTTTCATCCGCCCTTGGCCCGAACCGGACGTGCCGCTTGCGGCCTAACAGCCGCCGGGCTGCAATGCGCTTCATGCACGAACATGACGTAATCGCGGCAGCGGTGGCCACCTGAGACGTGGCGGCAATGTTCGAACCTCTAGCCGGCTGGCTGCCCCCCGATAGGATGAAGAACGGGCTCACGATTGACACCGGGCCCTGGCATCGAATGGAGGACAGCCATGGAACAGTATATCGGTCTCGACGTGTCCACGAAAGAGAGGGCAATATCGACAGAGAGGGCAATATCGATCCGGCAGGACGGCCAGAGGATTTGACGGGGCAAGTGCGCGTCCGACCCGCAACTGCTCGCGGCGGTGATCCGCAAGGGCGCACCGCAAGTCCGGCGAGTCGTTGTTAGCCGGGAATGGCTGGTTCGCTTCCTGGAGCATTGGATCGGCGACAAGCAGCGGCCGTTGGCGATTGCCACCCTGGAAGATAAGATCGTTCAGGGTGCAACGGTCATGGTGCTCAATGCCATCTACGAAGGCGACTTCTGTGGTTTCTCCTACGGGTTCCGACCCAAGAGGGCCGCACGATGCATTGGATGCCTTGTACGTCGCGATCGACCGACGGAAGGTGAACTGGATCGTCGACGCGCATCATCCGCCAGATCCAGAAATGGCTCAAGGCGGGCATCCTCAAAGACGGGGTCGTGACTGTGGATGACAGGGGAACCGGTCAAGCTCGGTGATTTCGCCGCTTTTGGCCAATATCTACCTGCATTACGTTCTGGCCTGTGGGCCCAGCGCTGGCGACAGCGCGAGGCTACCGGCGACATGATCATCGTGCGCTATGCCGATGATGTGGTCGTTGGCTTCGAGCATGAGAGCGACGCTCGTCGCTTTCTCGAAGCGATGCGCGCGAGGCTTGAGGAGTTCCTGCTGTCGCTTCATCCGGACAAGACTCGCCTGATTGAGTTTGGTCGCCTGGCGGCGGCCAGTCGAAAGAAGTGCGGGCTCGGCAAACCGGAGACCTTTGCCTTTCTGGGATTCACGTTCATCTGCGGAAAATCGCGTCGAGGGCGCTTCCAGCTTCAAAGGAAGACCCGCGGCGACCGCATGCGGGCGAAGCTTCAGGACATTAAGGTCGAGCTGCGACGGCGAACGCACTGGCCGATCCCCAAGCAGGGGAAGTGGCTAAGGCAGATCGTGACAGGCCACTTCGCATATTTCGCGGTTCCAACGAATATCCGGGCGCTCACGGCGTTCAGGTATCGGGTGATCGACCTTTGGAGGCGTACGCTTCAGCGACGCAGCCAGAAGGACGGCGCTACGTGGGAACGGATCGCGCAGTTAGCCAACGACTACCTTCCCAAGCCTTGCAACCTTCATCCATGGCCGAGTGTCCGCTTCGCCGTCAAACACTCGAGGTAGGAGCCACGTGCGGGAAAGCCGCCCGCGTGGATCTGTGCGGGGGGGCGCTCAGTAATGAGCGTCCCTACCGCGAAAAGCCGCTCTCAACTTGATTGTCGCGCGGCAGACGATCAATGGCTCGGTCTCGGCACTGCGGTTCCTACGAAACAGGGTCAGCGGGAACGCAGCGAATCAAGGCTTAGGAACCCATTTTGCGTAAAGGCTCTTCGAGGCCGTGGGAACCGTCTTGGCATCAACGAGAGCGACGAGCGAGCGGAACCGCTTCTCGCAGCCGCTGTTCGAGTTGATGCGACTTGCGACGAGGGTTGAGGCCTTCGGTAGATCCAGCATCAGCTTGACCTCGTTTGGCGAGAACGACTTGACCATCTCATTGTAGGATGGCGACGCCGCGTTCGAGACGCCGTATGAGTTGCCAGTCGCTGCCGTCACGACTCCCTCCACAAAAGTGGCCTGCGCTGTTTCCGGAACGCGGTTTTTCCGCGACAGCTTGAGGAGCCGATCGGCGAAGGGCGGCTCGTTGTGGAAGTTATCCCAGCCATTGTGCACACTTAAGAGCTTCCTACTCGCTGATGTGAAGATACTGTGGACCTCGGCTTCGCTCAGCAGCGACAATTGGCCCAGTGTCTCGAAGAACTGCAGCGAAGCCTTCTGACGGGCTTCGTCGCCTTTTGCCTTATAGTCCTGGTGTCGATCCACCAGCGCCGACCTGGTCCGGGGGCTAAGGTCGTTACTGAACGATTCGCAGATTGCGATGGCGTTCAGGCGGGCTTCCTCTCCCGACGCTGGGTCACAGTAGATGCCGTGTAACATGACGAAGATCAGCTCGCGCTGGGCCTCGAATGTTTCTTGGATACGGCGTTCCCATTCTTGTCGTTGATCCTTCTTGAACTTCGTTGCTTTCAGCGCGGCGAGCAGGGACTTTGTGTCCACCCCCTTAGGGTTGTGGGCGCTCGAGAGCGCATGCTTCTGACAGCGGCTTAGGAAGCTCAGGAACTCGTCTTCGTCGACCGTCCCCGCAGCTGGGTGTGCGATAGAGAAGCTGTTGCGTGTGGCCCTGCACTGATCGAGGAAGAAGAAGTCGTCGTCACCGATCAGGTTGAGCTTACGGCAGAGGTCGAGCAGCTCGGCGTCCTTGAGGTCGAGGAGCGTGTCCTCGTCGAAGGACTTGTCGTCGAGGATCTGAGGGACGACGTTGATGCCGAACCGTCGCACCTTGTCACGCAGTTCCACCACGGCCGCGTTCCAAACATAGTTGATGGCTGCGTCGAACAGTCCGCTGGCGACGGCGACACACATTTTGACGATCCGCTCATCGCGCAGGTGCGGAGGGATCTTCTTGATCAGGCGTGGGAGCTGGGACCAAGCATGGGCGATCTGGTCGTCCTCGGCGAGCACATTGCGGGGGACTCCCAACGCGGCGGTAAGTTGGGCTAGCATGGGCGAGGAGAGAGGGGTCACGTCGGGCAGTGTGACGGCGGGCAGATCGGTCTTTGGCTTAACTAGGACGTTGCTCATACTTACTCCCTGCATCGACGAGACCATCTCGCCCCATCGGTAGTCTTTAGCCGAAACAGAGTGAGGTCAGCCGGCGCGTGCGGCCTTTGTGCGATTACGTCCACCTGCCGCTCTTTTAACGCTACGCACGGAGACGGCTTTGGGAGCCACGACGTCGCCGAGCCGCTCTATACGGAAGGGCGCGCGCGAGGGAAGGCGAACGACGAGTTCGAGTTGCCCCCCGATCGCCTCGACGTAGCTTTTAAGAGTAGATAAGTACATGTCGGCTTGTTTCTCGATCTTCGAGACCGAAGGCTGCTTGATCTTGAGGACCGAAGCGATTTCGGCCTGGGCCTTTCCAGCGGCACGCCGCAACTCGCCGAGACTCTCGACTTCTCCCCTTAACTCTTCGAAACGCGCGTCGACTCGCTCCCGACGATCCTCGGGGAGCGCAGCGATTAGGTCGTCAAGCTTGCGTCCCATCACTTCTTCTCCTTCTTCGCCGCCGCCAAACGGTCGAGATGCCCTTGATAGCGCTTGTCCGCCTTGGCGATCAGACTTTTATAGAAGCGCTTCTCACTTAGGCCCGACTTATCGCCGGCGACGAGCAGGATCGCCTTCCGCTTCCGGTCGAATGCGAACGCAACCCGCCAGACACCATCATCAGCGCCGAAGCGAAGTTCTTTCATGTTCGCAAACGACGAGTCATTCAAGGTATCCGCATGGGGTCGCCCCAGCTGGGGCCCGAACACACCGAGCAGCTTAGCCGAGGCCAATAGCTCATCTTGGACTGTCTGGGGCAACGCCTCGAACTCCCCATCGAACTCATCGCCAAAAACGACTTCCCAAGTCATATATAGCTCCTAGGCTATGTGGTCAACATCATCAAGCTGCCGAACGATAGTCTGCGGCCGAAACAAGGTACGCGCGGTCGACGATAATCCGGCCGCCGTTGACACGACTGGCAATTCGCGACCTGTCTGCGCTATCGAGCGGCATCGTCACCGGCGTTCTGACGGGCGTGGCCGGCGCGTAGCTGTCGCTTGCCCAGAATGCCGGCTTGTCGTGAAGGATATGACCGCCAGCAAAGGGTTCCATCGCGCCGGCAGCGCTCACCGTCGCCAAATGGAAACCGGTGCCGGCGAGGTTCGCTTGTCTGGCGGCGAAGGTCGCCATGGCCCGGAGGTGAAGCCGGCGAGGCGCTGCGCTGGTCCATGCGTAATCGTGCGGAGAACCGCGCCGCGCCGTGCATCGCATCTCTCGTCCCGCTGCGCTGCTGAGGCCTTTTCTGTCAGGCGGTCTAGGTTTCGCGCTTCGGGCCGAGCAGGAATACTATGAGGGCAGCGACGAACGTGGCAACAGCACTGTAGGCAATGGCACTGGTAACCCCGGCATTGTCCACCAATAGTCCGCCGAAGATCGCGCCGGCAGCGATTGCCACTTGGAATACTGTGACCAGCAGCACACCGGCGCTTTGGGCCTGCTCGGGAACGACCCTCCGTACCATCCACGTCTGCAATCCCACTGGCACCGCGCCGAAGGCAAACCCCCACGCGGCAACAGCAATCGCCGAGGCCAAGGCCGATGCTCCCGCCGTCAGCAGCGAAACAGCGGCTATCGCTATGAGCAGCGGTGCAAGGGCCGCGACTGCCTTGAGACTGTACTCGGCCAGAAGCCCGCCGGCCAAATTGCCGAAGAATCCGCCGATGCCAAAAGCCAGCAACACAAGCGAGATCGTCTCGACATCCAGCGCGGGAATCTTCTCGAGGAAGGCGCGGATATAGGTGATTCCGGCGAAGTGGCCGGAAGCGACCAGCAGGACGACCAAAAGCGCAATTTTGACCATCGGAATCTTGGCCACATCCAGCATGCTGCGGAAGCTAGCCACTCCAATCGGAGGCAGTCTCGGAATGGTTATGAGTTGCACCAGCAGTGTAGCCGCGCCGCCGACTGCGGCGAGTATGAAGGCGCTTCGCCATCCCCAGATATCGCCGACATAAGCGCCGATTGGAGCTGCGCAAACGGTAGCCACCGAAACGCCGGTGAGGATGATCGACATAGCGCGCGCCAGGAGGTGGCTTGGAACGAGCCGCATCGCCAGTGCTGCCGACATCGACCAGAAGCCTCCGAGCGCTATGCCGAGCACGACGCGTGCAGTCAGGAGAACCGCCAGCGACCACGCGCCGGCCGCCAGAAGGTCCGACAGGATCAGCAGCAGCGTCATGGTCCACATGACGGTCCTGCGGTCCAGGCGCTTTGTGATGATGGCCACCGTGGGCGCCGAGATCGCCCCGACGATAGCGGTCGCCGTCATCGCCTGTCCAGCCGCTCCCTCGGTTGTGCCGAGATCATGCGCGAGGGGCGTGAGCAGGCTGACAGGCAGAAACTCTGCCGTGACCAGCCCGAAGGTGCCCAAGGAAAGCGAAATCACCGCACCCCATGCGGGACCAGACGGTGGGACGGGTTTTTCTGGGTCGTGCAGAACAGCGTCCATGACGCATGCCGCGGATTGGGTCATGAACGAAGTCTCCACTTTGATGCAATGCAACGTGATGTTGGTTGCCCTGACCCAAATTCAAAAACACAAGCGCATTTCCCGGCGGCGTTGCACGGAGGAGGGGATGTTCATTGCTTCGCGATATTTTGTGACGGTGCGGCGCGCAACATCGATGCCGGTTTCCTTCAGCCGGACAGCGATGTCCTCATCGGAAAGCACGTCGCCGGGAGATTCTGCGGCAATGATCGCTTTGATCCGATGCCGGACAGCTTCGGCGGAGTGCGCATCGCCGCCTTGGCAGGACGCGATCGCGACGGTGAAAAAATACTTCAGTTCAAAGACTCCGCGCGGGGTAAGCATGTACTTGTTCGAGGTCACCCGGCTTACCGTCGACTCGTGCACGCCGATCGCGTCAGCGACGGTTCTGAGATTGAGAGGCCGCAGGTGGGCGACGCCATGTTCCAAAAAGGCATCCTGCTGACGCACGATTTCAGCCGCAACCTTAACAATCGTCTTGGCGCGCTGATCGAGGCTGCGGATTAGCCAGTTCGCGTTTTGCAAGCATTCGTCGAGAAATGCTTGATCTTTCGAATTTTGGGCAGTTTGACGCGTGACTTCGGCATAGTAGGTTTGGTTGATCAGCAGCTTTGGCAGCGTGGCGGGATCAAGTTCGATCTGCCACCCGCCTTGCGGCGAGGGCGTGACCCAGACGTCGGGTATGATTGATTCAGACGCACCGGATTGGAATCTGTTCCCAGGCTTGGGATCGAGGGCCCGAATTTCATGCATCATGTCGAGAAGGTCTTCTTCATCGACGCCGCAATGCTGCTTCAGCGCCTCAAAATCGCGTCGCGCAAGCATTTCAAGATTGGCAACCAAAGCTGCCATTGCCGGGTCGAGCCGGTTTCGCTGGCGCAACTGGATCTCGAGGCATTCTCTGAGACTTCGCGCAAAAACTCCCGGTGGATCAAATTGCTGCAAGGTTCCGAGAACCCGTTCCACAACAGCCTCATGGACATTCAGGCTCTCGGCCAGCTCCAAAAGGTTTGCCCGAAGATAGCCAGTGTCTTCCAGATCGGCGGCAAGCTGGCCAGCGATCAGCCGCTCCTGTGGTCTGAACGCAGTGAGGGCGATCTGACGAGCGACATGGTCGTGCAATGTTTCGGCGAGGGTGGCAAACTCGTCGAGGGAAGGGCCATTGCCGGGCGGGTTGTTGGTCGTGTTGCGAAGTGATTTCCATTGCCCGAGCCGTTCAGGCGAACTTGCCCCGGTCGGTCCTTCAACGGCGTTTGCGCCAGGGCCGACAGGCTGATCCGCTCCCGAAATCGAAACGTCGTCAAAAGGCCCGCCATCGCTTGATGCAGATTCCAAGAGCGGGTTCTTCTCAATTTCCCGCTCCACGAACTGATGCAGTTCAGTATGCGCCAGTTGCAGCAAGCGAATCGACTCAATGAGTTGAGGCGATGCCACCATGGATTGCTTCTGGCGCTGAAGCAGGCTTGCTGAGGATTGCATGGTGAGCGCGATAATCCTGTCGAGGAGCCTCTTGGGACCGGCAATGGCACCAGTGAGACGTTTTCTAGGTCAAGCGGCGGCTTTCAGCGTTTCGAGAACGTTTTGCGGGGACGAGACGCCATACGGGTCGGCCTCGCAGTTGTCGGAGAAACCTTCCTCCTCGAACCAGTGCTCCACCACGCCATTGTTGATCAGGGCGGCGTAGCGCCAGGAGCGCATCCCGAAGCCGAGATTATCCTTGGCGACCAGCATGCCCATTTTGCGTGTGAACTCGCCTGAGCCATCGGGAATGAGCTCGACCTGCTTCAGGCCCAAGGACTTCCCCCACGCATTCATGACGAAGGCGTCGTTGACTGAGAGGCAGTAAATCGCGTCAATTCCCTCCTTCTCAAACTCATCATAGAGGTCTTCGAACTTGGGCAATTGGTAGGTCGAGCAGGTCGGCGTGAAGGCGCCAGGCAGCGAGAACAGGATGACCCGCTTGCCGGCAAAGTAATCGTCAGATGTCTTTTCTTGCCAGCGATATGGATTTGGCCCCTGGACTGACTTATCGTGAACACGCGTGAGAAAGGTGACGAAGGGAACTTTCTTTTGAACTGTCATCAAGTTGCTCCTAAAGAAGAAAACTGCCGTTGAATTCTGGCAGAGGCTGGCGCAATTCCGAGCAAAGCTTAGTATGCTCGGGCACGGAATGAGGGCCTCGGCGGCTCGCAACGTCCTTTTCCATCCCGACGTATGGGAACGTCTTGGCGGCTGGTCTTGGCCACCCGAACGCAATCGATCTGAGCGAGCTGGAGACCGTCGAGCCGCTTGCTTTCCACGGCTGTGGCGCCGGAAGCGGGATCGGTCACTCGCGATCGTGCGTTTGGAAAAGGGATAGCGGCCGGAAGTAGCCAATATCTCAAGCATGTGGGGGCCTGAAATGTCACTTCACGCAACAGACCCGCGTCACTGGACTGGTTCAGCGTGTTGTCGATATGTGGCAGCGACCCGCCGGCCTTGGCTTGGGTGACCGTTTGACGGGGCTCTTGGGCACTCCCATGCTGAACAGAACCGGTAAACGGCATTTGCGCGAGCGGCCCGTGTTGGCGTGCCGGCATCGGACCAGCCATGCGCAAAGCGGCCACCGAGGAGGGACTTCCGGAGAAGACGATGTCCCGATGTTCAGCGGGAACGGGCACCGTCTCTTCAGGCCACGGTTTGGAGCTTCGCGTATCGGGCATGGCACAAGTCGCTTTCATCGTGATTTCATGGTGCTCTAACCAAGAGCAGCAAGCGGCGTGCCATTTCAAATAGAGATGCTGTTGGACCGCCCCTTCTTCTCGGAGGCCGTGTCTTAGAAGATCGGGCGCGCGCTATGCCGCCTCGTCACACAGGCAACAACGATGCTGTATGGTGCGGACATTCGGCGCTTCAGCCCCGGCTGGGCAAAGACGAACACCGGAAGCCGAGCCGATGCACTACCTGAGGCTGGCGGGCACTCCAGTCATTGCGTAGCGCGTGCCGCTAGCGTTCTTGGGTGCGCAGGCACGCCTATCGCGAACATGCGCCTGTCGCGGCAACCATGAGCGCGCGCTCTTGGGCAAGCGCCTTGGCCCCTGAGGATCGAATTCCCCAATCGTGTCTGTTTGCCGCCCTCTTATGTTCGAAACTGGACCAGAATGTCGCAAGCCCGACCTAAAGGTCGCCCGAGGCGTTCTGTCCGACACTGTACCGTCGCCTTTGTTGCCCGCGACACCGGCTTATTTCGCCTAGCTCTTCTCTGGCCTCAGGCTAAGCCGCTGAGAAGCTGCCACGATTTTTTTCTGCTGCTGCCAAATTGGCACGAGATTTGAAGCACCTTCGTTGCGGCCGGGAGCCGCCGACCGACTTTCATTTCGTGGATGACACGAATGGAACGAAGAAAGAAAAGCAAAATGTCAAATCCGCGTCGGATAGCGTCTATGGACAGGGGCCCTCGGCGAAACCGCCTTACCCAACAGCTCGCCGCCCTTGTCGACCCTTGCGCAGGAAATCTTGGCCGGCGGCGAGTCAAAGGCCCACCACACCGACTTTATCCTGACCTCGAAGGTACAGGATAACGTTCTGCATCTCGCCGCGCGTTTGCCTAGACAGTTAAGCGTTAGCCGATCCTGATAATCGGTCTGCCTTCCGACGACGTCGTCTACATGCCGTCTTAGGTCTTCTCTACCGCAGCGCCCGCCGGTCACCTTCCGCCCTTCCATCGCTATAGAGTGAAGTGCCAGCATGTCCGAACAAGCTTTGCCGACGCTGCCGATGTGGCGCGTCGATCACATTGAGCCCTCGCCTGAGATGTTGGCGCTACGGGCCAACGGTCCGATCCACCGCGTGCGCTTCCCGTCCGGGCACGAAGGCTGGTGGGTGACAGGCTATGACGAGGCCAAGGCGGTGTTGTCCGACGCGGCGTTCCGGCCCGCGGGAATGCCGCCGGCGGCATTCACCCCGGATTCGGTGATTCTCGGTTCGCCAGGATGGCTGGTCTCGCACGAGGGGGACGAGCATACGCGGTTACGCACGATCGTGGCGCCGGCCTTCAGCAACGGCAGGGTGAAGCTGCTCGCGCAGCAGGTCGAGGCGATCGCCGCGCAGTTGTTCGAGACGCTGGCGGCCCAGCCCCAGCCCGCCGATCTGCGGCGCCACCTCTCCTTTCCGCTTCCCGCCATGGTCATTGGCGCGCTGATGGGCGTGCTCTACGAGGATCACGCCTTTTTCGCCGGGCTGTCCGACGAGGTGATGACGCACCAGCATGAAAGCGGCCCGCGAAGCGCGTCGCGCTTGGCCTGGGAAGAACTCCGCGCCTACATTCGAGGCAAGATGCGGGACAAGCGCCAGGATCCGGGCGACAACGTGCTGACGGATCTGCTCGCGGCGGTCGACCAGGGCAAGGCGACCGAGGAAGAGGCGATCGGCCTGGCGGCTGGCATGCTGGTGGCGGGGCACGAGAGCACCGTGGCGCAGATCGAATTCGGCCTGCTGGCCATGTTCCGCCATCCGCAACAGCGCGAACGCCTGATCGGCGATCCATCCCTGGTGGACAAGGCGGTGGAGGAAATCCTGCGCATGTACCCGCCGGGCGCCGGCTGGGACGGCATCATGCGCTATCCGAGGACCGACGTGACCATCGCGGGCGTGCATGTTCCCGCGGAGAGCAAGGTGCTGGTCGGCCTGCCGGCGACGTCATTCGATCCGCGCCATTTCGACGACCCGGAAATCTTCGACATCGGACGTGACGAAAACCCGCACCTGGCGTTCTCCTACGGGCCCCACAACTGCGTCGGCTTGGCGCTGGCCAGGCTGGAACTCAAGGCGGTGTTCGGTTCGATCTTCCAGCGCTTTCCCGCGCTGCGCCTGGCCGTGGCGCCCGAAGAACTGAAGTTGCGCAAGGAGATCATCACTGGCGGGTTCGAGGAGTTCCCGGTGCTCTGGTGATACGCGGACGCCACCAGGTATCCCGATGTTCTCGAATTGCCGGCGCGCCTGCCGCGCCGATCAGATCAGCCAGCCAACAGGTGACCAAGATGGACGTGCAAGACACCATGGCATCATGCCGGGACGCCTTCGCCGAACTGGCGTCGCCAGCGTGCATTCAGGACCCGTACCAATTCATGCGGTGGTTGCGCGAGCACGATCCGGTACATCGCGCGGCGTCGGGCCTCTTTCTGTTGAGCCGCCACGCCGACATCTACTGGGCGCTCAAGGCCACGGGCGATGCTTTTCGGGGGCCGGCGCCAGGCGAACTGGCGCGCTATTTCCCGCGGGCGGCGACCAGCCTGTCGCTAAGTTTGCTGGCGTCCACTTTAGCGATGAAGGAACCACCAACGCATACGCGTCTGCGCCGGCTGATCTCGCGCGATTTCACCATGGGCCAGATCGACAAGCTGAGGCCGACCATCGCTCGCATCGTCGCAGCGCGCCTGGACGGCATGGCGCCCGCGCTGGAGCGCGGGGAGGCGGTGGACCTGCATCGGGAATTCGCGCTGGCCTTGCCCATGCTGGTTTTCGGCGAACTGTTCGGCATGCCCCCGGACGACATTCTCGCGCTCGTCACCGGCATCAGCGCCATTCTGGAAGGCCTGAGCCCGCACGCCAGCGATCCCCAGCTCGCCGCGGCGGACGCGGCCAGCGCCAGGGTGCAGGCCTACTTCGGCGACCTCATACAGCGCAAGCGTATCGATTCCCGCCACGACATCGTGTCAATGCTGGTCGGCGCACACGACGACGATGCCGAGATGCTGTCGGATGCGGAATTGATCAGCATGCTCTGGGGCATGCTGCTGGGCGGCTTCGCCACCACTGCCGCGGCCATCGGCCATGCGGTCCTGGCGATGCTGGCGTATCCCGAACAGCGGCACTGGCTGCAGGGAGATGCCGGAGGGGTGAAGGCATTCGTCGAAGAAGCCCTGCGCTACGACGCGCCCGCCATGTTCAGCTCCATTCCGCGTATCGCCCAGCGCGACATCGAACTGGGCGGCGTGGTGATCCCGAAGAACGCGGACGTGCGCGTGCTGATCGCGGCCGGCAATCGCGACCCGGACGCCTTCGCCGATCCCGATCGCTTCGATCCCGTGCGGTTCTACGGCACCAGTCCTGGCATGTCGATCGACGGGAAGATCATGCTGACCTTCGGCCATGGGATCCACTTCTGCCTTGGTGCGCAACTGGCCCGGGTGCAGTTGGCCGAGAGCCTGCCGCGGATCCAGGCGCGCTTCCCCACGCTGGCATTGGCCGAGCAGCCGACCCGGGAGCCCTCCGCGTTCCTTAGAACATTCCGCGCGCTGCCGGTACGGCTGCATGGGCAGGAGGGCTGAGATGCGCGTCGTAGTCGATCAGGATCTGTGCGGAACGACCGGGCAGTGCGTGCTGACGCTGCCTGGCACCTTTCGCCAGCGCGAACCGGACGGCGTGGCCGAAGTGTGCGTGGCGACGGTCCCGCAGGCGCTGCACGCCGCCGTGCGGCTTGCGGCCAACCAGTGCCCGGTCGCCGCCATTCGGATCATCGAAAACGACGCTGGCCATGACGAGCGCGCCAGCGCCGACCCGGCGCCTTCTCCGACGCAGGCCGAGGGGCATGCCGCGAAAGACCAATGCAATTCAGGAGACACGATGGGAAGGTTTGAAGGCAAGGTGGCCGTGGTGACCGGCGCCGGCGCCGGCATCGGCAAGGCATGCGCTCTCGCCATCGCGCGCGGGGGCGGCAGAGTGGTGGTGGCCGACATTGATGGCTCGGCTACCATCGCCTGCACCGCGCAGATCGCGGCCGAAGCGGGCCACGCGCTGCCCATAGCCATGGATATCGCCGATGATCAGGCGGTGGCAGCGCTGTTCGAGACGGCGGAGCGGCACTTCGGGGGGGTCGACCTGCTGGTGAACAATGCGAGCGCCATGCATCTGACCCCGCGCGACCGCGCGATCCTCGACCTGGACCTGGCAGTCTGGGACCAGACCATGGCGACCAATCTGCGCGGCACGCTGCTCTGCTGCCGGCAGGCCATCCCACGGATGATCGCCCGCGGCGGTGGCGCGATCGTCAACATGTCCTCATGCCAGGGGCTGAGCGGTGACACGGCGCAGACGTCCTACGCCGCGTCGAAGGCGGCGATGAACATGCTCTCGGCTTCGCTCGCCACCCAGTACGGTCACTCTCAGATACGCTGCAACGCGGTTGCGCCGGGTCTTATCATGACCGAGCGTCTCCTCGCCAAGCTGGACGAATGCATGCAACGGCATCTGCGCCGGCACCAGCTCCTGCAGCGCGTCGGCCTCCCCGAGGACGTGGCCGCGCTCGTGGCGTTCCTGCTCTCCGACGATGCTGCGTTCATCACTGGCCAGGTCGTGTGCATCGACGGCGGCATGCTGGCGCATGTGCCGACATACGCCGAGGGTGGCAACAGCTGCGCCGCGCGCCCTGCCGGCGACACCGAATCGGCGGCGGCGGCGCGCTGCTGATGGACATGCTGCTCAACCCACTCAACCGTCGGCACCGGCTGCGATGCGACATCCCGGTCATGCCTGGCGCTTTCCCCCTGGTCGGGCATCTTCCCGCCATTGTCTGCGACCTGCCGCGCCTGCTGCGGCGCGCGCAACGCACGCTGGGCAGCCACTTCTGGCTGGATTTCGGCCCTGCCGGACATCTGATGACCTGCGTGGATCCGGATGCATTCGCACTGCTCAGGCACAAGGACGTGTCCTCGGCGCTGATCGAAGAGATCGCGCCCGAATTGCTTGGCGGAACGTTGGTTGCCCTGGACGGCGGCGCGCACCGGCAGGCGCGCGATGCCATCAAGGCAGCGTTCTTGCCCAAGGGGCTGACCCAGGCCGGGATCGGCGACCTGTTCGCGCCCGTCATCCAGGCGCGGGTGCAGGCGTGGCGCGCCCGCGGCGAGGTAACCATCCTGCGCGAAACCGGCGACCTGATGCTGAAGCTCATCTTCAGCCTCATGGGAATCCCCGCGCAGGACCTGCCGGGATGGCATCGCAAGTACCGGCAATTGCTGCAGTTGATCGTCGCGCCACCGGTCGACCTGCCCGGACTGCCATTGCGGCGCGGCCGCGCCGCCCGCGACTGGATCGACGCGCAGTTGCGCCGGTTCGTCCGCGACGCGCGCGCGCATGCCGCGCGCACCGGGCTGATCAAAGACATGGTGAGCGCCTTCGACCGCAGCGACGGTCCGCTCTCCGATGACGTCCTGGTCGCAAATATCCGCTTGCTACTGCTTGCCGGTCACGACACCACTGCCTCGACGATGGCCTGGATTGTGATCGAGCTGGCGCGGCAGCCTGTGCTGTGGGACGCCCTCGTCGAGGAGGCGCAACGCGTGGGCGCGGTGCCGACCCGGCACGCGGACCTGGCGCAGTGTCCGGTCGCCGAGGCGCTGTTCCGCGAGACACTGCGCCTGCATCCGGCGACCACGCTCCTGCCGCGTCGCGCGCTGCAGGAATTGCAACTCGGCCAACGACGCATTCCCGCGGGCACCCATCTATGCATCCCGCTGCTGCATTTCTCGACCTCGGCGCTGCTGCACGACGCGCCTGATCAGTTCCGCCTGGCGCGGTGGCTGCAACGCACGGAGCCGATCCGGCCGGTTGACATGCTGCAGTTCGGTACCGGACCACACGTCTGCATCGGCTACCATCTGGTATGGCTGGAAATGGTGCAGTTCTGCATCGCCTTGGCGCTGACCATGCACAAGGCCGGGGTGCGGCCGCAGTTGCTCAGCGATGTCGAAAAAGGCCGGCGCTACTACCCGACCGCACATCCGTCCATGGCAATCCGCATAGGCTTCTCATGAGCTGGGCACGCCCTGTGTGGCAAGGCAGCGGCGCCGGCGGGGCGCGGCATTGCTGCACTCAGCGCACGCATTGGTGTGACGCCGGCAACACCGTGACGGCTTGCGCTCGCCGTGGCCGTCTCAGCTACAAGGACATCAACAACATGCAGACCGGTTCCACTCCACGCGACCGAATCGGCGTTTCCGCCGGCGGATTGGGCGCGCAGGCGCGCGGCGCATCTGGCGGGCTGCTCCCCGAGATCTGGATGCAGGACGGCGCAAAGCGGGTCGAACAGGCTCTGGGGCGTCTGCTCTGCGCCAAAGACGACGGTAAGACAGAGCTGATGGCGGCCATGCGCTACGCCACCTTGCATGGCGGGAAGCGCACCCGCGCCTTGCTCTGTCTGGCTGCCGGCGCACTGGCGGGCACGCCGGCGCACATGCTCGACGACGTCGGCGCCGCCATCGAGATGATGCACGCCTGTACCCTGGTCCACGACGACCTGCCCGCGATGGATGACGACGTGCTTCGCCGCGGCCTTCCGACCGTGCACGTAAAGTTCGGCGAAGCCACTGCGATCCTGGTCGGCGATGCGCTGCAGGCCCACGCCTTCCTGACCCTGGCGAGCCTGGATGCGCCGGGCGACAACCGTATCGCGCTCGTGCGCGAACTGGCGCAGGCGGTGTCCGCCGAGGGTGCCGCAGGCGGGCAGGCCATGGATCTGTCGTTGGTCGGAAAGCACGCCGGGCTGGACAGGATCCTGGCGATGCACGGGATGAAAACCGGAGCGCTAGTGCGCGCGTCGGTTCGCATGGGCGCGCTATACTCCATCGCGGAGGATGCCGCGCACGCTGCGCTGTATGCAGCGCTCGATCGCTACACCGCCTGTTTCGGCCTGGCGTTGCAGGTGGCCGACGACATTCTCGACGCGACGGCGGATACCGCGACTCTTGGCAAGACCCCCGGTAAGGACGCGGCGGCGCAGAAGCCGACCTGCGCGTCGATCATGGGGCTGCAGGCTGCGCGCCAGTTCGCGCTGTACTTGTTGCACGACGCCGGGGAGGCCATCGCCCCTCTGGGGCCGCGTGCGGAAGGGTTGGCGCAGATGCTGCAGCGGGCCAAGGTCTATCTGTCCGCGCCACACGCATGAGCGCGCCCATCCGTAAGGACTCGCCCCTGTGCTGGTGCGATCGGCCGGCCGGCGCTGCATGCTGAACTGTGTCCGTGTCGGCGGCGACGTGCGCGGCGTCTGCACGTTTCTGTTCTCGTTAGCCCTCTGCAGAAGGAACATACCGCGTGAACGCGCTGTCCGAACAGATCCTTTCCGAATTGCGTCATCTGCTGAGCGAGATGAGCGACGGCGGTAGCGTCGGTCCGTCCGTATACGACACGGCGCGAGCTCTGCAGTTCGACGGCAACGTCACCGGTCGGCACGACGCATACGCGTGGCTCATCGCGCAGCAACAGGCCGATGGCGGATGGGGAAGTGCGGACTTCCCGCTGTTTCGCCATGGGCCTACCTGGGCGGCGTTGCTGGCATTGCAGCGTGCCGATCCTCTTCCTGGCGCTGCCGACGCAGTCCACGCTGCAACCCGGTTCCTCGAGCGCCAGCCCGATCCCTACGCGCATGCGGTGCCGGAAGACGCGCCCATCGGCGCGGAGCTGATCCTGCCGCAGTTGTGCGACGAGGCCGCATCCTTGCTGGGTGGCGTGGCGTTTGCGCGCCACCCGGCGCTGTTGCCGTTGCGGCAAGCACGCCTGGCCAAGCTGGGGGCAGTTGCGACGTTGCCGAGCGGCCATCCATTGCTGCACTCCTGGGAAGCCTGGGGGACGTCGCCGGCCACCGCATGCCCGGACGACGACGGCAGCATTGGCATCAGTCCAGCGGCCACCGCCGCGTGGCGTGCGCACGCCGTGACACAGGGAAGAACGCCGCACGTCGGGCGCACCGACGGGTATCTGCAGGCTGCATCGCGGGCAACGCGCACCGGCATTGAAGGTGTCGTTCCCAATGTCTGGCCGATCAATGTGTTCGAGCCATGCTGGTCGCTGTACACCCTGCATCTGGCCGGTCTGTTCGCGCATCCCGCGCTCGCCGAGGCGCTGCAAGTGATCATCGCGCAACTCGACGCCCGCCTCGGAGTCCGCGGTCTGGGCCCTGCCTTGCACTTCGCGGCCGATGCGGACGACACCGCCGTTGCGTTGTGCGTCCTTCGCCTTGCAGGCCGCGACCCGGCGGCCGACGCGTTGCGCCAGTTCGAAACCGGCGAGCTGTTCGTCACCTTCCCGGGCGAGCGCAATGCCTCGGTGTCGACCAACATCCATGCCCTGCATGCGTTGCGAATCTTGGGAAAACCCGCCGCCGGCACCAGCGCCTACGTCGAGGCCAATCGCAACCCGCACGGTTTATGGGACAACGAAAAATGGCACGTTTCGTGGCTGTATCCCACCGCGCATGCGATCGCTGCGCTCGCGCAAGGCAAGCCCCAGTGGCGCGACGAGCGCGCGCTGGCGGCGCTGCTGCAGGCGCAGCGCGACGACGGCGGCTGGGGCGCCGGTCGCGCGTCCACATTCGAGGAAACCGCCTATGCGCTGTTCGCGTTGCACGTGATGGACGGGAGCGAAGAGCCGGCAGGGCGACGGCGCATCGCGCAGGCGGTGGCGCGCGCGCTGAAGTGGATGCTCGCCCGCCACGCAGCCCATGCATTGCCCCAGACGCCGCTGTGGATCGGAAAGGAACTGTATTGCCCCACTCGGGTGGTGCGCGTGGCCGAACTCGCCGGGTTGTGGCTGGCGCTTCGTTGGGGGCGGCGCGTCTCGGCCGAGGGAGCAGGAGCGGGGCCATGATCCCGACCGATCGCGCGCTGCAGCAGGTGCTGGAGTGGGGGTGTTCCCTGACCGGGTTCGCCGACGAGCATGGCGTGGAAGCAGTCAGGGGCGGCCAGTATATCCTGCAGCGCATCCATCCGAGCCTGCGGGACACCGGCGCCCGCACCGGCCGCGATCCGCTCGACGAAACGCTGATCGTGGCGTTCTATCGCGAGCTGGCGCTGCTGTTCTGGCTCGACGATTGCAACGACCTTCGCTTGATCGCGCCGGAGCAGCTCGCCGCGGTGGAGCAGGCGCTCGGGCAGGGCGTGCCGTGCGTGCTCCCCGGATTCGAGGGCTGTGCTGTGCTGCGCGCTTCGCTCGCCGCGCTCGCCTACGATCGTCGCGACTATGCTCAGCTTCTCCACGATACCCGGTGCTACTGCGCGGCGCTGCGCGCCGGACACGCGCAGGCGGCAGGGGCGCAGCGCTGGTCCTACGCCGAGTACTTGCAGAACGGCGTGGATTCGATCGCCTACACGAACGTGTTCTGTTGCCTGTCCTTGCTGTGGGGGCTGGACATGGCGACCTTGCGCGCGCGTCCGGCGTTTCGCCAGGTCCTGCGGCTCATCTCCGCGATAGGGCGCTTGCAGAACGACCTGCATGGACGCGAAAAGGATAGGTCGGCCGGCGAGGCCGACAACGCGGCGATCCTGCTGCTGCAGCGCTATCCGGCTATGCCTGTGGTGGAGTTCCTCAACGACGAGCTGGCCGGCCACACACGCATGCTGCACCGGGTGATGGCGCAAGAACGCTTTCCCGCGCCGTGGGGACCGTTGATCGACGCCATGGCGGCCATCCGCGCGCAGTACTACGAGACCTCAACCAGCCGCTACCGCAGCGACGCTGCGGAGCGAGGCCAGCGTGCGCCGGCCTGAACGCGCGGGAAGCGGCGGCGTGCGCGCGCTCCCGTCGGTCCGATCCGACGCAACGCCGTCGCCCGATGCGGCGGATGGAGCGAGCATCAGCGACACCAACCTGAGCCGGCGCAAGGACGACCACCTGGACATCGTGCTGGATCGTCGAACGGCACGGGCCAAGGCCGCCGGCTGGGAGTACATTCGCTTCGAACACTGCGCATTGCCCGAGTTGGACCTGACGCAGGTCGACCTCAGCGCCTCGCTGCTGGGCAAGACCATGCGCGCGCCTCTGCTGATCAGCTCCATGACCGGCGGCATGCCACGCGCCGAGGCCATTAACCGGCATCTGAGCGAGGCAGCGCAAGTCTTGGGGATTGCCATGTGCGTCGGTTCGCAGCGCGTGAGCCTGCAATCCCGCAACTCCCAGGGGCTGACGCGCGCGCTACGCCGCCTCGCCCCAGACGTTCCCTTGCTGGCCAATATCGGCGCCGCGCAACTGCGCCAGCCCGACGGCCTGGACCTTGCCCGCCGGGCGGTGGATGCACTGGAGGCCGATGGACTCATCGTCCATCTCAATCCGCTGCAGGAAGCGGTACAGCCGGAGGGCGACCGCGACTGGCGCGGCGTCCTGGCGCAGATCGCTCGCGCCGCACGCAGCGTGGGCGTGCCGATCGTGGCGAAGGAAGTGGGATCGGGCCTGTCCGCGTCGGTGGCCTGTGCGCTCGTCGAGGCGGGCGTGGCGGTGATCGATGTCGCCGGCGCCGGCGGCACCAGCTGGGCCGCGGTGGAGGGCGAGCGGGCCCGCGATGCCGCCGACCGCGCAGTGGCAATGGCATTCGCGGATTGGGGGATTGCGACCCCGGCCAGCGTGCAGGCGGTCCGTCGGGCCCTGCCAGCGGTGAAGCTGATCGCGTCGGGCGGGATCAGCGACGGCGTCGACGTGGCCAAGGCCATCCGCTTGGGCGCGGACATCGCCGGGCAGGCAGCCGGCGTGCTGCGCGCGGCTACGCAATCCAGCGAGGCGGTTGTCGCGCATTTCGAGATCGTTATCCGCCAGTTGGCCGTCGCCTGCTTCTGCACCGGCTCGGCTGATCTGGTGGCGTTGCGTCAGGCGCGCTTGTTGCCCTCGGCGCACCTGCCCGCCGGTTGACGCCGGCGGCGCCCGTACGTGCGGCGGGCGCTAGTCTTACTGAGTGAGAAAGTCTCGGAAGCGGGAGGATTGCCTGGTCGCGGGGTTGTTCGGGTGCTGCTTCGTGATCGGGGAGGCACCCCGCCATGCCCCGAACGGACAGCCGAGAGTAAAGCGGTATTCGACGGCTAAGTCGATGCTTGATCAGGGTGACCGGTCACGCAGAGCGAGAAGCCCCTAAAAGGGTCGGAACACCAGGTGCGGCGGGAGACCGGCAGGAGCAGATGGTACAAAGCCATTGCGATCAAGGAGTGGCGATCACATTGACCTCCAGTCAGCGCGGCCGGCCGTATGAACGAGAAGAGACGAGCGATTTCAGCCGCCGGACCCCCTTGATTTAACATTCCGATGATTTCGGAGCGCTGATCGGGCGTCAGCTTCGGACGGCGTCCACCGTCGGGGGCGCCAAAAGGCAGGATGATTGATCTTTTTACGTATCATTTGTCTGATGCATGATACGCGAACAGATCCTAACACGTTGACCTCGATCGCTAAATAAGATACGCTGCCATATCATCTGGCATTGGAATGGATCGTTTACATATCATATGGACTCTCAATCGGAAATTCTACGGGAAATCGGTGGGCTTTTCAGGCAGGCGAGGCTGGCCGCTGCGATGACGCAAGAGCAGGTCGCTGATTTGGCGGGTATATCCCGTCCCCGGTATCGCGACATCGAAAAGGGAGCCGCAGCCGCGCGTGCAACAACGCTCATGAATATCGCTCGCGCGCTCGGTCTGGAAATGATGCTGGTTCCGCAAGTCATGGTGCCGGCTGTCCAGGCTCTATTGCGTCCGCATGATGATGACGATCGACCCGCCTTTGTTTCTCAACCTGACGATGACGATCATGCCTCCAGTCTTTCGCGCACCTAAGACGATCCCGTCGCTGGACGTGCTCTTGAACGCAGTGAAGATCGGCACAATCGTCAGGACGCCGGGCGATTTCAATGCATTCAACTTCGATGAGGCCTACCGCGCGACGGGCGGCTTTCCGGTTCTCAGCCTGTCGTTCCGGGCAGCGACGGGAGGATTGCGGAAAGATCCGAAGCCTCTGGCAAGCGCCTTGCCCGCTTTCTTCGCGAACCTCCTGCCGGAGGAGAAATTGCGGGAGGCGATGGAAAGGCACCACGAAGGCAATGTGCGGCCAGGCAATGACTTCGATCTTTTAGCGGCACTAGGCACCGATCTGCCGGGAGCCGTACGGGCGTTGCCCAGTGACGGCGCGATAGCGGTTTCGCAGGATGCTTCAAAGGATCAGCCCAAGGCACGGTTCTCGCTTGCCGGCGTGCAGATGAAGCTGTCGGTCATGAAGAACATTGGAAAAGGCGGCGGCCTTACCTTGCCGCTGGACGGCGAGCAGGGCCGGTACATTGCCAAGTTCCCTTCGACGGCCTTTCCGGGCGTTTCCGAGAACGAATTCGCCAACCTGGCGCTGGCAGCAGCAATCGGCATGCAGGTTCCTGAATGCGAACTGGTCGAGAAGTCCGATTTTGAGGGCGTTCCCGAAGAATTCAATACGCTGTCGGAAGGCAAGGTCCTTCTCGTCAAACGCTTCGATCGCGGCGCCGGTGGCGAGAGGATACACATCGAGGATTTCGCTCAGGTCTTCGGTGTATACCCCTCGCGCAAATATGAGGGGGCTGCTTATCACGACATAGCCTTGGCTCTTGGCGTGGCCGTCTCGCCTACGGCGGCTCTCGAGTTCGTCCGCCGCCTGGCACTGACCGTCATCACCGGCAATGGCGACATGCACCTGAAGAACTGGTCTTTGATCTATCCCGGTAACGGCGACAAGCCGGCGCTTGCACCAATCTACGACCTCCTATCCACCGTGCCATATATTCCCGCCGACGCCATGGCGCTGTCGCTTGGAGGAGAGCGCTCGTTCAAGGCGCTAGCAGCACCGCGATGGAAAGCATTTGCGAACCGTGCACGGCTTCCGGAGCCAGCAGTCCTGAAGGCAGTGGTCGAGACGGTCAAACTCGTCAACGAGTACTGGTGGCATCTGCCTGAGCGCGACGTTGTCGCAGCGAAAGTGCTCGAGCGGATCGACGGACATGTGAAGGCGATGACGCCGATACTGAACTCCTGCGCCGAGAAGTAAACCGAGTCCCTCGGGTTGATATAGCGGAACTATTCGCCCGTGCCCCGGATTAGTGGCCGTGGATCGGTGGTATGCTAGGATCGCGCGCAAAGTCGGCGGAGTGTCCACTTGGACACGCGTTGAGCAAGCACGTCAGCTCGCGGGCACAGAAGAGTTCGCAGCTCCCGCAGAGGGTCGAGATGCTGTTCGTGCACCTCAATTCAACGATGGGGTTCAACCGAATGCGGTGACTGAGGATCGCGATCCGACGCTTTGTGTCGCCAATGTCGCGTCCGCTACACGGGCTGTTCCGACGATCCTTTCTTGGAACTCAAGCTAAACCCCTGAAAAGCAACCATGAAATTATTCTTCGGTTGGATCAGCCAAATTGGCATGAGTCTTGAGATCCTTAGGTGCGAGGCGGCTAGAGCTGCCCGACCGGCATTCAAGTCGCGGCAGCCGCGATGAATGGGAACGAAGGAAGGAAAGCTACATGTCAGGTTTGCGTCAGATCGCCTTTTACGGCAAGGGCGGCATCGGCAAGTCCACCACCTCCCAAAATACGCTCGCCGCCCTGGTCGACCTCGGGCAGAGAATCCTCATCGTCGGCTGCGACCCCAAAGCCGACTCCACCCGCCTGATCCTGAACGCGAAGGCGCAGGATACTGTCCTGCATCTCGCGGCAGAGGAAGGTTCGGTGGAAGACCTGGAACTCGCGGACGTGCTCAAGGTCGGCTACAAAGGCATCAAATGCGTGGAGTCGGGCGGACCCGAGCCAGGTGTCGGCTGCGCCGGCCGCGGCGTGATCACCTCGATCAACTTCCTCGAGGAGAACGGCGCCTACGACGATGTCGACTATGTCTCCTACGACGTGCTCGGGGATGTGGTGTGTGGCGGTTTCGCGATGCCGATCCGCGAGAACAAGGCCCAGGAAATCTATATCGTCATGTCCGGCGAGATGATGGCGCTCTATGCCGCCAATAACATCGCCAAGGGCATCCTGAAATACGCCCATTCGGGCGGCGTGCGGCTCGGCGGCCTGATTTGCAACGAGCGCCAAACCGACCGCGAGCTCGACCTCGCCGAAGCGCTGGCTTCCAGGCTCAATTCCAAGCTTATCCACTTCGTGCCGCGCGACAACATCGTCCAGCACGCCGAGCTCAGGAAGATGTCTGTGATCCAGTATGCGCCGGACTCCAAGCAGGCCGGGGAATACAGGGCGCTGGCCGAGAAGATTCACGGGAATTCGGGCCAGGGCACCATCCCGACCCCGATCACCATGGAGGAGCTCGAGGACATGCTGCTCGACTTCGGCATCATGAAGACCGACGAGCAGATGCTTGCCGAGCTTCAGGTCAAGGAAGCGGCCAAGACTGCCGCACAGTAGCGACTGCTGCCGACATGAGGCGCCGCCTTACCTGGTGCGCCTTTCAAAGAACGGCGCCTCGTCGGTGAGGCGTCACCCTGAACCTTGAAAGGGGTCCCATGAGCCTGGAATACGAGAATGACGGTGGCCTCCATGCGAGGCTTATCGAGGAGGTGCTGTCGCAATATCCTGACAAGTCGGCGAAGCGCCGCAAAAAGCACCTCAGCGTTGCAAAGAGCGGCGACGAGGCTGGCGAGGAAAGCGAGGTCCTTTCCGAATGCGATGTCAAATCGAACATCAAGTCCATCCCCGGCGTGATGACGATTCGCGGCTGCGCCTATGCCGGCTCGAAAGGCGTGGTGTGGGGTCCAGTCAAGGATATGGTCCATATCTCGCACGGGCCGGTCGGCTGCGGGCAATATTCCTGGTCTCAACGCCGCAACTACTACGTCGGCACGACCGGCATCGACACGTTCGTCACGATGCAGTTCACCTCCGATTTCCAGGAGAAGGACATTGTTTTCGGCGGCGACAAGAAGCTCGAACGGATCATCGACGAGATCGAGGAACTGTTTCCGCTGAACAAGGGCATGACTGTGCAATCCGAATGCCCGATCGGCCTGATTGGCGACGACACCGAAGCCGTGTCCCGCAACAAGGCCAAGCAGCACGAAAAGACAATCGTGCCGGTGCGCTGCGAGGGCTTCCGCGGCGTGTCGCAATCCCTCGGCCACCACATCGCCAACGACGCGATCCGCGACTGGGTGTTCGAGAAAAAGGCCATCGAGTTCGAGGCCGGCGCGTACGATGTCAACGTGGTCGGCGACTACAATATCGGCGGCGACGCTTGGGCTTCGCGCATCCTGCTTGAGGAGATGGGCCTGCGCGTGGTCGGCAACTGGTCGGGCGACGCTACGCTGGCCGAAATAGAGCGGGCGCCAAAGGCGAAGCTAAATCTCATCCATTGCTACAGGTCGATGAACTACATCTGCCGGCACATGGAGGAAAAGTATGGCATCGCCTGGATGGAGTACAATTTCTTCGGCCCCTCCCAGACCGAAGCCTCTCTGCGCAAGATAGCCAAGCACTTCGGGCCGGAAATCGAGGCCAAGGCCGAGGCGGTCATCGCCAAATACCGGCCGTTGGTCGATGCCGTAATCGCCAAGTACCGGCCGCGCCTCGAAGGCAGGACGGTGATGCTCTATGTCGGCGGGCTGCGCCCCCGTCACGTCGTCACGGCATATGAGGACCTGGGCATGGTGATCGTCGGCACTGGCTACGAATTTGGCCATAACGACGACTATCAGCGCACCGGCCACTACGTGAAGAAGGGCACCCTGATCTATGACGACGTGACTGGTTACGAGCTGGAGAAGTTCATCGAAGGGATCCGTCCTGATCTCGTGGGCTCCGGCATCAAAGAAAAGTACCCGGTCCAGAAGATGGGCATACCGTTCCGTCAAATGCATTCCTGGGATTATTCCGGCCCGTATCACGGCTACGACGGCTTCGCCATCTTCGCCCGCGATATGGATCTGGCCATCAACAACCCGGTCTGGAACCTCTACGACGCCCCCTGGAAGAAAAAAGCCGAGCCGTCGGCGGCGATCGCAGCTGAATGAAAACCTGGCCTCCCGGAAGCCGGCAGGCCGTGAACGCCTGTGGCCTTTGTCCGCGGGAGACCTGAAAACGTTTCGACGTCCCTGTGCCGCCCTATGGCGGGCCAGATGGAAAGAGGTAACCACCCATGCCGCAGTCGGCTGAAAAAGTTCTCGACCACGCGCCCCTGTTCCGCGAGCCGGAATACAGGCAGATGCTAGCCGAGAAGAGGCTGAATTTCGAATGTCCTCACCCGGACCAGATCGTTACCGACCAAGGCGAATTCACCAAGACGTGGGAATACCGCGAAAAGAACCTTGCTCGCGAGGCGCTTGTCGTGAACCCCGCCAAGGCCTGCCAGCCGCTCGGCGCGGTGTTCGCGGCCGCAGGCTTCGAGCGAACCATGTCCTTCGTCCACGGCAGCCAGGGCTGCGTCGCCTATTACCGCTCGCACCTGTCGCGCCATTTCAAGGAGCCTGCTTCGGCGGTTTCCTCCTCGATGACCGAGGACGCGGCAGTGTTCGGCGGCCTGAAGAACCTGGTCGACGGGCTCGCCAACACGTACCAACTCTACGACCCGAAGATGATCGCCGTCTCGACCACTTGTATGGCGGAGGTCATTGGCGACGATCTGCACAGCTTCATCGAGAATGCCAAGGACGAAGGCTCGGTCCCGCGCGACTTCGACGTCCCCTTCGCCCATACGCCGGCCTTCGTCGGCAGCCATGTCGACGGCTATGACGTTGCGGTTAAGGGCATTTTGGAGCATTTCTGGAAAGGCGAGGAGCGAACGGAAGCCGAGGGGACCATCAACGTCATTCCGGGCTTCGACGGATTCTGTGTTGGCAACAACCGGGAACTCAAGCGCCTGCTCGACCTGATAGGCGTGTCCTATACCTTGATCCAAGACGCCTCTGACCAGTTCGACACGCCGTCGGACGGCGAATACCGCATGTACGACGGCGGCACGAAGATCGAAGACGTGAGGAAGGCACTCAACGCCGAGGCGACGCTGTCGCTGCAGCATTACAACACCCGAAAAACACTGGAGTATTGCGAGGGGGTAGGGCAGGCGACTGCCTCGTTTCATTACCCGCTCGGAGTCCAGGCGACCGACGACTTCCTGATGGAGGTCTCCGCGATTTCCGGCAAGCAAATCCCCGAGGCAATCCGCCTGGAGCGCGGCCGACTTGTTGACGCCATGGCGGACAGCCAATCCTGGCTGCACGGTAAGAAATACGCCATCTACGGCGATCCGGACTTTGTCTACGCCATGGCCCGCTTCACCATGGAGACGGGCGGCGAGCCGACCCATTGCCTCGCCACCAACGGCACCTCGGCGTGGGAAGCGGAGTTGAAGGAGCTGCTTGCATCATCGCCCTTCGGCAAGGGTGCTCAAGTCTGGGCGGGCAAGGACCTCTGGGCGTTGCGCTCGCTGCTCTTCACCGAGCCGGTGGACCTGCTGATCGGCAACTCCTATGGCAAGTATCTGGAGCGCGACACCGGCACGCCGCTGATCCGGCTGGCCTTTCCGATCTTCGACCGCCACCATCACCATCGCTTTGCGCTGATGGGCTACCAAGGCGGGCTGCGCGTACTGACCACGATCCTCGACAAGATCTTCGACAAGCTCGATCGCGAGACAAGCGAGACGGGCGTGACGGACTATTCGTATGACCTCACCCGCTAAGCGTGACGGTCGGCTTTGGCCGGTCGTCTTCCCGAGGGACTTTGGAGACCGACGCAATGTCCTTGCTCAGAGCCAAAATCCAGGATGTCTTCAACGAGCCTGGCTGCGAAAAGAACCGCGGCAAGGATGCCAAGGCGCGCAAAAAGGGCTGTTCGAAGCCACTGACCCCCGGAGCGGCGGCCGGTGGCTGTGCCTTCGATGGCGCCAAGATCGTACTGCAGCCGATCACCGACGTCGCACACCTGGTCCATGGGCCGCTCGCCTGCGAGGGCAATTCCTGGGACAACCGCGGTGCGGCTTCGTCCGGGCCAACGCTGTGGCGCACAAGCTTCACGACCGACCTCACCGAACTCGATGTTGTGATGGGGCAGGGCGAGCGGAAGCTTTTCAAAGCGATCCGCGAGATCAAGGAAGCGTATGGGCCGCCGGCGATCTTCGTCTATCCGACCTGCGTGACGGCGCTGATCGGCGACGACATCGAGGCTGTCTGCAAGCGCGCCGCGGAAAAGTTCGGCTTGGCCGTTGTGCCGGTCAATGCGCCGGGCTTCGTCGGCTCCAAGAATCTCGGCAACAAGCTTGCCGGCGAGGCGTTGCTCGAGCATGTCATCGGCACGGTCGAGCCCGACGATGCCGGCCCTTACGACATCAACATTCTTGGCGAATTCAACCTCTCGGGCGAATTCTGGCTGGTGAAGCCGCTGCTGGATCGGCTCGGGATCCGGGTGCGCGCCTGCATTCCAGGTGACGCACGTTACTTGGACATTGCCGGCGCGCACCGCGCCCGGGCGGCCATGGTGGTGTGCTCGACCGCGCTCATCAATCTCGCCCGCAAGATGGAGCAGCGCTGGGGCATCCCGTTTTTCGAGGGCTCCTTCTACGGCATCAGCGCCACGTCTGAAGCGCTCCGACAAATATCTCAGCTGCTCGTGAAGAAGGGTGCCGATCCGGAGATCCTCGGCCGTACCGAGGTATTGATTGCAGAGGAAGAGGCGATCGCTTGGAAGAGGCTAGCGGCGTACGAGCCGAGGCTCGCAGGCAAGCGCGTGCTGCTCAACACCGGCGGCGTGAAGTCCTGGTCGGTCGTCCATGCGCTGATGGAGATCGGGATCGAGATCGTCGGAACCTCTGTCAAGAAGTCGACCGTCGAAGACAAGGCGCGCATCAAGCAGATCCTCAAGGACGACAACCACATATTTGAGCAGATGGCGCCGCGCGAGCTCTACGCCATGCTCTCAGAACGGAAGGCGGATATCCTGCTGTCGGGCGGGCGCACGCAATTCATCGCGCTGAAGGCCAAGACACCCTGGCTCGATATTAACCAGGAGCGCCAACACCCTTACGCCGGCTATGACGGCATGGTGGAACTCGTACGCCAGATCGACATCGCCATTCACAATCCGATCTGGGCGCAGGTGCGGGAGCCGGCACCATGGGATTGCCAGCCTACGGTGAGGGAGGAACGGCCGCGCACGAAATGCGAGACCGCGACCTTTCATGCTGTCCAGGAATTCGCCGGCACGACCGCCGACGGTTTCGGCGAGTGTTGAGGAAAGCCGATGGTCCGCATCCTTCCCCAGACCAAAGCGGCGGCGGTCAATCCGCTGAAGTCATCGCAGCCGCTGGGTGCCGCCTTGGCCTTTCTTGGCGTCGACGGCGCGATGCCGTTGTTCCACGGCAGCCAGGGCTGCACCAGTTTCGCGCTCGTGCTCTTCGTGCGGCATTTCAAGGAAGCCATCCCCCTGCAGACGACGGCGATGGACGAGGTGGCGACGATCCTCGGCGGGGCAGACCATCTGGAAGAGGCGATCCTCAACCTGAACGCCCGCACAAAGCCCACACTGATCGGGGTCTGCACGACGGCGCTGGTGGAAACCCGGGGCGAAGACTGCGCAGGCGATATCGCCAATATCAGGCTGAAGCGCAGGGAAGAACTCGCGGGTACGGAGGTGGTGCTAGCCAACACACCGGATTTCGACGGCGCGATCGAAGAGGGCTGGGCCAAGGCTGTCACCGCTATGATCGAAAGGATTACGCGGCCCGGCGAGCAGGCGCGGCAGTCGAAGAAGATCGTGATCCTGCCTGGCTGGAACCTCACTGTGGCTGACATCGAGCATTTGCGTGAGATGGTTGAAAGCTTTGGACTGAAGCCGGTGATTCTGCCGGACATCTCCGGCTCGCTCGACGGTGCGGTGCCCGACCGCTGGGTCACGACCACCTATGGCGGCACCAGCGTCGAGGATATCCGCGAGCTTGGCACGGCTGTGCAATGCGTCGCCATCGGTGAGCATATGCGCCGCCCGGCCGAGCTGCTGCAGAGGTTGACCGGCGTGCCTTACGTGCTGTTCCGGTCGCTGACTGGATTGAGGGACGCCGACCGGTTCGTCTCGCACCTATCGGCGGTTTCGGGCGCGGCGGCGCCGGCTGGGGTACGCCGTCGCCGGGCGCAGTTGCAGGACGCGTTGCTCGACGGACATTTCCACTTTGGAGGCAAGAAAATTGCGATCGCTGCTGAACCAGACCAACTCTACCAACTCGCGAGCTTCTTCATCGCCATGGGCTCCGAAATCGCGGCGGCGGTCACAACGGCCGCTATGTCGAAAATTCTGGAGGAAGTGCCGGCGCAGTCGGTTCAAATCGGCGATCTCGGCGATTTGGAAGCGCTTGGCGCCGGCACTGATCTTCTCGTTACTCATTCCCACGGGCGCCAGGCGGCGCAGCGCCTCGGCATTCCGCTCATGCGGGTCGGCTTCCCGATCTTCGACCGGCTCGGGACCCAGCACAAGCTCATAATCCTCTACCAAGGGACCCGCGACCTGATCTTCGAGGTTGCCAACATTTTCGAAGCCAACGGGCACGCGCCGACGCCTGAGGCGCTTGATCCACTCCGTAAGCGAGAAATGCCAGATGAGCTCCGTCCGTCGCCTCTCGCTCGTCACTGACGAGGTTCACGCACCGACGCCGGAACGCCAAGCCGGCGCATTGCGCGTGGCAATGGCCACGCAGGACATGAAGAACATCAACGCCCATTTCGGCTCGGCCAGGCGCTTTGCTGTCTACGACGTGATGCGCGAGGAGTGGAAGCTCGTCGAAGCCGTGGCCTTCGATGACGTTTCCGGCGAGAGCGGGAAGCACCGAGCTGAGGGCGATGACCGCATCACCCTGAAGGTGGAGGCGCTGAAGGGCTGTCATCTCCTGTTTTGTCTGGCGATCGGCGGACCTTCGGCAGCCAAACTTGTTTCCGCAAAGATCCATCCGATCAAAGTCCCGCAGCCCCAGACCATCCAAGAGGTGCTGTTGCGCACGCAGATGATGCTCAGGACGTGTCCTCCCCCTTGGCTGCGCAAGGTGCTGGCGCAGGCAGGTGTCGCTGAACAGAAACCCTCCTTCGAGGACGAGGGCTGAATTGAGGAGTAGCCGAAATGTTTGAAGCCGCTGTTAGCCCTGCCGCCACCGAGGACGAGGCGGCCCTTGCCACCCCGTTCGTCAAATGCCTCGTGCGGTTGATCCGTGCCAATGATTCCCACGGGTCATGGGAAGGCAAATCGGACCCCGAGCTGCTGGGCGACTTCATCATCACCAGGGAACAGCGCCGTGCAATTCCAATCATCGGCGATCCCGATCCGGACGTGCTGTGGAGGCTCGATAAGTTCTACACCGCCGTCGGGCTTGCGATTGAGGAGCGCACGGGCCTGATGGCATCGCCGATGATGGAGATGAGCCATGAGGGCTTCGGGCGCGTGCTCTTCACAGCCGGGCGGTTGGTCGTTCTGTCAAAGACCCTGCGCGACGTCCACCGGTTCGGTTTCGAGACGTTCTGGAAGCTCGCCGCGGCCGGTACCAAACTGGCCGGCGATGCCACCGCAGCCATTGAGGCTCATCCCGAGGTGGCGCGGGCGTGATGCAACCGACTTTCGATCGAGGGGATCATGTCAGGTCTTGAGGACATGCGGTGGCCAGTCCTCTCAATCGAGGCGGTCCAGGCCGATATGGTTCTTGGGGTAGCGCTGATGAAGCCAGTGGTACTGATCTGTTCGCAAGATGCGGAGTTGTATCTGTACTACAGCCACATTCTGGGGGTGGATGGCTTCAGGATTGAACTGGCCAGAAGCGTGGAGGAAGCGCTGGCATTAGCCAGTGAACGGGAGCCGCAGGCCGTGGTGCTGGACTGCCAGCCGGCAAGCTCGACAGGGTCTACCATCTGTGCCCAGCTCAAGGCGGAGTTCCGGAACAGAGGCCTGCTGGTTATTGCGCTGATCGCGCCCGGCGCCGAAAACCAGCAGCTCGATCTCTTGAAGGCAGGTATTGACGAGAGCTTTGTGCGGCCCTTCACGCCGGCGATGCTGCTCGACTATCTACGCACGAAGCTGGCGCTACCGAAGCCGGGTTCAAACGGGATCGAAAATGGCAGCTGGCTCTGCTGCGGCAGCCTTGAGATGAAGCTCGATGCCCACCGAGTTCGCGGCAATGGCCACGACATCCACCTCGGACCTCTCGAATTCAACCTGCTGCGGCAATTTCTTGAGGCTCCCGGCAAGGTCTTCAGCCGAGACGAGCTGATCGACGCGGCCTGGCCGGACAATATCCATGTCGGTGAACGCACTGTCGACGTCCATATCAGCCGGATCAGAAAGGCGCTGAAGGCGGCCTCGCCAGGTAGCGTCATTCGTACTGTCAGGTCTGCCGGCTACTCGCTCGAGAAGCTGGACGACTGAATCGCGAACGGATGGTGTGCCACTCTCCGTCTTCGTTGGAAGGCAAGTCTTGCGGTTCGAAACGCGCTACGGGCCCGACATCTCAGGGGGAAGCAGTCAGATGGCCTTCAAGAAAATACTCAGTGTGACGGGAGCTGACCATTCCGATCAGGACGTCGCAATAGCTGCTCGCTTGTGCGCCGAGGTCGGCGCGTATCTTTCCGTACTAATTATATCGCCTCCGCCGCTCCTGATGTCGCCTCCGCTTATTGGGTCCCCTCCGCCGTTGGGCGGTGGCATCCCCGAGTGGTCTAGACATCGCACACACCACATTGCCGCACGGGAACAATTTTCACAGGAGATGGCCAACCTGGAAAAGACATGCAGGGAAATTCACAAAGTGCTGAGAGCCACGTGGCGCTGCTATGATGTCGACACCGAACACTGCGACAAGGCTGGCGTCGGTGACGCGGTGCGACAGCGGGCGCTCTGCACCGACCTGACAATCGTCGGCCCCGCACTTCTCAACGAGACTAGTCTCGGACCCCTTGTTATCAACGGCAGCTTGTTCGACACGGGAAAGCCGGTGCTTGTCGTACCGGAGGGCGCTGAGGCGACTCTGTCTCCACGGCGCGTGCTGGTCGGCTGGGATTCGCGAGTCGAGGCGTCCCGTTCGATTCGAGAAGCGCTGCATCTGCTAGCCGGTGCTGAGGAAGTTCGTGTCGCAGTCGTCGATCCGGAGGCGACCTGCACCGGAAACGGCGCCGAGCCGGGAGCCGACATCGCTGCCTATCTCACTCGGCACGGTGCTCGGGTTTGGGTCGACCGGCTGGCGAGCCGCGGCAAACCGGTGGCCAAGGTGCTAGCGCAGCACGCAATCGACACGTCTGCCGACGTGATCGTCATGGGCGCTTATGGCAGCCGCTGGTTGCGCGAGCGGCTCTCCGGTAGCGTGATAAGATGGATAGTTGGCACGCCTTTGCCGCTGTTTTTGGCCCGCTGACGGGTTCTGAAGTAGCACCGATGCTGTTCAAAGCTCTACTCCGCTGGCCACCTACCCTGATACCAAGTCGGAGGAAGATCGCCGCAAACGAGCAGGTTTCGCGAAGCTCATGAGCAACTTGGAAGCGCCGTCGCGAAGCACATTCCCCGGACGCCTCTAACGCGCTCGGTGTCTGCTCGCCGAGACAACCCGTAACGCGCAGACAAACGGCCGGGCAGAAGCCCAGGCGTCCTCAATGCGCTCAAACACAGATACTCGAGCCGGCGTCAGGTCGAGAAAGAGAGTCGTTTCAGCGCGGCAGGCCGCGTTCGGACCATAGCCTCCTCGTACTAGCGTTATCACGATTTCCCTCACCACTGGCCGGGAACTGAACACGGAACGACCGTGCAGCGGCCAACGCACCGACCTTCGAGTCCGGCGGTCGGGCTCTTGCCGGCCCTCGGCGCGAACGGTGGCATCAATCACGTAGCATCGCCTGGGATGGTAGCCGTCAGCGGCGAGGGCGGCCGCATCTTCGGCGTTTTCAGTCTGCCTTGGCCCATCGCGTGGCGACCTAGCGGCCTTCAGGCGGGCCAAATTCCGACAACGCTCACATTCGCACTAGGTGGTCCCTGTAGGGCCTGCGCACAGGGACACAGAACAACAAAAGTAGGATCCGGGAGAGTTCACCGGCCCGGCACAGGCCGGCACTCATCCTGGCCCTCTTCCCCACGATCATCATCTGGCGATAACGGTACTCGCGACCCGCAGCCGGACATAACCGGCGTCGTCGTGAAGAACTCCTGCGTCGCCAGCAGGAATTCAAGCGCAAAGCGGAAGAGGTAGGGCAGAGGCGATGCTCGGATGGAGCGGCGCCTGCAATCGCAATGGCGTTGCGCTACACTTGAGCGACCGAAACGACAAGAAGCTCAAGCAAGGCTTGAGGCGGACGATGATGACGAGGCTGGCGGCAGCCAACGCGGTCATGCATCTGTTGGTCCCTATATGTCGAGACGTCGGTGGCCACGCTTCTGCGCCGACGGGGAAGCGGGTGATGCGTGTCCAAGACCTGACAGTGGCGGAAAATATGTCGCGTCCAATACAACCGGCGATCTTGGGCGCCACAGAAGTTTTTCAAAGCATAATCAAGCATTTACCGCACGGCTGAGTGCGTTGGCACGGCCTTTGCGAATTGAGATTCAGCAACACTGAGTGAAGGCTGACTGCACGCAGATGCGCAAGACGAACAATGCTCTCCCTTCGTTGAACCCTCGTGCCCCGTCTCAAAGGGGAACAAGCTTGCGCATAAGGTCACGCAACCTTTGGCAATAGCTTTGGAGGGCAAGATGATGTTGCGGATGGGGTCACCGGCTCCTTCGATCAAAGTGGAGGACTGGCTGCGTGGCGAGCCCCTTGCGGACTTCCAGCCCGGCAAAGTCTATATCGTCGAATTTTGGGCAACTTGGTGCGAACTATCTGCGGCGGAGATGCTCGAGCTGATGCAGCTACAGGAGAAATACAAGGACAGCGGACTTGAGGTCGTCGGGATCGCGGCTGATGAAGACGCTCCAACGGCCGTCGAGGCCCGGACCAAGTTGGACGCGTGGTTGGCCGAAAAGTGCCCGGATCTGAATCATCGGATTGCGTTCGACGTCACAGGCGAAATGAAGAAGCTTTGGAGGGAACCCAGCTTTTGCGTCGGGGTTCCGACCTCGTTCGTAGTCGACCGAGACGGCTGCATTGCCTTTATCGGTCATCCGAGCCAACTCGGTGAGGTTTTGCCGAAAGTGCTCAACGGCAGCTGGCGTACCAGCAACAAAGCGAAAGCTGCCGATCAGGAGCGGATCGCCACAAGCGAACCCCTGGCGCGCGGACAAGCGTTGACGAAGCCGATCGATGACAGGTTCTGGGCGGCGGTGAAGTTGGAAGATTGGAAGACGGCGCTCTGGGCTATCGAAGAGGGCATTGCCTTGATGCCGGACGACCTCAATTTCCGCCTGGCCCATGCACATCTGTTGCTTCACAAAATACAAGACATGTGGACCGGCCTGCCCGTGATGCGCCAGTTGGTTCGTGACGCGATCGACAAAAATTCCGAGGATTGGATGGTTTCGGCGCTAGACCAACTTTTCCATCCGGCCAATGACCATTCGCGCCTTCCCCCTGCCGAGCGCTTCGCGATGGGCAAGGAGCTGTCCGAACACATCCTGGCGCTGAATCCCCCGCAAGGCGACAGTCCTAAGTTCCGATCCTATCCCGCGGTCGCCCGGTACTATCACGAGAACGGCAACAATGATCGCGCGATCGAGTTGGTCGAACTGGCACTGACGTCGCTGGACGGTCCGGAGCTTATCCCGGCCGAATTGAAAGAGCAGCATCTGCCGGATTTGCTGCAGGCCCTCGCCAAGTACAGGGGTGCGAAGGCTTGTTGCGGCGCTCTCTTTGCCGCTGCGCAAAACAGTTTCCCGAAGGTGCCAAAGCGCGGTCGGCCGAGGAAGAAAGATAAAAAAGGGTAATTGGTCTAAATGGTTTACTGGCCAATTCGTCCATTTCCCTGGCGTGACCGCAGCAAGGAGGTCCATGCAGCACTTGGTCGATCGTTTGCAGCAGGATCGAGGCTCGAATCTTCATGGCCTCCCGCATTGCGGCGGAAGCGATGTTCGACGCGAATTCGCGTGGAAGACTTCGCAGTCGAGGACGTGTTCAAGGTCGGCCCGAGGGACATCAATTGCGTGGAATCAGCGGCGCCGAGCCATGCGTCGGCTGCGCAAGGGTGCCCGAAGTAGGCGTCCCAGAAAACAGACCTCGTGCTTCGAGGAAGAGAACTGAAATGAGGAGAAGGCGAAATGTCTGATGCTGGTCAGCCGGGCTATCAACGCGGACGAGGCGGCCCTTGCCATGCCTTTTGTCAGATGCCGTGCGGCTAATCCGTGCTCAAGACTCCTATGGCTCGTGGGAAAGGCAAATCGGACGCCGAACTGCTGGGCGACTTCATCATCACCAGAAACCAGCGGCGTGCGATCCCCATCATCGGCGATTCCGATCCGGACGTGCTGTGGAGGGTCGATATGTTCTACACGGCCATCGGGCTTGCGATCGAGGAACGCTCCGGCCTGATGACATCGCCAATGATGGAGATGAAACCCATGGGGGCATCGGACGATTGCTTTTCACGGTCGGGCAGCTCGTCGTTCTGTCCAGACGTCCATCGGTTCGGCTTCGATACGTTCCGGCAACTCGCGGAGGCCGGTACGAAACTGGTCGACGATGCGACCTCAGCCACTGAAGCCTATCGCGACGTGGCACGGGCGTGAAGACACCGATTTCGAGGAAGGATCTATGTCAAAGCTGGATGAGATGGGAACGAAAGTTCGAAAGCTTCAGCTGCGCGCGGCAATTGCCAAGATGAAATTGCGCGACCTTGCAGAGGATCTCCCGGGAAAATGGACGGAGATAGAGGAAGTTGCCGAGGGAGCGTCGGCCGTTTTTGCCGAGTGGGTGGTGCCAGGAGAGAGCTCGCTGCAATGAAGAAGTTACGATGAGGAGCACATGCACCACCCGCGACGGCTCCGGATGGATGCCGGAATATCTCACTGCGATAGACAGCGCGACCTGCATCGGCTGCGGCCGCTGTTTCAAAGTCTGCTCTCGCGAGGTCATGCATCTTTACGGCGTCGATGACGCGGGTGAAATCCTCGGCGCCTGCGACGGCGAAGACGACGATTTCGATGGCGAGCTCAATCGCATGATCATGGTCGTCGACCATCCCGGCCGCTGCATTGGCTGCGGAGCCTGCGCCCGCGTCTGCCCGAAGAATTGCCAGACCCATGTTGCGGCCGACAATGCCGCTGCATGATCTGGTGGACAACCCAGGAGAACGGTATTGCCCTTCAGAATCTTCTGCCGCGTCCTGGGAATGGTCCTTTGCAGCACAGTTCTGACCGCCTACTTCGCTTCTCATTCCATCGGCACAGCAATCGTCACGACGCTGGCTTGTTCGTTGCTCCTTCAGTTGGCCTATTTCGCAAGCGTGCTCTTTCTGATCTGGCGGTCTGGCCGCGTTAGCCGAGCTGGCCAAAGGGCTGAGCATTTCGACAGTTGCAAGGAAGTTGTATCCGAGCCAGACCTTGATGAGGTGACGAATGAATCCGCAAATTTGCTCCAGCGCGATCAAATCCTGGCCATATCGCTGCTGCTGCCTTGAGGCGCCATGACAAGGTCAGTGCTCAAGCTGGCAAATTTTGGACCAACCATAAGTATCGAGCAGATATTCGAAGGTTACTTTGCGTGAGAAGTCGATTGGCGACCGCAATCCGGTCACTCTAGTATTCCAGGAGATGCAAGGTTCTTGAATGCCATACCATCGTAGCCCTCTCGCAGTACGCCGGCGTGCGGTTGCAACTCTCAATGACCCTGGAAATAGTAATGGGACTCTTCGGCGCCGGATAACGCAGATGACCTCAAACCAAAGACACCTCTAGAATGACTCATGCATGGCCAATTCAGCTCCATCGCGTGTTGCCGGAGAGAACATGCTGGAAAAGTTCGAACGCTATCCGCTCACCTTTGGGCCCACGCCCACTGAGAAGCTCGACCGCATCTCCAAGCACCTGGGGGGCAGGGTGGAAATCTACGCCCGAGCGCGAGGACTGCAACTCCGGTCTGGCGTTCGGCGGAAACAAGCTCCGCAAGCCGTGCAGCCCTCTGCGACAGCACCGTCAGGATGTCTGCAACCAACGGCCCCTGCCGCTCAGCCGGAACACCAATGAAAGACTGGTGGCTCGACATGGAATTCGAGAATTTCGGCAGATTCTTCGCCAGCAACTGCGCGTGCGCCGGTGGTCTTCGAAGCGCCACGATACATTTCCTAGCCATCAGAAGCCGGCCTGGCGAAAGGCCGCCCCCTTATAGGGCTTCCGGTCTCTTCCGGTCCATAGAGATCTGCTGCACACCATGGAATGGCGCGGTGCATCTATTAGACAGGCTGGAGATGATCGAATCGCCGCCTGGAATGCCACAGGTATTGGCGCCATCGGCGCCGACCAGCATTTTTCCCGGAAAATTCTCGATTGTTTCGCGATCCTTCGCTACCTTGGGCGGCTTCCTATTCGAGTCGATGGCCCCATTGAAAATGCGGGCGCCGTCGACAGTCGTCGCAGCCCCTGCTTGATAGCAAGCTCACGCACTTCCATGATAAAGGGCTCAGGAACAAGCCCGCCACGTTGACAGTGCGGATTCTCCAGCACGATGACCCCCTGGCGGCTCGTCGGTAATCGCTCTGTCGCGGATAGCCGTGCGCAGATTATCCAGTGACAGCCTTGAGTGGGTTTCCGCCGGCACCGGCTGCAGGTCATAGATCGGAACGATTGCCGAGGATCACCTCGCGGGACTAGTGCGAGCAACGCAGTAAGGTCCCTAGCCTCCGCTCGCCAGGAAAGCGGCGTCTTCATTTCATTTCCGAGCAATTATTCTAGCGCCTGCGCCTGGCGCGAGGAGGGGATAGCAGATTGTGCCTATTCGCCAACCGTCGGAAATGGCTTAATCGACCAATGGAGCGAATCGACGGCACGTTGGAGTATCTCTTCGGTCTGAGTGTGCCAGGGCGAGGCGGCGATGATATGTCCGATCCAGTCCCGGTAATCGCCTTTCCTAACGATCGGCGTCATGGGTGGAATATAGAATTTGACCTCGGCAACGCCTGGTACAGCAGCTTCTTGACTGCCGTCGGCGATCCTATCAAGGATGCCGTCGCGATCAGCAACTAGGAACCGCGCAGCCGCAATGTGCGAATGCCTTCTGCGCAAATCCCTTTTTTCGCCAATAGCAATCTTGATGTGCTCGGTGACGAGATCGATACCGTAAGCCAGCTGAAGCAGTTGGGGAGTGGGCGCGCCATGAAGCCGCGGATTGACTTCAATGACGACTGGGCCACGCTTCGTCCACCGGAATTCGATGCCCGCCGGCCCCCAGCCAAGCCCAAGAGCTCGCAAACAACTCAGCGAAACATCGGCGATACGTTCATGCTCGTCATCAGTCAGCGGGGCCGGAATGGTGCACGCACGGCAGACGAAATGCGGGGGAGGGCCGTAGTCAGCGGTCCCAATTCCAATGATCTGATCTCCCATTGTGTCTGCCCAATAGTAAGGACCTTTTGCGAATTCCTCGACCAGCACCCTAGGCGAAGACCGCCATTTGTGCTGCCCACCCAACATATAGGCCGTATGTTTAGCTAACTCATCGAGGTCGCGGCACAATCGAACACCCATGCTGCCGCTGCCTACAGCCGGCTTAACAATTACTGGTAGTCCGATCTCTGCGGCAGAGCTTTCTACGTCCGCCATGTTCGCTGCCAGGCGATAAGCCGGTATCGGAATGCCAGCATCCGAGAGAAGCTGACGTTGAGTGAATTTGTCGTGACATTGTTCGATGGATTCGGGGTTTGGCCCCGGTAGATCGAAATGTCGGCAGAGCTTGCCAACTGTTGCATAGACCGACTCATCGTCGCCCGAAAAGCCAGTAATGCCAGCAATCTCGTAGTTCTCTCCTAAACGGGAAAGTTCGCGGATCAGAGCATCGAGATTGTCTGTATCGACGACGATTGCCTCCATCCCTTCCGCCGGCAGATAGTCGTACTGAGCTGGATTAGTCGACAGGGTGATTGGATGAAGACCAAGACGATTGGCCGCTTCGACGTATAACAGACCATTGCCCCTTGAATGACCCTCAAGGAGGATGAATGCTCTTTTGGCCATCTGCTGTTGCTCCGATTTGCCGTGCTTTGCCGAGGTCATGGCACAGCTTCATCCGTGCCTGATCTCAGACCGGGTGAACGTACCCTAGTCAGCGATCTGCAGTTGCAAAGGTTCGGTAAATTCATTTGAAGGTTCTGTTGCAGCGGATCATTAAACGCAAGGCAGGGTGGCAAACCGCTGGTCGGTCAATGAGACAGGAACTGCTCTGCCAGTGAGAGCATTGGGATTCAATTCGTACTTTGCCTGCCCCTTACAACATCGTCCACATCGATATCGCTCAGCCGCGACAGCCCGGCACGCTTGAGAGCCCGGGTGGCGAGACGCCGCCCTCCATGGCGATGTGACTGCGGTTTAAAGGGCTTCGATGTCCCCGCCGCTGCTCGTAGTGGCGCACCTTCGGCGGGATGCAAGATGGCGCCGCCACGTGCGCCACTACGAGCAGCGCACCGACGTCTCTCACGCCATGATCCTTGCTATGGGCGGCAATCTCATCCGCAGAAACGCTCATCGCTTTGCGCACTGACCCATGGAGGGTAAGCGCTGTTCTCAGGCCACGGCCTTTAGCTCGGGCGCGCGGATGTAGGCCCAGGGCAGCAGGTCGTCGATCTGGCTGTTCGGATGGCCGTTGACGATCCTGGTGAGGACATCGGCGACATAGCCGAGCGGCTCAACGCTGTTGAGCTTGCAGGTTTCGATCAGCGAGGCGATGACGGCCCAGTGTTCGGCGCCGCCGTCAGAGCCTGCGAAGAGCGCATTCTTGCGGTTTAGCGCGAAGACCGATTCATTATGCACCTCCTTTTCAAATGGCGGAAAACAGCGATTCTTGTTGTCGTCGTGGATGCGACGCGGAGTATTGCGCGCCAAATCGGCGTCATCGACATCCGCCACGATGTCCTTGATGAGCGCGCGCAGCAGTTGCTGACGACAGCGCATGTCGACACCCGGCGCATTCCAGGTGGCCTCGAGATTCTGGGCGAGGCCGGTGAAGTCCGGAACCGCGTCGACGGGCTCCACACGCTGGACTTCGCTCAGCCGGGCCTCGCAGGTCTCCACGCGCCTGAGCGTGGCTTCCCAACTCCTCTCGAGCTGGGCCGCAATAAGCCGGTTCTCCGGGTCGCAAGCGGCATAGCGGCGCTCGGCGAGCGATGCCTCATAGCGCGCCTGCTGCAGGTCCATCTCGATCATCTGCCGCCGCTTGGCTTCGCTCTCCAGCTGCATCCGTTCAGCCTCCAACGCCGCTTCGATCGCCATCGGCGCAACCGCCTCCAGCGCTTCGCGGGTCACCGCCGCGTCGGTGCGAAAGCCGTTGAACGACATGCATCGCGCCTGGGCCATCATGAGGTTGCCGCGCTCGCAGCGATATACCGGATAACCTTGGCCGCGTCCGGCATACATGACAACCAGTCTTCGCCCGCATCGACCACAGGAGATGAGACCCGGGAGCATCGCGCGACCGCCGCGGCCCGACTTGACGCCGCCGGCTTTGCCATAAGCGTTGGCCGCGAGCAGTTCCTGGTTCCGTTCGTACTCGCTCCATCCGATGTAGCCTTCGTGATGGTCCTTGAGCACCACCGCCCACTCGCTAGCCGGCTTGTAATGGCCATAGCTCTTGCGAACGCGGCCATCGACGATCTCAGTGCGCTTCTCGCTCTTACCATAGACATAGGCGCCGGCGTAGAATGGGTTCTTCAGGATCGAGATCACGTTGCGGTAGCGGATCGGAACCCAGTCGAAGGAGACCATCTTCTTGCCATCGGAGGGTCTGGGGAAATGCACGTCATCGTCGATCATCGAGATCAGGACCTGGCGCGCACTGCCGAGTTCGCGGAAGCGCGTGAATATCAGGCGAATGGTCTCCTGCAGGCGCATGTCGGGATCGAACCCGAGACCGTAATCGCGGTGCCAGACATAGCCGAAGGGCACGGAGATGCGCAGTTCTCCGCGCTGTGCCTTGGCGCGGGCAGCCTCGTACATGCGGGCACGCAGCACGCCGAGCTCGAACTCGCTGATGCTGCCCTTCATACCGAGCAGCAGGCGGTCGTTCGGCAATCCCGGATCGTAGACTCCGTCCATATCGATCACGCGTGCATCGACTTCGCCGCACAACTCGAGCAGCCGATGCCAGTCCGGCCCGTTGCGCGACAGGCGGGACGCCTCCAGGCAAAGCACGGCGCCCACATGGCCGGTGCACAGATCGTCGACCAGGCGCTCGAAACCGGGACGCTCCACAGCCCCGCTTGCGGTTCGTCCCAGATCCTCGTCGATCACCTCTACTTTGCGGAATCCCCAGCGCCGCGCGACCTCGACAAGCTCAT
>NZ_JAMYLL010000009.1:0-182700 GCF_040318045.1 Mesorhizobium sp. M1338 | reverse complement strand
CAGCATCGAACTGCTCGTCAAACCCGATAGCCTGCCCCGGCTACAACCCATCCAACCCGTCGAATCCTCTGTGCACAGGTACTAGGGTAAGCTTGGCCATTCGGGTGGCGGCGCGGCCTCGTTTCGTCGAGCGCGATGCCGGTGACAAGGCTATCCCGCAAACCTTGCCGCCGTCCACGCGCCGGCCGCCGCGTTCGAATCCACCGCCGCCGCGACGAACTTCACGCCGCGGGCGCCGTCGACGACATCGGGCACCTGTGCCGCACGAGCTGCATCCACGACCGCGCCCGAGCGATGGGCGCGGATGATGTCGGCGGCGTCGCGGTAGAAATTGGCGAAGGCCTCGATATAGCCCTCCGGATGCGCTGCCGGCATGCGCGAGACACGCTGGCTTTCAGCGGTCGAGCCATGGCCGCCGCGCACCAGCGTGCGGGTTTCCTCGCCATAGCGGGAGAAGCGCAGTTCCTCCGGCCGCGCGCCCGACCATTCGAGCCCGGCTTTGTCGCCATAGACGCGCACCGAGAGATCATTGTAGTGGCCGGGTGATGTCTGGCTGGCGAGGATGGTGCCGCGCGCGCCGCCGGTCCAGCGCATCAGCACATGCGCGTTGTCGTCGAGCCGGCGTCCCGGCACGGCGGTGAAAAGATCGGCCGACACCGCCTCGGCCTCGCAGCCCGAGATGAAGCTCGCGAGGTTGAAGGCATGCACGCCGATATCGGCCAGCACAGCCGACTGCCCGGCGCGCGCCGGATCGGTGCGCCACTCCGCCTGTTTCTGGCCCTCGGCGTCAATCGCTTTGGTCAGCCAGTCCTGGATATACGAACCATGCACCGACACGATCCGCCCAAGCTCGCCCGCCGCCACCATTTCGCGCGCCTGCCGCACCATTGCGTAGCCGGTGTTGTTGAGGGTGACGACGAAGCGACGCTTTTTCGCCTTCGCGAGCGCCACCAGCGCTTCGGCGTCGGCCAGCGTCGTCGACAGCGGCTTGTCGCAGATCACGTCGATGCCTGCTTCGAGAAAAGCGGTCGCGATCGGCGCGTGCAAATGATTGGGCGTGACGATGACCACCGCCTCGATGCCATCCGGCCGCGCGGCTTCTGCCTTTGCCATGACGCGATAGTCGGCATAGCTGCGCTCCGGCGCGATGCCGATCTCGGCGGCCGAGGCGGCAGCGTTCTCCGGATCGGAGGACAGCGCGCCGGCCACCAGCGCGATCTGGTCGTCAAGGCGCATGGCCAGCCGATGCACGGCGCCGATGAAGGCACCACGGCCGCCACCCACCATGCCGACCCGCAAACGTTGGCGCGTCGATCCATCCGATGTTGCATAGACCATTTTCAAACTCCTCTCGGCAGGTGCAATCCCATGAAGCCGCTAGCACTTTCGAACACAATTTCCAATTTGCATATTGTAAAACGATCGTGCCGCGCTAGCCTGAAATCATGAGTGGGGCAGGCAAAAGATCCGGTCGATCCAGCGCCGACGAGGCGGCGACGCGCAAGCGCGGACGCTCGCTGGCCGCCCTCGGTTACATCCAGCCGCAGACCTATGAGGAACTGCGCGCGGTGCTGTCTTCAGGCACCGTGCATTTCCCCAAGCGGCTGCGCCAGGTCGCCATCTTCCTGTGGCAGCATCCGAGCGACGTCGCGCTCGGCACCATCGCGCAGGTGGCGGCGCAGGCTGGCGTCCAGCCGTCGACGCTGGTGCGGTTTGCCCAGATCTTCGGCTATGCCGGGTTTTCCGATTTCCAGGGTCTGTTCAAGGACCACGTCAAGGGATCGTGGCCGGAAGGGCGCGGCGAGCAACGGACCGAGGCCGAACCCAACCTGCATTTCCTGCACGGCATGGTCGGCGCCTCGCAGGCTTCGCTTGGCCGCATCGAGAGCGGCTTCGACGTCGAGAGTTTCGAGAAGATGGTGGCGCTGCTGGCGGCCGCCGACCTGATCTATGTCATCGGCTCCAAACGCGCCTTCCCCGTCACCACTTACCTGTCGCTGACGCTGTCGCAACAAGGCGTGCGCAACGTGCTGGTCGACAATGTCGGCTCCTCGGCACTCGACCAGCTCGGCTGCATCGGCAGGCAGGATGCCGTGTTGGCAGTCTCTTTCAGCCCCTACAATTCGATCACTCCCGACCTCGTCGCGGTGGCGCATGAGCGCAGGGCCCGCATCGTCACCATCACCGACAGCACCTTCAGCCCGCTGGTCCGGCTGTCGGACAGCTGGCTGGAAGTGGTGGAATCGGACTTCGGCGGCTTCCGCTCGCTGGCGGCGTCGCTAGCGGTCGGCATGGCGCTGGTCCATGGTGTCGTCGCGCGGCGCAGCAAATGAGATGCTGCTGGCACAATTGACTATCGGGAATTGACGTTCCATATTTCTAAAAATAGAAACTTTGTTCCGGGAGGAGGAATGGAGCTTCAACTCAACGGAAAGGTGGCGCTGGTCACCGGCTCGACGCAAGGCATCGGCCGCGCCATCGCCGAGACGCTGACGCGCTCCGGCGCGGCTGGCCTGCTGGTCACCGGGCGCGAGAAGACGCGTGGCGACGCCGTGGCGGCGGAGCTTTCGCAGCTCGGCACACCGACGATGTTCGTCGCCGCCGACCTCGCCGACCCCGCAACCCCTGCCCTTTTGGCGCAAGCCTGCGTCGACCGCTTCGGCCGCATCGACGCGCTGGTCAACGCCGCCGGCCTGACCGACCGCGCCTCCTTCCTCGATGCCGATCTCGACGACTGGGCCTCGCTGTTCGCGGTCAACGCACGCGCACCGTTCTTCCTCATGCAGGCGGCCATCGCCGATATGAAGAAGCGCGGCCAGGGCGGCGCGATCGTCAACATCCTGTCGATCAACGCCCATTGCGGCTCGCCGGAGCTTGCCGTCTATTCCGCCAGCAAGGGCGCGCTGGCGACGCTGACCAAGAACGCCGCCAATGCCCACCGTTTCGACCGCATCCGCGTCAACGGCATCAATGTCGGCTGGACCGACACGCCGGCAGAGCGCGTCATGCAGGCCGAGACGCTGGGCAATGGTCCCGGCTGGCTTGATGCCGCCAACGCCTCGCAGCCCTTCGGCCGTCTGTTTTCTACGAACGACATCGCCAACCTTGCCGGCTTCCTGCTTTCCGACGCAGCCGGGCCGATGACCGGAACGCTGATCGACCAGGAACAGTGGGTGATCGGGGCGAACAGGTGAACGCCCTCGAAACGCTCAGCCCGGCATTGCTGGAGAGGCTTCCCGCGGCTGTCCAGACACCGTCCTACGACCGTACAGTCCTCGCACCCGGCATGGCGCATCTCGGCGTCGGCGCCTTTCATCGCTGCCACCAGGCCGAGTACACCGACGACCTCTTGTCGATCCGGTTCGACCGCTGGGGCGTGGTCGGCATCAACATCCGCCCACCCGGCCTCGCCGACACGCTCGGCCGGCAAGGCGGCCTCTATACCAGGCTGATCCGCGACAACAGCCTCATCGAGGCACGTGTCATCGGCAGCATCGTTGGGGTGGTCGACAGCCAGGCCAGCGCCGCGCCGGCGCTACATGTGCTGTCCTCGCCCGACATCGATCTGGTAACGCTGACGGTGACCGAGAAAGGCTATTGCCACATCCCATCGAGCGGCGAACTCGATTCTCGCCATCCCGACATCGTCCATGACCTCGCCAACCCCGCAACGCCACGCAGCGTGCCCGGTCTATTGGCGCGGGCGCTGGAGCTGCGCAGGGCGACGCATGGGCGGCCGTTGACGCTGCTCTCCTGCGACAACATCCCGACCAACGGCATCATCCTGGCCAATGTGGTGCGGGCTTTTGCCGAGCAGCGCGGCAATGGCCTGGCCGAGTGGATCGAAGCCAACGCCGCTTTCCCCTCGGCCATGGTCGATCGCATCGCGCCGGCGGTGACGCAGGATGATGTCGACAGCGTCGAGCAGTGGTTCGGTTACCGCGATGCCGCCGTTGCCGTCGGCGAGCCGTTCCGGCAATGGGTGATCGAGCACAAATTCGCCGGCCGCGTGCCGCGCTGGGATCTCGTCGGGGCCAGCTTCGTCGACGACGTCACGCCGTTCGAGCATCTCAAGATGCGGGTGCTCAACGGCGCCCAGACGATGCTCGCCACGCTCGGCGTTCTGGCCGGCCTCGAACACACATCAGATGCCATCGCCGACCCCCTCCTGGCCGCCTTCGTGCGGCGCATGCTTGTCGAGGAAACGCTGCCGACGCTGCCGACGGTACCGGGCATCGAGCCGCTGGCCTATGTCGAGCAAAGCCTCGGCCGCTTGCGCAACACCGCGATCCGCCACCGCAACCACCAGATCGCCACGGACGGCTCGCAGAAGATCGTGCAGCGCCTGCTCAACCCGATCCGCGACCGCTTGAGCCAAGGCGAAAGCATCGGCCTGCTTTCGGTACCGGTCGCCGGCTGGATGGCCTACCTGATCCAGGCCTCGGCGCGGTTCGGCAGGCGTTGGCCGGTGTCGGACCCCTTTGCCGGCAAGGTCGCCGCGATCGCCGAGGCAACCGGCGACGATGCGCAGGCGCTGGCCTCCGGCATCCTTGCCATCGACACCATTTTCGACCCCGGCCTTGCCGCGAACGATATTTTCCGCAGGGCCGTCACATCAGCGCTTGGCGAACTGCTATCGGACGATCCGATGGCGGCCGTCAGGCACAGTCTTGAACAAGCTGACGCCTCACGGTTGAAGCGGCGCGCGCAATCGGCATAGTGGAAGTCGGTCGTGAATTCACAACCAGGGGAGGTAGCATGAAACTTGGAGTGCTCACCGCACCGTTCGCGGAGACGCCGCTTGGCGAGGTCGCCGGCTGGGCGAGCGCGGCCAGCTTCGAGGCGCTGGAAATCGCCTGCTGGCCGAAATCCTCCGGCGCCAGCCGCCGCTATGCCGGCACCAGCCATATCGACGCCGCCTCGACTTCCGCCGCACAGGCGAAAGAGATCGTCGCCTCGCTGGCGGAAAAGAATCTCGCCATCTCCGGCCTCGGCTACTACCCCAACCCGCTGCATCCCGATGCCGCCCACCGCAAAGCGGTCATCGCCCATCTGAAGAAGGTGATCCTGCTGGCAGCCAATATGGGCGTGCCTGTCGTCAACACCTTCTGCGGCGGCGATGCGTCGAAGACCGTCGACGTCAACTGGCAGGAGGCGCTAAAGGTCTGGCCTGAAATCGTCGCTTATGCGCGCGACCATGGCGTCAAGCTCGCCTTCGAGAACTGCCCGATGATCTTCAGCTATGACGAGTGGCCGGGCGGGCACAACATCGCCTATTCGCCGCAGGTCTGGCGCCGCATCCTCGAAACCTGGGGCGGCGATGTCGGCATGAATTTCGACCCGTCGCACCTGGTCTGGTTGATGATCGACCAGGCTCGTTTCATCAGGGAATTCGGCCCCTATATGCTGCATGTCCACGCCAAGGACCTGATGATTGATCATGATGGTTTGTACGAGCGCGGAATCCTGTCTTCCGGCATAGGCTGGCAGGTGCCGCGCATGCCGGGGCTGGGCGATGTCGACTGGAGCAGCTTCTTCTCCGGCCTCTACCGTGCCGGCTATGACGGCCCCATCATCATCGAGCACGAGGATCGGCGATTTGAAGGCAGCGACGATCAGGTCAAGCGGGGTTTCCTGCTCGCCCGCGACGTGCTGCGTCCCTTCGTCAAATGACGGCGGAAATACAGGTCGACAAAGACATGTAGAGAACAACGAGTTGAAGCGCAGCGCCTGAATTTCTGTCTAAGCGTTGCGCTTCAACGACTTGGAACTGAACTGAAAAACAATGTGGAGGAAGTCTGAAATGAAGAAAATACTGACCACGGTCCCACTGCTTGCGGGTGCTGCCTTGCTGGCCTCGGTGGGCGTCTCGTCCGCCGCTGGCAAATACACGATCGGCATCTCCAACACCGTGCAGGGCAATGGCTGGCGCGAGGAGATGGTCTGCGCCATGAAGGCACAGGCGCTGGCTTCCGGCGAGGTCGCCAAGCTCAACATCGCCCACCGCAACACGGATGCCGCCGGCCAGCTTGAAGACATCCGCAACCTGATCAGCGCCAAGGTCGACGCCATCGTCGTCAATCCCGCCGATCCGGCCGGCATCAAGGCGGGCCTCGAGGAAGCCACCAAGGCCGGCATCGTCGTCGTCGCGGTCGACCAGGCGGTCACCGAACCGTCGGCCTACATCATCTCCAATAATCAGGAACAGTACGCCTATCTCGGCGCCAAGTGGCTGTTCGGCCAGATGGGCGGCAAGGGCGACGTGTTCTACATGCGTGGCGCGGCCGGCGCTTCCGCCGACAGCGATCGTGACAAAGGCTTCAAGAAGGCGCTGGCCGAATTCCCCGACGTGAAGGTCGCGCAGGAAGTCTTCACCGGCTGGCAGCAGGATCAGGCCAAGCAGCAGATGCTGTCCTTCCTCGCCACCGGCACGCCGATCAACGGCGTGTGGACCTCCGGCATCGACAACGTCATCGTCGACGCGCTGGTCGAATCGCAGGCCCCGCTGGTGCCGGTGGTCGGCGCCGACAATGCCGGCTTCGTCGGCCAGCTGAGCTCGGTCAAGGACCTCGTCGGTGCGGCGGTGACCAATCCCGGCTCGATCGGCGGCGCCGGCGTGACGCTCGCCCTGCAGATCCTCGACGGCAAAAAGCCGGCACAGCAGACCGTGCTAGTCGAGCCGCAACTGTGGGAGAACGCCACCGAGGAAGGCAAGGCCAAGTTGAAGGCCGCCGCCGATCCATCGCTCAGCCCGGAATGGCCGGTCTCGATCTCGATCCCCGACTGGACGACGTATACCAAGGAACAGATCGTGGCGTGCAAGGGGCCGGGCGAGTAAGAACCGCGCTTCTGCCTTCTCCCCTTGTGGGAGAAGGTGGATCGGCGCGCAGCGCCGAGACGGATGTTCCAGCGGAGTGAGACGTCGGCATTCCCTGAAATACCCCTCATCCGACCTCGCTTCGCGAGGCCACCTTCTCCCACAAGGGGAGAAGGCAGAGCCTCTCAGCAGTACGCCGCGCGCAAGCCTGGCGTACTGCTGGATTAAACAGGCCACAGAAATCGAGACCCAAACCATTTGACCAGCAACTCCCTCCTCGACGCGTCAGGCGTCGCCAAGCATTACGGCGCCGTTGCAGCCCTTCGCAACGCGTCGCTCTCCGTGCTGCCGGGCGAAGTGCACGCGCTGATGGGCGCCAATGGCGCCGGCAAGTCGACGCTGGTGAAGATCCTGACCGGCGCCATATCAGCCAATGCCGGCCGCATCCTGATCCGTGGCGAGGCCCGCGACATACGCTCGCCCGCCGCCGCGCGCCGCGCCGGCCTTTTGCCCGTCTACCAGGAGCCGTCGCTGATCCCCGATCTCGACGTGCTGTCCAATCTGCGGCTGACCGGCACGCCGGTCGAACCGTTCCGCGCCTGGGTGCGCGAACTCGGCATTCCCGACCTCGATATCCGCGACACCGCGCGCGACATTCCGCTGGCCGTGCTGCGCGTGCTCGACCTGGCGCGCGCGCTGGCCGTCGAGCCCGATGTGCTGCTGCTCGACGAGATGACGGCCGCCCTGCCCGCCAACCTCGCCGAAAAGGTGCTGGAAGTGGTGCGCCGCCAGGGCGACAGCGGCCGCGCCGTGATCTTCATTTCCCACCGCTTCGTCGAGATCTCGGCACTCTGCGACCGCGCCACCGTGCTGCGTGACGGCGAGACCGTCGGCGTCGTCGATATCGTGCCCGGGGTCGAGGAAAAGATCGTCGAGCTGATGCTCGGCACCCGCATCGTCAAGACCCACGTCGCCGCCCGCAGCGCCGGCCAGAAAGCAGCCCCCGCCCCTGCCCGGCCGCGTCTGGCCGTGCGCAATCTGCGCGTCGGCACCAAGCTCAACGACGTCTCCTTCGATCTGGCCGACGGCGAGGTGGCCGGCGTCGTCGCGCTCGAAGGCCAGGGCCAGGACGAATTGTTCGCGGCGCTGGCCGGCTCGATCCGGCCATCGGGCGGCACGATAGAGGTCGATGGTAGCCCGGTGAAATTCTCGCACCCGATCGACGCCATCCGCGCCGGCATCGCCTATGTGCCGGGCGATCGTGCCGAGGCGCTCGCCATGCAGCGCTCGGTGCGCGAGAACATCGCGCTGCCCTTCAGCGCCGCGCCGCGCAACTGGGGGCCGATCAACATGCGCCGGGAGCGCGCGAAAGTGGTCAGCGCCATCGAGCGCCTGCAGATCGACACCCGCGCGCAAGGCGAGGTGCAGCGCCTGTCCGGCGGTAACCAGCAGAAAGTGACCATCGCCCGCTGGATCGCCGCGGACGCCCGCACCATCCTGTGCTTCGACCCGACGCGCGGCATCGATGTCGGCACCAAGCAGGAAATCTACAAATTGGTGCGTGAGCTTGCCGGCCACGGCAAGTCGGTGCTGTTCTACACATCCGAGCTGGAAGAGGTGCAGCGTGTCTGCGACCGCGTCATCGTCATCTTCGGTGGCCGCGTCGTCGACATTTTCCCTGTTGAGGAGGCCGACGAGCCGGCGCTGATGCGCGCCGCCTATGGCCTGCCACGTGGCGCCAAGGCCGATATCGGCATTCTGGCCGATCCCACGTCGAGCACTTCGGAGCCGACCGCGCCGGGGGCGGCGCCATGAGCCGCCACTTCTTGCGCCGCCGGGGCTGGGTCGCCGGCCTGTTCGCCCTCTTCGTCGCCCTGTTCATCATCACAAAGCTGATCCAGCCGGCCTATGGCAGTGGCGATTTCGGTTCGCTCGCACGGGCGGTTTTGCCTTACGCCTTTGCGGTGGCCGCACAGACCGTGGTCGTCATCGCCGGCGGCATCGACCTGTCGGTCGCCGCCATGATGGCGCTGACCAGCGTCACCGCCGCCTCGATGATGGCCGGCGCCTCGGAAGAATACGCGCTGTTCGTGGTGCCCTTCGTGCTCGCCATGGGCTTCGTGCTCGGCGCCGTCAACGGCATGCTGATCGTCGTCACCCGCGTGCCTGACATCGTCGTGACGCTCGCCACCCTGTTCGTGCTGCAGGGCGCTGCCCTACTGGTGCTCGACGCACCGGGCGGCGGTGCCGCCGAATGGCTGAAGGCGCTGATCTCGGGCACCGTGCCGATACCCGGCCTGCCCGACAGTATCGACGCCTGGCTGCCGAAGGCACTGCTGCTGCTGGTCGTCTGCCTCTGCATCATCTGGATCCCGATCAGGCGCTCACGCCTCGGCCTTTCCATCTACGCGATCGGCTCGAGCGAACTGGCGGCGTTCCGCAGTGGCGTGCCGGTCAAGCGCACCCGCATCATCGCCTATGCGCTGTCCGGCCTGTTCGCGGCCATGGGCGGGTTGGCACTGACCATGAGCACCGGCATCGGCGCGCCCATTCCCGGCCCCTATCTGCTGGCCAGCGTGGCGGCGGTGGTGCTGGGCGGCGTGGCGCTCGGCGGCGGCAAGGGCGGCCTGCTCGGCCCCATCGTCGCCGTCTTCGTGCTGCGGCTGGTGCGCACCGACCTGACGCTGCTTGCCATCGACCCCAACGTCACCGCCATCATCGAAGGCGCCATCATGGTCGCCGTGGTGATGTTCGGCGCGTTTATTACGATGCGGGAGCGGCAACAATGAGCACCACCGCGATCACTCCCCAATTCGTGCCACTGGGCCGCCGCGTAAAGCGCTTCATGGCCGACCGGCCGCTGATCCCGCTGATCATCCTGCTCGTCATCCTGGTGGTGATCCTGCAGATCCTGCGCCCCGGCATCGTCAACGAGCGCTGGATCGCCAACACGATCAAGTTCGCCATCCCCCTGGCGATCCTCGCCGGCTGCCAGACCATGACCATGCTGACCGGCGGCATCGACCTGTCGGTCGGCACGGTGGCGACGATGAGCGCCTTCATCATGGCGACGCAAGTGGTCAACCAGGACCCGGCGGTGGCCTTCCTGCTGGCGATGATGCCGGCGGTGCTGATCGGCCTCGTCAACGGCATCGGTGTCGGCGTCTTTCGCGTCCACCCGCTGATCATGACGCTGGGCACCAGCCTGATCGGCACCGGCTGCCTGCAGGTCTACCAGCGCACGGTGATCGCGTCGGGCGCCAAAATCCCCGACTTCCTCGCCTGGCTCGGCACCGGCCTGACATATGGCATCCCCAACGCGCTGCTGCTGTTCGTGCCGCTGGCGGCGCTGATCGTCTTCACGCTCGCCCGCACCGGCTTCGGCCGCCTGCTCTACGCCGTCGGCGACAATGAACGCGCAACGCGCCTGTCGGGCGTGCAATACTGGCAGGTGATCACCGCGCTCTACATCACCTCCAGCCTGCTCGCCGGCATCACCGGCCTGCTCTACATAGGCCTGATCAAGGCCCCATCGCTGTCGCTCGCCGAACCGCTGGTGCTGCCCTCGGTGGCGGCGGCCGTAATCGGCGGCACCTCGATCTTCGGCGGCCGCGGCGGCTACACCGGCACCATCATCGGCGCGCTGATCCTGACGGTGCTGACGACCCTGCTGACCATCCTGCAAATGCCGGAAGGGGCGAGGCGGATCCTGTTTGGGCTGATCGTGCTGTTCGTGACGGCGGCGTATTTGCGGATTGTGGAGGAGCGGTAGGCGCGGGCCTAGCGGCACCTACCGGCCAGTCGAGAATTGGAATTACGGTGACAGTGCACTTTTATGCACCCTGTCGCCCTATCGACTTGCCCGTTTCCCAGCCTTGTCAGAAGCGTCGGGGGCGGCCAAGCTTCACTGCCGATCGACACACCAGCATCATTTATCAGACCCAAAATACTTGGTCCGCAGATCATCGATCTCGCCCGTATCATGAGCGCCAAGCAATTCTATCGTTAGTGGGCGGGTCACGAGGCTCTGTCGCGGAAGCGCGAAGCCGTACTTATCAGGCTCGAACAGTGGCCCGACCACCTTCACCGGTAGATCGGGATGGGTGTAGGCCTGGTATTCGAGAACGGGGGCATCGGCGATGATCGCAGCCACGTCGCCATTCACGAGACCTTCGACGGCACGATCGAGCCCAGCGTAGGTGAGGGTTTGAAGCCCCTGTTGCCGGGCAAAATCCTCCTCGACGGTGCCCGTCAGCACACCGACCGGCTTGTCGGTCAAATCGGCGAGGCCATTGATCTTGTTGGTGAGGGAAAGGGTGGTCATCACGCTCGTCACCGAAGAGGTGACATAGGCAAGGACAGCGATACCACAGACCAGCCATAGCCCCTGCCAGATACGGCCGGCCCAGCCGAACAGGTTCTTTCGCGAAGGCGACTTGCCGGATGTCGCGACCGACATCACCGTATAGAAGCTTTCGGCGAAGCCGTCGCGCCACCGCTTGGGAAAAGCCTCGTCAAACTGGCGATCGAAGAAGGTAAGCAGGACCGTGACAGTCAAAATGATCAAGGCGATCCAGGCATAGGCTGTCAGGAAGCCGGCATCGCCAAGACCCTCGATCAGGTTGCCGAAGCCCTTTCCCCGATCCGTGCTGGTCATGATCCGCATGCCGCCGTCGAACCATGGCTGGGTGAAGTCCAGTAGTTCGGCCCGGGATTGATTGATCGTCAAATTTGTGACCGCTACGTCGATCCTGCCGGAAGCAGCCGCCAGAACCAGATCGTGAATGGTGTCGAACTGGATGTAGCGATACTGGTGGCCGAGTTTAGCCGCGAGGCCTTCCCAGAGATCGACCGCCATGCCGGTGAACTGCCCCTTATCTTTCATGACGAAGGGAGGGTTGACGAAGAGGCCGACGTTCAAGGGCTCGGCAGGCTGTTGCGCCTGGGCTGCGACTTGCAGCCACAGCAACATCAGGAGCACAATGAGGGAGCCGGCTAGCCTGCACCAGGTCCGCATGGCGATCCTTTCCTTGTTGGCATCTCAACCCGGTCGAGGAAGGCAAGGGAGTATCGCCAGAAACCCGAAAGCCTGGCGCGTCCATGAGCGGCGACCGGCCCTCGCGCGGTGTTGCCAGGCAAGTGCAGGACGGTCCGATCGGCTGTTTTGCGGCATGCGGCGGCTCGGAAAATTACCTGTCGTGCCGGCGGCTTTTCTTTCGGATGCATGCAACGGCCTGGCCAGTAACGAAAACCGCCATTACAACACATCAGGACATTCTCTATCCAAAAATAAGTCATCAAGCGATACGCAATTTCAATTTGGCATGATTTTGAAACAACAATATGATATATTTGCAAAACGATATGGATTACGCAAAAAAAGTTATATTCATATATTGCAGGGCTTTTCCGTCAGTGTCATTTTAGTATCTGCTAAGACGCCGTCGCGAGCTCCAGACTATTTTCCATATTATTAAGCATTTGCAAAATTCAACCCGCGCTGTGGCGCTTTTTTCTTGCTACAGGCCGACTTCGGATGCAGCTTTTTTTGGCAACAGCATCCGCGTCCGCGGATTGCTGCATGCTTGGGCGGACGGGCGCTAAGCATAGAAAGGGAAATCGACATCCGCTGATGCGGCCTCCCGTGGGCTCGACCCTGCCCGCTCTTCTTTTGAGGCTGTGGACCATCTCCCATCCCAGGCTGCTCGTGGTCGTCGAGCTACGCGTTTGACGGACAATCCGCAGCGGCCAGCCAGTCGAGGAATGAACCATGAAATTCACAGTCTACGCGATCATCGCCACTGCCTTGGTGGCGGTCGCCGGATGCACCACCGACGACTACGATGGTTGTCGCGGAAACGGCTGCCTGGTCGATCGGCCTCAGCAAAAAAATCGGGAGATCGATGACCGGCCGCAATACGACAGGAACGGCAATCCGAACTTCGATACGCGTGGCCGCTACATCGGCTGCCATGGGCTGGGATGCGAGGTCGACGACCCTGATGACGGCGATCAAAGCATTGACGACAGGCCGCAGTACGATAAGCAAGGCAATCCGAATTTCGATACGCAGGGCAACTACCAGGGATGCCACGGCATCGGCTGCGAGGTCGATACGCCGGCCGATGACAGCTCATCGGACGATGACGATTCCAATTGATAGGCCACGCGGCCAACAAGGAGGCCGACTATGTCTGAATTCGACAGCCATCGACGTGCCAAGATCGTTGTGATCGGCCTCGCGGGGCTCGGAATGACGCTGACGTCCGCTTTCGCAGCGAATAGCGACTGCCACGGCGTAAAGGTCGATGTGACGAAGGCGCGCGAACAAGAGTTTGGCCCTCTCGTTGCATCGGCGATGACCAACAAGGTCAAGCCAGCCCAGGTGAAATTCCAAACGATTCTGGAAAGCGGGAAATGGAGCGCCGTTTATATTTCTACGCCCGTGGCCGATGACGGCATGATGTTCTTCCAGACAGTCAATGGAAAAAGGCAGTTTCGTGAAGTATGGGGCGGATATGCGGCTCCATCGGAAAAACCTGAATTGGTATCCTGGGCAAAGAAGCTCGGAGTGCCGCAAGATCTGGCAAAGTGTTTTGCCGAGACAGTTACGGAACGAAGGTGATGGTCGCCGGGTATTGCCGCGAATGATTTTCAGCACGTTCGTCGAACGGATACCGGTCAGCTGCCTGGAGCGGTGCATCGGTTCATGGAAATGCAGCTCCATCTTCTTGTTTTGATGGGCCGTCCCCTCACAGCGCCAGGCTCCCCTGCTCCACCTCCTCGGCATTCGGGTCGCCCGGCGCGGTTGCCCAGGCGAGTTCGACCAGCGTCACGATGCGCTTTCCGGTGCCGTCGAGCTGGCAGACGATGAGGCCTTGTTCCTCGATATAGGTCAACAGGCGCCGGGCGCGGCGCAGCGAGTGGGAGCCGTAGGCGCGGGCGATCGCGGAGTCGCTCGGGCACGGCCAGCCCTCCTTTGCCGCCCGCGCGATCATCATGAACACGCCCTGCATGTCGTCGGGCAGCAGCGAGGCGCGCACCGAGACGTCCTGCCAGGCCTCATCGCCTGCCGCCATGTCGGAGCCGAGACCGGCGCGGGCACGCGTCAGCATGCGGCGGAACTCCGGCAGGTCGGGCACGACCGAGGCGAGGCCTTCTATGCGGCAGCGGACCACGAACTCCTGATAGAGCACCCCGATCACGCGAAAACCCGCGTCGGGTTGCGCCAGGATGGCGCGCAGCACACGGTCCACGCGCTCCCGGCGCTCCGCCAGATCCTCGGCGCTGACTTGCGGCTCCACAGGCTCGGGGCGGATTTCCAGCGCAGCCGACTTCGCCGCCATCAACTGGTCGAGCAGGTCCGGCGACGCTGTGCGGCGCGGTGCGCGCGCCGTCTCCGGCGGCGGAGCGGCCAGGATGATGGCGCGTGCATCCTCGAGCGCCGCTTCCGGCATCGCCATCAGCCGCGGCGTGCCGTTGCGCGGGCTGGTGTCGGTCGGGCCGATGCGCAGCCCCAGCGGACGGCGCGACAGCGCCGGGCCGAGCGCCATGAACTGCCCGCGCTCCAGATCGCGAAAAGCCTCCGCCTGGCGCCGTTCCATGCCCAAGAGATCGGCGGCGCGGGCCATGTCGATATCGAGGAAGGTGCGGCCCATAAGGAAATTGGACGCCTCGGCGGCGACATTCTTGGCGAGCTTGGCGAGCCGCTGGGTGGCGATGATGCCGGCAAGACCGCGCTTGCGGCCACGGCACATCAAATTCGTCATGGCGCCGAGCGAGAGTTTGCGCGTTTCGTCCGACACCTCGCCGGCCACCGCCGGTGCGAACAGCTGCGCCTCGTCCACCACCACCAGCATCGGGTACCAGTGGTCACGGGCGACCTCGAACAGCCCGCCGAGGAAGGCGGCGGCGCGCCGCATCTGGTTCTCGGCATCGAGCCCTTCGAGATTGAGCACGGTGGAAACGCGATGGATGCGCGCCCGCTCGCCGGCCGCCTGCAGGCCGCGTTCGGTATGCTGCTCGGCATCGATCACCAGATGGCCGTAACGGTCGCCCAGCGAGACGAAGTCGCCTTCGGGGTCGATGATGGTCTGCTGCACCCAGGGCGCGCTCTGCTCCAGGAGCCGGCGCAAAAGATGCGATTTGCCGGAGCCGGAATTGCCTTGCACCAAAAGCCGGGTGGCCAGCAGTTCCTCGAGATCCAGGGTCGCCGGGGCGCCCGCGGTCGTGTGTCCCATCTCGATCGCAACGGTCATTTCGACTCAGGCGCTCCTTTCGCAGACGGGCTTACCAACTGGGTCACAGCCCGTCGAGCACGCAAGGCCGGCAGTTCCGCGTTGCGCACAGCTGTCCTGACTCGGGTCGGCCCCTGTGGATAGTAACCAGTCGTTCACCATGGGCCGGCGTTCCGATTGCAGACGCCCCGCATCCGCTTAGCCTGACCTTGCATCGCGTGCCCAACGTGGTGCGTCCCGACCCCAACGTGGCGACCGACGTCTTCAAGTTTTCTTTCGCGGTATATGTCGGTCGCCAATTTCGCCTGGTCCCATCCTGTTCTGACATCGTACGGACCCGCTCCATGGCGCAAACTTTGGGTTGACCCCTTCGGACCGCGAGGCGACACTCCACCCAACGCTACAGGTGCGAGGAGGAATTGCGATGGACGAGCCCGAACGGTGGCGCCACATGTCGACTGCGCCGAGGGATGGCAGCCGGATCCTGGTCACCGTGCGCCCATCCGAACAGGGGCCGGCCGAAGTCGATCTCGCCTATTGGTCGCGCGCCGACCAGTTCGCCTCGGAAGGCTGGCGCGCGTCGGACTCCTCGCCCGGGCGCGTCATCGAATACGCCGAACCGGAACTGAAATGCTGGATGCCGCTGCCGACCGCCAATCTCAGCCGCGCATCCATGCCGGCGCCCTGGGAAGGCGAAGACGCCCAGCAGCTGGACGGCTCGGGGATTTGAGCGGAGACGGCGGAAGGTAGCCAATCTCCGCCAAGTGGGACCAAGTGGGGAGATTGGCAGCTCGGCCTGCCGGCCTTCACGCAAAGTCTTGCAAATTGGTCTCCTGAAGCTTGGCTCCCGCGAGCAGGGCTTCGAGCACCTGCTTCTTGAGCGTGAGGCACTGCGAGCGGGCAAGTTTGACGATGCCGGTAACCTCGCGCGCCTCGCAGGCATGAACCAGGTCCTTTTGCTGGCCGATGATCAGCTGCGTGAGGTCGCGCGACCTGAAGCCGAGGTGGAGAACCCTCTCCGACTGGTCGAGTATCTGACCCAGCAGCTGCGCCAGGCGTGAATTTCCCGACAGCTCCGCCAAGGCCAGGCGAAAGGCCCGATCCGCCGCCAGGAATGCAACATGGCTGCGCAGCGTCTCCGGTTTCAGCACTTTCCTGGCAGCCTGCCTGACATCCTCGAGCCCCCGCTCGGTGAGGCCCGACGCGGCCACCCTGAACACTTCCGGCTCGATCAGACTGCGGACATCGAAGATCTCGGCGACATCGCGCAGCGTCAGCGGCGTGATGACATAGCCACGGCGCGGCTCGCTCCTGACCAGCCCTTCCTGCATCAGCCGGGTCAGAGCCGCGCGGATCGTCGCCTTCCGGATCTGGTACCGATCGCCAATCTGCTTTTCCGTCAGCGTTTCACCGGGGCGCAGCACGCAGGCGACGATGTCGCTCTTCACCTGCTCGTAGGCCTGCTCGCTACGCAACAGGTCTGCGGTCGACGGCGCCGCGCCCGCGGACAGGGCCGGTCTCGGCGATGCGGCTGTGAAATCGCGAGGCGTCATGCTTGTTCCGTTCTGGCGATTCGGTTGACGACGCCATCGACATTGATTAGCCTGAGCATCTCAGATCGATCACTTGATCATCTCAAAAGGGATAACTGGCAATGGCTATTCCCGTAGACTCGCCTCTCTACGCGGTTGTCGATGATATCGTCAACGCCGCCGGAAGTCCCGACCCCCTCGCACGAATAAGGGCGGCGTTGGGCGAGCACACGAACCGCCTTCACGCCTTGGGGGTGCTCGTCCATGAAGAAGAGGACGACGAGGTGCTGCTCCATGCAAGCCCGAATTTGACGATCTATCACATCACCCTGTCGCCCGGCCTGCGATACCCGCCGCACAACCACCTGATGGATGCGTTGATCGGCATCTACAAAGGTGGCGAAACCAACTTCATCTATCCCGATGCGACCAGCAAGCTCGATGCGCCGCAAAGGCAGGATTCCACCGCGCCCACCGTCGTGCACTTGTCCCCAAATACCGTGCATTCGGTCGCCAACACGGGCAACGTACGGTCGGGCGCGCTGCATGTCTATCTGGGCGATCTGCCGGCGACCCATCGACAGCTCTGGGACTTGCAAAGCAATCAAGCCGAACCCTTCGACAACGATCGCTATCTGGCCGGAGCCCAGTCCATCCAGCGGGATGGAGTGCCGGCTGGCGATTGGCGAAAGCCGGGATGAAGTCTGATCTCCTCCTTTGCGGGAGATTGGCAGCTCCACGGTCAGCGTCTCTAGCTTGCCCCTCAGAACAAAAAAGCGGCCGTGGCAGGGTTCGGCCCGGTGCGGCCGGTGGTTGAATCCATGCCCCGGATCGTCTGCAGATCCTGGGCATCCAGCTCGAAATCGAAGACATCGAAATTGGCGGCGATGCGATCCTGGCGGATCGATTTTGGAATGACGATCAGCCCCTCCTGAACATGCCAGCGGATGATCGTCTGGGCCACCGACTTGCCATGCTTCTTGGCGATGCCCGCGAGGGTCGGATCGCCGAGCAGCCGGCCGCTGCCCAGCGGGCTCCAGCTTTCGATGCGGATGTCGTGGGCGGCATGAAAATCCCTGAGGCCGCGCTGCTGGAACTGGGGATGCAGCTCGATCTGGTTGACGACAGGCGTCACGCCGGTTTCGCCGATGATCCGCTCCAGATGGTCCTGGTTGAAATTCGAAACGCCGATCGACTTGATGCGGCCGGCCTGCCTGAGCTCCACCAGCGTCTTCCAGGCCTCGACATACTTGTCCTGGCTGGGCACCGGCCAGTGGATCAGGAACAGGTCGATCTGATCGATGCCGAGCTTGTCCATCGTCTCGTCAAAGGCGCGCAGCGCCGCATCGCGCTGGTGCGCGCCGTTGCGCAGCTTGGACGTGATGAACAGCTCGCCGCGCGGCACGTCGGCGTCGCGGATCGCCTCTCCGACCCCCTCCTCGTTCCGGTAGCCTTCGGCGGTGTCGATCAGACGATAGCCGGCCTCGATCCCCCAACCCACCACTTGCGCCGTGATGTCCTGATCGACCTGCCACACGCCAAGGCCGAGTTGGGGAATGGCGGAGCCGTCGTTCAACGCAATCTTCTCAGGCATGGTGGGCTGTTCAGACATGGTGGGGATTCCTTGCAAGGATGGTCCAGGCGGTTCGCCCGGTGCACGCCTATCTAGGTTCGACAGGGGGCGACGGCCAGACGGCCGCAGATAAATTTGCCGCGAGCGATCCGCCGTCCTGATCCTTGGTCGGAAGATTCGGCCTCACCGCGGCCGGCGCACCGCCCGCACCACGCCGGCGGAGGTGCTGCCGCAGAAGAGGCGGTCGCCGCCATCGGATTCAAGCCCCGATACCCCTATGCCGGCCGGCATGTCGAGCTTTTCCAGAACCTTGCCTGACTGCGGGTCGACGCGGCGCAAATCGCTCTGGTCGGCTTCCCAGGTGGCGTGCCACAGCTCGCCGTCGACCCATGTCACCCCGGTGACGAAGCGGTTGGATTCGATGGTGCGCAGGATTGCTCCGGTCTCGGGGTCGATCTGGTGGATCTTGCGCTCGCGGTATTGCCCCACCCAAAGCGTCCCTTCGGCCCAGGTCAGCCCGGAGTCGCCGCCGCCGCCGGGTGCCGGAATGGTGGCCAGCACCTCCCCGGTATCCGGGTCGATCTTCTGTATCAGGTCGTTGGCAAGCTGGAAGAAATGCTGGCCGTCATAGGCGGTGCCGGCATGCGCGGCGACGTCGATCGAACGCAGCGCCCGCCCGCTTTCCGGATCGAAGGCATTCAGCTTCTCGCCCGAGGCAAACCAGACGTTGTTGCCGTCAAAGCTCACTCCATGCACCCTCTCCACCCCCGGAAAGGGTCCGTACTCGCGCAGGACTTCGGCCGCTGAATGTCTCATGTCTTGATCCTCACTGAGATGGTCCGATATGCCTTACTAACTACTCGGCAGCGGGGACGGGAGTAACAAGGTCGTCGTGAATCCGGCCACCGGCGGCGTCATCCAGCGGCGCGCCCGGCCGTGCCCGAAAAACTGCACCTTGCCGGCCTCGCCAAGCTGCTCCAGCGCCCGCTGCACGCTGCGCTGGCCGGTGCCAAGCGCCAGCGCCAGCGCCGAGCTCGCCCAGGATTCACCATCGGCGAGGAAGGCCAGCACCGCCGCGTGCCGCTCCTCGATCGGCCGCGCCAGCACCACCACCTCGCGCGCCTGGCTCGGCGCCAGCGCGAAGCCTTGACTGGTCGCGCCTATGTCCGCCAGCCCCCGCAACTCGGTGCGCAGCCGGCCAATCTCGACCCGCAGCCGCGCCCGATGCGATTCATCGGCGTGCCTGCCGCCGAAAGCTTCCGCGATCAGCCGCGCTCTCGATACATCACCAGGCCACGCTTCGGCGAGTGTGCGCGCCAGCGCAAACAGCACCGGGCGCGTTGCCAGCGAGACGGCTGCTTCCTGCTGGCGCACGACATGGCGGAAGCTATCGATCACCAGTGCCGGCGACGCCTGCAGCGCCTCGACGTCCTCGAGCAGCAAGGGGCGCTGCTCACCACCCGCGATCAGCCGCGCCGCCGGCGTGTCCAGAGCCAGGAATGCGTTTTCGACCTCCGCGATCAGGCCTGGAATGCCGGCCCGGCGGGCGGCATGGCGTGCCCACTCCAACGCCCTGCGCGCCGACCTCGTCTTGAGGCGCCGCATCGCGATGCCGGCGACGGCGAGCTCGTGCGCGGCCCTCGAGGCCGGCGGAAGCGGCATCGGATCGAGCCCGGCCAGCACGTCTTCGGCCTCGTCGAGACGGCCGATCAAAAGCAGGCGCCGCACCTTGAGGTGGCCGGCATGCGCGGCGTTCAGCCGGTCGCCATGCTTTTCCAGCGTCGCCCGCGCCGCATCCAAGGCCTTGGCGGGCCAGCCGAGGTCACGCGAGACCAGCGCGATCTCGGCCTCGGCGACGACGCATCTGGCGCGCGCCACCGCCTCTTTCGGGCCAAAGCCGCGCGCGGCCCGACGCAGCAGCGCCTTGGCGCGACCGAGATCGCCGAGTTGCGCCATCGAGATGCCACGCAGCGCCAGCGCCGGCGGATCTTCGCGCAAGGCGACACGATCCAGCGCGCCGAGCGGATCGCCCCCGGCCAGTGCCAGTGCCGCCGCGGTGATCAGCGAGTCCATTCAAATCCCGTCACATTTGTAACTCCCACCCCAGCGCTCAGCGCCCTAACTTAAGTCATGGCCGCCAACCAGCAAGCCGTATCGGCGCCGTGGCCGCCGTTGACGCCAATATCGGCATTCGCCAGCCTGAGAGCATCTCAGGTATCAATATTAAGCATCTCATAAGGGATAATTGACATGCCTGACTCCGACCACCACGCGACGAATGACACGGCCGGGCGCACCGAGCGGATGCGCCACCCCTGCTGCGGCGGGCCGGCCCTTTCAAATCCCGTCACACTTGTAACTCCCACCCCCGCGCTTGACCGCCCTATTCTCGCTCACAGCAAACAATCACACGTCGCAACGGCGCGACAACAGACTGGCAAAGGAGACGACCAATGACCACGCACACCGCAATGAAGACCCCGCCGATCGTTTCAAGACAGGACTGGGAAGCCGCCCGCGAACAGATGCTGGTGAAGGAGAAGGCCACGCTGCGCGCCAAGGATGCATTGGCCGCCGAGCGCCGGCGGATGCCCTGGATGGAAGTCGACAAGGCCTATGTGTTCGAGGGGCCGAATGGCAAGGCCAGCCTGCTCGATCTGTTCGAAGGCCGCCGGCAGTTGATCGTCTACCGCGCCTTCTTCGAGCCCGGCGTGTTCGGCTGGCCCGAACATGCTTGCCGCGGTTGTTCGCTCGGCGCCGACCAGGTCGGCCACCTCGCCCATCTCAATGCCCGCAACACCACGCTTGCCTACGCCTCGCGCGCCCCGCAGGCCGACATTGCGCGGCTGAAGCAGCGGATGGGCTGGGAGATGCCCTGGTACACCATTACGGATAGCTTCGACAAAGACTTCGGTGTCGACGAATGGCACGGCCACAACGTCTTCATCCGCGACGGCGACCGCATCTTCCGCACCTACTTCATCAACAGCCGCGGTGACGAGGCGATGGGCACGGTATGGAGCTATCTCGACGCGACGCCGCTTGGCCGCCAGGAGATCTGGGAGGATTCGCCCGAAGGCTATCCGCAGACCCCGCTCTACTCATGGTGGAACTGGCACGACAACTACGATGCCGGGCCAGACAAGACATGGGAAGAAGTGTCGGCGGCCGGCGAAGCGGCGTTCCGCGACAAGGACCAGTAAGGCCTATCCAGCTTGGGTTCCTCGCCCCACGAAGTGGGGAGAGTTGGCTCGGCGAAGCCGGAGACGGAGAGGGGACTGCGCCCTACGAAAGCCCCCTCTCCGTCCGCTTCGCGGCCACCTCTCCCCCGCCTTGGCGGGAGGGCGAGGAACCCCAAGTCCTGGAAGGTCGCGCGCCCCCGCCACATGCGGCGCCCCGGCGCTGGCATGATAATTAAGGAAAACGGACCATGAGTGATATTCACACAGGTGCCAGGAGCACGATCCCTGAAGGCACCATGCACAGCATCGCCGACTGGCTGTGCCTCGCCGCGGCACCCATCTTCGCGCTGATGGCGCTGCTCTCCTGTCTTCAGGGTGCCGACGCGGCCATGCTGTGCATGGGCACGAGCGCCTCGCCGCTCACTGGAATGGCCGCGATGTATCTCCTGATGAGCGCCTTCCATCTGGCGCCCTGGTTGCGGGTGATTTCCGGCCGGCAGGTCCGATAGGCCCAGCGCGCCGCCCCGACGACGGGACGACAAGACAACCACTATCTATCAGCAGAAGCTAATTGACAGTCCAAGGGAAACGGCGCTCACTGGCTGGCACAGGTGGATCGCGGCATCAGGCGGGCGATATCGACCGCCGGCGTCATCTGAAGCAATTCCCGGGAAAGCGCGAAGCGGATTTCCCGGACAAGCGCATAGCGCTTTCCTGTGGGAATTGCGTAAAACCAGGGAGGACGCCATGCCAACCGTTATCGGCCATCACAACATCACGAAAGACAGCAAGCACTGGCTCAGTTCACCCAAGCGTAAGGAGCTTTTCGGCTCGCTTGGGATCACCAATATCCGCACGTTCGTCGATCCGCAGAACCCGAAACAAGTGGCCGTGATGATGGACGTTCCGGACCTGGATAAGATGGCCGCTTTGATGCAGAGCAAGGCGGCGGCCGACGCGATGGCCCATGATGGCGTGGTACCGGAGTCGCTGGTGATCCTGGTCGAAGCGAAGGGCTAGTCGTTCCAAAACCGACGCGCTTTTTGGGCGCCGGGTTTCAATGCAGGTGCCTGAGCTTGTCGGGGTTGCGCATCACATAGATTGCCGCAACGAAGCGCTTCAGGTCGCGATGTCATTGACCGGCAGCAAGGGCTTGGGAAGGTCGGCCTCCCCAAGCCCGCTGCGCAGTTCGATCTCGATGTCGCGGCATATCTGCGAGATCGGAACGTCGTTGGCATTGCCCTCGAAGGGATTGGCGCTGCTTTCGCCGACCTGGTCGAGCGACATATAGGCCCAGCCCAGGAGCGTGCTGAACGGGATCGTCAGCCAGATCGCGATCGGGCCGAGCATGCCTCCCAGTTTGCCCATGTCGGCAAAGACCGGAACCACCCCGAACGGCAACAGGGTGCAAAAGATCATGACGAACATGGAGCTGACGATGGCGTATTGCCTTGGATAGGGATTGTTCTTGATACGATCGCAGCGCGCCTGCTGATCATGGAAATCGCGGATCAGCTTGATAAGCTCGACATAGACCTGCGGAGGGATTTTTGCGTCCTTGAACAACGCATTGACCTGGACCGACTGCATTTCGAGCAGGGCTATCGCCGGCTGAGGCGACTTGAGCACGTCCTCGGCCTGTTCGGCCAGCAGCGGACGCAGTTCCTCGGCGACCGAACTCGCATCCTCATGGATGCGATAGCGCCGCCGGTATTCGACATTGGCGGCCCGCGCCATGGATTCCCACGGCATCGGCCGCCGCAGGGCGAACCTCAATGCCGTCATCCAGGCGATATGGCGGTAGATGAGTTGCCTTGCCGTCGGCGCATCGATGAAGTCCCTGCAGAAATTGGACCACAACCGGCTGCTCGCCGTGATTTGCGTAAAGGCCTGCAGCGCGTCACTGCTGCGGGTGAACACTTGTGAATTCTTGAACCCGGCAACGAGCGACACGGTGGTGCCGAGCACGAGCACCACCGACCATGGCACCGAGAAGCCGGCCATCCCCGGTAGACGGTAAGCAGCAACAGCCAGCCCGCTCACCACCGCCATGTAGATGACGCTGCGCCGCGACCAGAGCGCGAAATCGATCACCTTGTAGGAACGGCCTACATACATCGGATGCCCCCTCAAATCATGGACAGGTCTGGTTGTCGGCGGCCGGAATCCGGCCGCCCTCACCGTGCCTTTACAGCCCCGAACCGCAACCCGTCCATCAAGAGCTTGACCAGCCGGCGCGAACGGTCGCGCCATTCCGGTGTGTCCGGCGCCGAGTAGATCCCCGATAGTGCGTGCAGCACATCGGACGCGTCGACGTCGCCGCGGATGGTTCCGTCGGCCACCGCGGCTTCGACCAGCTGCCGCAGGGCCTGCGACACCCGGCCGGACGTGTCGGAGAACAGCGTCGAATTGGTGTTGAGCAGGATGCGAAGGCTGGTCGCCAGGCCGCGCTTGGTGGCGATGTAATCGACGAAGCGCTGCATCCACTGTTCCAGCGCGACATCGGACGGGTGTTTTTCGGCGAGCTCACCGGCGGCCGCGCACAGCGCCTCCACCTCGCGCCGGTAAACCACTTCGACCAGATGCTCGCGTGTCGGAAAATGCCGGTAGAGCGTGCCGATGCCGACCCCGGCCTGACGCGCGATCTCTTCCAGCGAGGCATCGATACCGCGCTCCGCAAAGACGGATGCCGCCACCTCGATCAGCCGGTCGCGGTTGCGCTGCGCATCGACGCGCAGCGGCTTTGCCTCTGCGGCCTGGGCCTTCTGTTCAGCAATGGCGGACGGCTCGGTGACCAATTTTTTCTCCACAGCATGTCAGGGGCCTTGAACCCGGTCGGGTCAACCCCCACGTAATAAACGGAGGCGCCTCCGATTTAGTGGAGTACCTTTATCATATAATCAGGGGAACGGATATGTCACGTCTTTCGAAGCTGCAAGGTCACTGGAGACTGGCGAAGGCCGCGAAGAGCGTTATCTCCCCTCTCGAGGGGGAGATAACGCCGAAGGCGACAGAGGGGGTCGCCTCACATAGAGCGCTAACCTTCATTCGCCGCAGGAGGTTGCACCCGGTCGAACCGACCCCCGCTGCCCTGCCGGGCATCTCCCCCTCAAGGGGGGAGATTAGCCATCGCCTGCCCATTCCTTCCCATCCGCGTCAAGCAACTGGAGCCAGACGCCCATGACCAAGACAACAATTCCCGTCCACCTCGATATCAATGGCCATCATCACGAGTTGCAACTCGAGCCGCGCGTCACGCTGCTCGATGCCTTGCGCGACCGGCTCGGCCTGACCGGCACCAAGAAGGGCTGCGACCACGGCCAGTGCGGCGCCTGCACCGTGCATGTCGACGGCGAGCGCGTGCTTGCCTGCCTGACGCTGGCCGCGCAAGTCGAAGGCCGCACCGTCACCACCATAGAGGGGCTTGCACGCGAGGGCGAACCGCATCCCGTGCAGGCTGCCTTCCTCGAACAGGACGCCTTCCAGTGCGGCTATTGCACGCCGGGCCAGATCATGTCGGCGGTGGCCTGCATCCGCGAGGGCCATGCCGGCTCGGATGACGAGATCCGCGAATACATGGCCGGCAATCTCTGCCGCTGCGGCGCTTATCCGCACATCGTCGCCGCCGTTCGCCAGGCTGCGTTGGAGGTCGCATCATGAGGGATTTTTCCTATCTGCGCGCCGGCTCGGCCGATGCGGCAAGACAGGCAGCCGCCCTGCCCGGCGCCATGCTGTTCGCCGGCGGCACCACGCTCATCGACCTCGCCAAATGCGGCGTCGCCGAGCCCGAGACGCTGGTCGACATCAGCCATCTCGAGGGGCTGAACGGCATTGAACTGAACGAGCGTGGCGCCACCATCGGCGCGCTTGCCAAGATGAGCCACGTCGCCGACCATGCCGGCATCAAGAGCCGCTTCCCCGCCGTCTCGGAAGCGCTGTGGCAGGCGGCTTCCGCACAGATCCGCAACATGGCGACCATCGGCGGCAATCTGATGCAGCGCACGCGCTGTCCTTATTTCCGCGATCCGGCGAATTTCCCCGCCTGCAACAAGCGGGAACCCGGCAGCGGCTGTTCGGCCATCGGCGGTGTCACACGGGGCCATGCGGTGCTCGGCACCAGCGAAGCCTGCATCGCCATGTATCCGGGTGACCTCGCAGTGGCGCTGGTCGCCTTCGATGCGATCGTGCATCTCGGCGATCGCCTGGTCCCGGTGGACGATTTTTTCCTGCTGCCCGGCACAACGCCAGACAGGGAACACGCGATCGAACCGGGCGAGATGATCACTGCCATCGAGATCCCAGGCTCGGCCGCGGCTCGGCGCTCGACCTATCTCAAGATCCGCGATCGGCAATCCTATGAATTCGCCGCGGCCAGTGCTGCCGTCGGCATCGAGTTCGAGGCCGATGGGCGCACCATCCGTGACCTGCGCGTGGCGCTTGGCGGCGTCGCGACCAAACCGTGGCGGGCGCGAGCCGTGGAGGACGCGCTGAAGGGCAAGGTGCTGGAACCAGATGCTGTCCGCGCCGCCAGCCTGCTCGCGATCGAAGGCGCCGTCGACCATGGTGCCAACCACTACAAGATTGAACTGGCGCCGCGCGTTGTCGCGCGCGCCATCCTCAAAATGGGAGAGACGGCATGACCGTTCACAACATCAGACGTGGTGATGCATCCGACGGCGCGCTGGCGCAAGTCGTCGGCGGCCGGCTGTCGCGCGTCGACGGCCCGGCCAAGATCACCGGCGCAGCCAAATACGCCGTCGAGCAGCAGCTTGAAGGCCTCGCCTACGCCGTGCTGGTCGAAAGCACGATTGCGTCGGGCAAGGTGCGCGCGATCGACACCGAGGAGGCGCAAGCAGCACCCGGCGTGCTGCAAGTGCTGACGCCGGACACCATCATCAGCCTGAAACCCGCATCGGACTGGTTCGGCACGCCGCCGCCCGACAAGCCCTATTGCCCGCTGGTGCGCGACATCACTTTCTCCGGACAGCATGTCGCCGCTGTCGTCGCCGAAACCTTCGAGCAGGCGCTCGCCGCGGCAGCCCTCCTCAAGGTCAGCTATGACGAGACGCCCGCCATCGTCGACCTCAGCGACGCCAAGGCCGGCGACGGCATCCCGATCGACGCCATGACCAAGGAATGGGGCGACGCGCAGGCCGCTTTCGCCTCGGCCCCGGTGCGCATCTGCGCTGCCTATAACACGCCGCGCGAATACCAGGCGCCGATGGAGCCGCATGGCCTGATCGCCCGCTGGGAAGGCGATCACCTCACCGTATGGGAGCCGAGCCAGTGGCTGGACGGCATGGCGCGCACCTATGCCGAATGGTTCGGCGTGCCGTTCGAAAATGTGCGCCTGGTCTCGCCCTATATTGGCGGCGGCTTCGGCTCCAAGGCGCTGGCGCTTAGCCATGGCGCGGTGGCGGCGTCTGCCGCCAAAATGCTCGGCCGGCCGGTGCGGCTGGTGATGACGCGGCCGCAGACCTTCACCGGCTATGGCGGCCGCGCCGCGACGCGACAGACGGTGACGATCGGTGCCGACCGGCAAGGAAAGATCCAGTCGATCGTGCATCGCGGCGTCAATGAAACATCCGTCGACGGCATGTGGGTCGAGCCGCTCGGATCGGTCACTTCGATCATGTACGCGACGCCGAATTTCTCGTCCAGGCAGAATGTCGTGCGGGTGAATTCGGTGGTGCCTGGCGCCATGCGCGCGCCGGGCGAAAACCCCTCTGCCTTCGGCATCGAAAGCGCCATCGACGAGCTTGCTTACGAAGTCGGCATCGATCCGCTGGAGATCCGGCTCAGGAACTATGCCGAGCAGGATCCGGAAGCGAAAAAAGCCTGGTCGACCAGGCAGTTGCGCGAGGCTTTTGCCACCGGCGCGGAACGCTTCGGCTGGTCCAGGCGTACGCCCGAACCGCGCTCCATGCGCGACGGCAATCAGCTGATCGGCTGGGGAGTAGCGGCGGGCACCTATCCCGTGCGGCGCGCCTATGGCGAGGCGATCGTGCGCATCCTGGCCGACGGCTCGGTCGAGGTCGAAAGCTCCTCGATCGACATGGGCCAGGGCACCTACACCATCCTGGTGCAGACCGCAGCCGAGACGGTCGGCGTGCCGGCCGACAATGTCGTGGTGAAGCTCGGCGACTCGCGCTTCCCCCGCGCCGGCGTCGCCGGCGGCTCGCGGCTGGCCGGCGTGATGACCGGTGCTGTCTACAAGGCGGCGACCTCGGCGCTCGACCAGCTGATCGGGCTGGCGATCAGCGATCCACGCTCACCCTTCCACGCCCTGCAGGCCAACACTTTGGTTGTCGCCAATGGCCGTATTTCATCGCCACGCGGCGACGGCCCTGATGTCTCGATCTCCGAGTTGCTCAAAAGCGTCGGCCGCGACCACATCGAGGCCACCGGCGACACCATGCCGGCCAATTCGACGCCAGAGGATCGCTACAAGAACTACACCACCATCGCCATGGCGCTGCCGCACACCGAGGGCGACTATTCCCGCCACTCCTGGTGCGCGCATTTCATCGAGGTGCGCGTCGATGAGGATTTCGGCACGGTGCGGGTATCGCGCGTGGTGTCGGCGCTGGATTCCGGCCGGCTCTACAACCCGAAGCTCGCCGAAAGTCAGTGGAAGGGCGGCATCATCATGGGCATCGGCCAGGCGCTGCTCGAAGAAGGCATCGTCGACCGCCGCCATGGCCGCATCGTCAACAACAACCTCGCCGATTATCTGGTGCCGACCAATGCCGACATCCCGGATATCGAGGTGATCTCGGTCGGCATCCCCGACCTGCATTCCTCGGTGCTCGGCGGCAAAGGCGTCGGGGAACTGGCGATTGTCGGCGTTGCCCCCGCGATCGCCAACGCGGTGTTTCATGCGACGGGCAAGCGGGTTCGGGATTTGCCGATCACGCTGGAGAAGCTGATCTGAGGATGAAGCGAGTAATCTCCCCCTCGAGGGGGGAGATCACGCTCTCATCGGTCCCCTACCACTCCAACCCGAACACCAGCTTGCCGAAGTGCAGGCCGCCGGCGGCCATGTGTGTGTAGGCTTCGACCGCTTCGTTCTGCGAAAACACCTTGTCGACGACCGGCTCGATCCTGGCCGCGCCGATGGCGCGGGCGGCGTCGCGAAGGTCGGACACCGATCCGGTGTTGTTGCCGAACACCTTCAGAGCCTTGATGATGATCGGCAGCAGGTTGATCGTGGCCTCGGCGCCGGTAACGAAACCGATGGTGAACAGCGTGCCGCCGGGCGCGGTGGCGTTGATGGCGCGGGCAAAGGTGGCGGTGCCGCCGGTCTCGACGACGAGGTCGGCGCCGAGGCCGCCCGTCAGCTCCAGCACCTTTCCGTCCCAGTCGGGCGTCGCGCGGTAGTTGATGAGATGATCGGCGCCCAGTGCCTTCGCCCGCTCCAGTTTCTCGTCCGACGACGAGGTGATGATGACGGTGGCGCCGGCGGCTTTCGCAAGCTGCAGGGTGAAGATCGAGACACCGCCGGTGCCGAGCAGCACGACGACCGAGCCCGGCCCGACATCGGCGGCACGGATGGCGTTCCAGGCGGTGGTGCCGGCGATCGGCAGCGTCGACGCCGCCTCGAAGGAGAGATGCGCCGGCACCGGCACGACCGAATTGGCCGGCAGCGCGACATATTCGGCCAACGACCCCGGCAGCGAGATGCCGCGCATCTGCGTCATCTCGTAAGGCCGCGGCCGGCCACCGATCCAGCGCGGCTTGGCATGGGCGACGACGCGATCGCCGACGGCGAATCCCGTAACCCCCTCGCCCAGCGCGACGATCTCGCCGGCGCCGTCGGCGACGGGGATGAGCGGAAAGCTCGGTCCAGGATAATTGCCGCTCGCCACCGCGACATCGACGAAATTGAGGCTCGCCGCACGCTGGCGGATCAGCACCTCGCCGCGCTGCGGTTCGGGGGTGGCAATGGTGGCGGCGCGGAAGGCGTCCAGCCTGGGTTGGCTCAGTTCGATGGCTTTCATGGTTTCACTCCGGTGGGACGATTGATGGGTTGAGTGAAGCTATCTGCTGCGATATGTTTGGATAATCCTTGCCTTTTACATTTCAGTAATGTGACTTATGCAGCAATCTCACGAGCCGATGACCCTTGCCGAAATGGCGGCCTTCGCGGCCATCGCCGAGGCGCGCTCCTTCACCAGGGCGGCGGCGCGTGTCGGGCGCGACGCGACCATCCTGTCGCGGCGGCTGCAATCGCTGGAGGAGCGGCTGGGCGTCAGGCTGCTCCATCGCACGACGCGCAGCGTGTCGCTGACCGAAGCAGGTGCCGAATTCATGGTGCGGGTGCGCGCCATCCTCGCCTCCGTGGACGAGGCCGAGGCTGCCGCGTCTGCACATGCCGGCGGCGGCCCGCGCGGCCTGCTCAGACTGGCGCTGCCCGGCACGTTCGGGCGCATGTGGATCGGGCCGCTGCTGCCGCAATTCCTTGCCGAATTTCCCGATGTCCGCATCGAGGCCGAATTCTCCAACCGCTTCGCCGATCTGGTCGCCGAGAATTTCGACGTCGCCGTGCGGCTCGGCGCGCTGGAGGATTCGCGCCTGGTGGCGCGCAAGGTGGCGACGCGGCGGCGGCTGCTCTGCGCCGCCCCCTCCTATCTCGCCCGAAGGGGCAGGCCGGAGACACCGCGGGCGCTGCTCGAACATTCCTGCCTGGGCTTCAGCGGCTTCCAGACCTTTCCGGCCTGGGAGATGACCGACCGCGAGGGCCGAAGCGTGCGCGTCGAGGTATCCGGGCCGTTGGTCACCGATGATGCCGAGGTGCTTGTCGAGGCCGCCGTGCAAGGCGTCGGCCTGATGATGAGCACCGACTGGCTGGTCGGCCGCGAGCTCGCCGACGGACGGCTGGTGCCAATCCTGGAGGACTGGACGCTGGCCGACGAAGGCGCGATCTATGTCGTCACGCCCTCAGCCAAGGGACAAGCCGCCAAGACCCGCGCCTTCGCCGACTGGATCGGCAAGCGCTTCGCGCCGGAACCGCCCTGGCGGCGGTGAGGGTTGCCACAGTGATTGGCCGGCACGCAAAGGGGGTGCGCGTTGCGCCGAATTATCGTCAACCTGCAGCCATTGCGCAACGTCGAGTTGGGCGCCATCACTGAGGTGCAAGCGGCGTGCCTATGTCCGAAACGAGCTTGACGAGATCGGCTTGGCGTCTCGTGCTGGTTTTGGCGAAGATTCGGTTGAGGTGGGTCTTCAAGGTGTTTTCGCCGATGCCGAGCGCCAGCGCGCTCTTCGACGCGGACAATCCGCTGCCGATGCGCAGCAGGACCCGCGCCTCCGCGGGCGTCAGGTCGAACAGCGCGGTGAGGACAGCTTCAGGAAGTGGAGAAGAAGACGTCGTCGTCGACACGAAGACAGCGGCATATGCCGGCCGGAAAGCCGCGCGCGCGGTTCCCTCGGTCAGGGGCAATACATAGGCGACGGCGGGCGGCTGACCCGGGGCCGAAATGGGCAGGCCTATGCCGCGGGAGCCGAGCGAAGCGTCCTCGCTCGCGGCACCGGCGATTGCCTCCAGCAGGGCGCGGGCCGTCACCGGATTCTGCGCCTGAAGCAGGCCCTTCCTGGAAAGAACGGGACCTTGCGCCGAAAACATTCGATCGGCCGCCCGATTGGCATGGAGGATTGCTCCGTTGGCGCCGGTAAGAACGACAGGCACGGCGAGACGGTCGAGCGCTTGGCGATAAAGGTCGGCGGTAACGCGGGCCTGATCGAGCAGATCTCCAATCAGGGAAGCACGGCGCAGATGCGGCGAGAGCAATGCCAGGAAACGCTGTTCTTCGACTGAGATGATCTCCCTGCTGGCCCGCGTGGTGCAACCCATGAGCCCGATCCGGTCCGGCGTATGAACGAATTTGGTGATGCAGGCCTCGCGCAATCCCTGCGGTCTGGCCCAATTCTGGAAAAATGGCGTCTGCTGGAGTTCGGCTTCGCTCATAAGAGACAACGTCGCAACGGGCGTGTCGATGTCGCCGACGATCGCGGCCTTCAGTCCGGGAATTGCGTCAAAATCATAATCCTCCTGGAGCATGCGCATTTGCACGGGATCCCAGGGCGATTGAGCCGCGAAGCGGCCGTGATTGCCGGCAGTGCTGGCAAGCGCGATGGTGGTGTAGGCGGCGTCGACCGCCTCTGTGATCCGGGTCATTACCCCGGCCCAGCCGTCCGGATTCAAAACGCAATCGTAGATATCGCCGACAATCGAGGAAAGTACTTCGCCGCTAAGCCTCTGCACCAAGCCTCCTGCACGCCCCGATCTCGCTTCGGAGGATTTCGCGAAGTCATACTTTTGGGTGACGCCACGCGTGGTTCAACCCGATTAAGGATGTAAATTCGATCAGATGACACTAGGCGGCTATTGTCTCTGGTTATTCTTGAAATGGAAAGCATCGCGCTCGCTATATTAGAGAACGCGAATGTATATGGGTACACCATTGCCACGAAAAACGGTGTTTTCATCGGCTCAACTGCCCTCGCATCTCAGTGATCGCGATCGATTTTCCCTCTGGCAAGACATCCACGTCGCGGAGATATGGTCGGTCGAATACGGCATATCGGAAAAGCTGCCTTTCGAAGCTGCGATCGAAGCCACGGCTGTCGGATCGCTGGTTCTTGGCCAGATGTCCGGAACAATCAAGCATGCAACGAGGAAGGCAAGCAATATCGCTGATGACGGCAACGATGGTTATCTCCTGCTGATAAACAAATCCGACACGCCGTTGACCGGCGCGCAGGTCGGCCGCGACTATAGTGTCGGGCAGGAAGAAGCGGTGCTGGTCACGGCATCGGAAGCGCTGAAAATGGCCGGCGCCGACAGCAATGTGTGGACAAACGTGGTGGTCCCCCGTGCTGTCCTCGCACAGGCCTTCCCGCGGATCGATGACAGGCTGGCGTTGAAGATCGGCGCCGAGAACGAAGCTCTCGATTTTCTCAAGCGTTATTGTCAACTTCTTGAAACCGGCCGCCCTCTCGTCTCGCCCGATCTGATAGCGCACGCGACGGAAACGATCGTCGATTTGATCGGCCTGGTGACAGGCGCCAAAGGCGAGCCTGCCGAACTGGCCGGCTTACGCGGGTTGCCAGCGGCCAGGCTGCAGGCGGTGCTGGCGAAGATCGCCGATAATTTCGCCAACCCCGGCATCTCGGCGCAAGGCGTCGCGCAGGAACTCGGCCTGTCGGCGCGCTATGTTCACGATCTCCTGCAGGAGACGGGCATCAGCTTTTCCGAGCGCGTTCTCGAACTGCGCCTGCAGACGGCCCACAGGATGCTCTCGCAGAGACAGAATGGCGAGATGCGCGTCAGCGAAATTGCCATGATCAGTGGCTTCAGCGATGTGTCGTATTTCAACCGCTGCTTTCGCCGCCGATTCGGCTACACGCCAACGGGCGCCAGATAGTAATCCGGATACCCGGAAGCTGGACACTTGATTTCCGATTCCCTCTCGTCGAAAGCCGAGATCCGCGGCGATCGATGGCGCCAAACTGCCACAGTGCACGGAAAAAGTACGGCACCTCACTCCAGTCCAATTCCAGTGCGGTCCTGCCCAAGACAACAGCTGGGCTCCAATGACATGTCAGCCTCAGGGTGAAACGACTGTCATGTCAGGGGATTGAATGCTGCGGAACACATTTGGAAGCCGCAAGGCGAAGGCGTTGAAGTATCTGGCGCTGACGTCAACGGCGCTGGTCGGTCTTGGCCAGCCAATCGCCGCCAAAGCGGCCGAGACCTGGACCGGCACTGTTTCCACGAACTGGTTTACCGCCGGAAACTGGAGCCCTGTGTCGGTGCCGACAGCGGCCGATAATGTCACTATCAACACAACCACCACAAACCCGACCGTCATCAACGCCGGAAATGCTTTTGCCGCGGGTCTCACCATAGCAGATGGCTTTTCTTCAACCGGTGATCTCACCATTTCGAATGCCGGCACTCTCACCAGTCAAGACGGTACATTGGCATATTCAGCAACCGCCAATGCATCGGCAACGGTTACGGGCGCCGGCTCCTCGTGGAGCACTTTCGCCAACCTTGCAATTGGATATGGGGGCACTGGGACGCTGACGGTCTCGAACGCCGGCACGGTCAGCAACACCGGTGGCTACCTCGGTTATGCGTCGGGTTCCAATGGTATGGTCAACGTCACCGGTGCCGGCTCCTGGAACAACAGCTCGAATCTCTATGTAGGCAATTCTGGCGCCGGCACGATGATCATCACCGCGGGCGGCAAAGTAACAAGCGCCGACGCATATTTGGGCTACAACGGAGGCTCGACCGGCACGGCGACGGTCGATGGCGCGGGCTCGACCTGGACCAACAGCGGGGGATTGACTGTCGGCGACAACGGCACCGGCACTCTGGCGATCACCAAAGGCGGCGCGGTCAGCAATGTCGCGGGTTATGTTGGCAAATCGGCGGGCTCGACCGGCACGGTGACGGTCGACGGCGCGAGCTCGACCTGGACCAACAGCGGGCCACTGATTGTCGGCGGCTACGGTACCGGATCTCTGGCGATCACCAATGGCGGCGCAGTCGGCAATAGCTGGGCCCATGTTGGCAGTTCGGCCGGCTCGACCGGCAACGTGTTCGTGGACGGCGCCGGCTCGACCTGGACAAACAGTTCCAACCTCTTTGTCGGCGATCAGGGCACGGGCACGCTTACGATCTCGAACGGCGGCACGGTCAAAAATGCCTCGGGCCTTGTCGGCACATTCTCGGGCTCGATCGGCACGGTGACGGTCGATAATTCGGCTTGGACCAACAGCTCTGACCTGTTCGTCGGCGGTTTCGGCACGGGCACTCTGACGGTCTCGAACGGCGGCAAGGTCAAAAATAGCTGGGGCTACGTTGGCTACGAAGCCGGCTCGACCGGCAAGGTGTTCGTCGACGGCACAGGCTCGACCTGGACAAACAGCGGCAATCTCACCGTCGGCGACAACGGCACCGGCACTCTAAGGATCACCAAAGGCGGCGCCGTCAGCAATGTCACGGGTTATGTTGGCAAATCTGCGGGCTCGACCGGCAAGGTGTTCGTCGATGGCGGCTCGACCTGGACCAACAGCTCCAACCTGCTTGTCGGCGATTTCGGCACCGGCACCCTGGCGATCACCCACGGCGGCACTGTCAGCAATAGCTGGGCGGCTATTGGCGCGAAGGCGGGCTCGACCGGCATGGTGTCAGTCGACGGTGCCGGCTCGACCTGGACCAACAGCTCCAACCTGGCTATCGGCGATTTGGGCACGGGCACCCTTGCGATCACCAACGACGGCGCAGTCAGCAATGCCTCGGGCTATGTTGGCCACTCGGCGGGCTCGACCGGCATGGTGGCGGTCGACGGTGCGGTATCGAAGTGGACGAACAGCGGGAATCTCTATGTCGGCAACTCCGGCACGGGCACGCTGACGATCTCGAACGGCGGCGCGGTCAGCAATGCCGACGGTCATGTGGCCTATGGTGCTGGCTCCACCAGCAAGGTAGTCGTCGATAGTAGCTCGACCTGGACCAACAGCGGCGATCTCACAGTCGGCAACAATGGCAACGGCAATCTGACGATCTCGAACGGCGGCACGGTCAGCAATGTCGAGGGTTACATGGCCTACGCTGCTGGTTCCACCAGCACGGTGTTCGTCGACGGTGCCGGCTCGACCTGGACCAACAGCTCCAACCTCTTCGTAGGTTATAAAGGCACGGGCACGCTAGCGATCACCAACGGCGGCGCGGTCAGCAATAATATCGGCTATATCGGCGCGGTCTCGGGCTCAATCGGCGAGGCCATAGTCGACAATTCGGCCTGGACCAACAGCGCGGAGCTGCTCGTCGGCGTTCAGGGCACGGGCACCCTGTCGATCACCAACGGCGGCGCGGTCAGGAGTGACGACCTGTTCGTCGGCTACCAGGGCACCGGTGCACTGAACATCCTGAACGGCGGCAAGCTCACCAACCAAGCCGCGAGCCTCGGCGAAGTCGATACCGCAACGGCGACCGCGACGGTGGACGGGCCGGGATCCTCCTGGAGCACCGATGACGTTCTTGCCGTGGGCGCCGGCGGTCACGCGACACTTTCCATCACCAACGGCGGTTCAGCAGATGCCGATGCGGTCGTTGTCGGCGGGGCAACGACAGCCATTGGTGCGGTTACCGTCGACGGCGCGGGTTCGAAATGGACCAACAAGAACGGCCTGTACCTTGGCGATCAAGGAAGCGGCACTCTTACCGTCACCAATGGCGGCGTAGCCTCCGGCGGCTTTGCCTACATGGCGATCGGTGCGGATGCCACCGGCCAGGCAACGGTCGACGGCACGGATTCGCTGTGGGAGATGCATGGCGACCTGCTGATCGGTTTTGATGGTACGGCTTCGGTGACGCTCTCCAACGGCGGCACCGCTATTGTGGACGGCCTTACCGTGATCGCCAGTCAGGCAGGCTCGACCGGCAACCTCAACATCGGCGGCGCGGCAGGCTCCGCGGCGACGGGCGCCGGCATCTTCGATCCCGCCGCGTTGCAGTTCGGCGCCGGCACCGGCGCGCTCAATTTCAATCATACCGGCGCAAACTACGCCTTCGGCGCCATCATCGGCGGACTGGGCACGATCAACCAGATCGCCGGCAATACCAACCTGACCGCCGATTCGAGCGGCTTCACCGGCGCCACCAACGTGAGCGGCGGACGGCTGGCCGTGAACGGCTCGCTGGCCAATTCGCTAGTGACGGTCTCGGGCGGCACGCTGGGCGGCAACGGCACGGTGGGCGGCATCGTGGCGCAAGCGGGCGGCATCATCGCGCCGGGCAATTCGATCGGCACGCTCAACGTCGCCGGCGACATCGACCATGCAGCGGGCTCGATCTACCAGATCGAACTCACCTCGACCGGTACCTCCGATTTCCTGCATGCGACGGGTGCAGCAACGATCGACAGCGGCGCGCTGATCGACGTGGTCAAACTCGACGGCGCGCCTTATGTGGCGGGCACGCACTATACCGTGTTGCAAGCCGATAGCGGCGTCACCGGGACCTACACGGTTACCGGCGACACTGGGGCGGCTTTCCTCGGCCTGGTCGACAGCTACGACGCCAATCACGTCTATCTCGATGTCGTCCAAAAGACCTTCGCCTCGGTCGGGCTGACGCCCAACCAGATCGCCACAGGCGGCGGCGCTGAAGGCCTGGGCAGCGGCAATGCGCTCTATGACGCCATCATGCAACTGCCCACGGAGGCGGCTGCTCAGGACGCCTTCGACCAGCTCTCGGGCGAAATCCATGCCTCGGCCAAGGGCATGCTGGTCGAGGACAGTCGCTTCGTCCGCGACGCCGCCAGCAACCGCATCAGCGCCGCCTTCGGCGATGCTGGCGCGGCCGCATTGCCGGTCATGGCCTATGGCGAAGGTGGACCAGAAATGGTCGCCGCCGACACCGATCGTTTCGCCATCTGGGGCCAGGCTTTTGGTTCCTGGGGCAATACGGACTCCGACGGCAACGCCGCCGCCTTCGACCGCTCGACCGGCGGCCTGTTGGCCGGCGCCGATACGTTGGTCGGCGGCTGGCGCGTCGGTCTGCTCGGCGGCTACAGCCATTCGAGTTTTGACGCCGATGATCGCAATTCATCGGGCAAGAGCGACAGCTACCATCTCGGTCTCTACGGCGGCACCAATTGGGGCGCGATCGCCTTCCGCACCGGTGCCGCCTACAGCTGGAGCAGCCTCTCGACAAAACGCGCCGTCGCTTTCAACGGTTTCACGGACGCGCTGTCGGCCGACTACGACGCCGGCACCGCGCAGGTCTTTGGCGAACTCGCCTACAAGGCCGATGCCGGGCGCTTCAAGCTCGAGCCATTCGCCAATCTCGCCTATGTCAGCGTGCACACCGATGGCTTCACCGAAACGGGCGGCGCGGCGGCGCTGACCAGTGCCGGCTCGACCACCGACGCCACCTTCACCACGCTGGGCTTGCGCGGCTCCACCGATCTTGCGCTTGGCGGCATGAACGCCACCGCACGCGGCATGCTCGGCTGGCGTCACGCCTTTGGTGATGTCACGCCAAGCTCGACCTTTGCCTTCGTCGCTGGCGATCTCTTCACCATCGCCGGCGTGCCGATCGCCAAGGATGCCGCCCTTGTGGAGGCCGGTGTCGACCTGCGTCTCGCTCCCAACGCCACGCTCGGCCTGTCCTATTCCGGGCAATTCGGTGGCGGCGCGGTCGACCAGGGTGCGAAGGTCGATCTTAGCTTGAGGTTCTGACGCCAACAACAGCGAAGAGCGCTGACCGGATAGAGGCAACGCTCGAATGCTGATCAGGAAGGGCGGCGGAATCGGCTTGCGGCATGATCCCGCGTCCGCCCTACTCCGGCGACGGCACCGGCGGCCGCGATGTCAGCGCTGCGCCGAAGGCGGCGGCAATGACCGCGGCGATCCCGGCGCATTGCGTGGTGGTCAGGCTCTCGTGCAGGAACAGGAAGCCGGCCAGCGCGCCCAGCCCCGGCTCCAGGCAGGTCAGCGTGCCGTAGATGCGGGCCGGCATCCGGGTCAGCGCCACCATCTCCAGCCAGAACGGCAGCGCGCTCGAAAACAGGCCGACGAGCAAGGCACTGACCAGGATCGACGGCGCCAGCAGCGCGGTCCCTGCTTGCGCCACGCCGAAAGGCAGCACCAGAACGGCAGCGATGGCCATCCCATACGCGGTGGTGCGCGAACCCAGTTCCGCGCCGGCCTTCTGGGCCAGCACGATGTAGAGCGCCCAGAAGCCGCCGGCCGCCAGCGCCAGCATCACCCCGGTCGGATCGAGCGGCTGGAGCGAACGGACGAAAGGCGACAACAGCACGATGCCGGCCACCGCCAGCGCGATCCAGGCAAAGTCGCTGGCGCGCCGCGAGGTCAAGGTCGCCACCAGAAGCGGACCGGAAAACTCCAGCGCCACCGCGATGCCGAGCGGAATGGTGGCAAGTGCGGCGTAGAACAGGAGGTTGAGCGCGCACAGCGTCACCCCATAGGCGACCAGCCACGGCATGGTGGCGCGCGACGGTCGCACCTGCCAGGGCCGCAGCACCGCGATCAGCATCAGCGCGCCGACGACGAGCCGCAGCGTCGTCGTGCCTTGCGCGCCGATCAGCGGGAACAGACCCTTGGCGAAGGTGGCGCCGATCTGGATCGACACCATGGCGCCCATCAGCGCCGCGACAGGCAAGGGCGCCGCTTCGCGACGAGCAATTGACGTCGATGTCATTTGGTTCGTCCTCCCTGCCGCCCGGCGCAAACTCGCCTAGCGGAACAGGAAATACGGGGAACCGGCCCGCCTGTCGTGAGGCAGCGCCGGCGTCCTGATGGGGCAGGACAGCGGATCGTTCGGCCCGGCCCGTTATGCCCCGTCCGTCATTACACGGGCAGGCGAGCCATCGTCGCTGAAATCCGGCGGTCGGGCCGTACAGGCACCGATGAAAACGGCAACTATGCTGCAGCGCGCAAACAAGGCTGAATTTCCGCAGAAAGCCGCCAAAAGGCGGAAATCTGGCCGTTTTGTCGATAATTTAGTGCCCTGCTCACCGGAGTATTTCAGATGGGTAAATTTTTTGTGTTGCGCTGCACAATGCCATAGCCGATCCATTTCCCGGGGGACTTTTCGCGACTGGACATAGGCCGTGGAGGAACCGCCAGCTTGGCCAACTTGAGTTGTCTGTACGTCGAGCCCGGCCGGGCCGGACTTGCAAAGCCCGGGATTGGCGACGCCGGCACGCTGCCGCTCAAGCCGACCAGCAGACAGCTTCATCGCGGACATCGCGCCGGCGGAAGCCGCTGATGGGAAACGCCCGCGACATCCAACTGGATGCACTGAGGGCCGTCGCCGTGACGATGGTGATGTACTCCCATTTCTTCGCGGCGGGGGGATCTTCCTTCTGGGGTCATATCGGCGTGCGGCTGTTCTTCGTGCTGAGCGGCTTCCTGATCACGCGCCTGCTCCTGGAAGCGCGTTCGGCCGCCGAGTTCGAGACCGGCCCTGCGCTGCGATCCTTCTACATCAGGCGGGCGCTGCGGATATTCCCGCCCTATTTTGCCGTCCTGGGTTTCGTCTGGCTGGTCGACCTGGACCAGTCCAGGGGGTCGCTGGTCTGGCATGCGCTTTATCTGTCGAATTTCTGGTATGCGCTGCACAATGACTGGAACCCTTGGGTGCTGGGCCATTCCTGGAGCCTGAGCATCGAGGAGCAGTTCTATCTTGCCTGGCCGCTGGTCGTCCTTTTGGCCCCACGCCGCCGCTTCGAAGCGATCTGCATCGGCGTCATCGCGCTGTCGCTGGCCTATCGCTTCTATTGGCCGGTCACCGCCACCCCGGCGCTGGCGCGCGACCTGCTGCCGCCGGCATCCATGGATGCGCTGGCGTCGGGTGCACTGCTTGCCTGCTGGCGGTCCAGGGGCGCGGCCCTGCCGCAATGGGTGCGGCTGGGCTGGCCTGCCTTCGCGGCCGCATTCCTGATGATCGAGTGGTTTGTCCCGGCGCCCGCCGATCCGATGCTGGAATGGGCCCGCTGGCTGCTGCGGGAAGTCCTGCCCCTGGTGCCGCTGATGGCCATCGTTGCCGCTTGTTCGAGCGGCCTTGGCGGCGCAATCGGCAAGCTTCTTGACCTGCCGCCGCTGCTTGCGCTTGGCCGCATCAGCTACGGCGTTTATCTCTATCATCCGATATTGCTGTCGCTCGCCGTCAAGTCGCAGCCCTGGATTCCGCTCGATGTCTCGGAGCAAGGGCCAGGGCGGTTCCTGGTTGCAAGCGCCGCCACGATCGTCGTGGCCTCGATTTCCTGGGTGGTCTTCGAAAGGCCGCTCAACAGCCTGAAGCGCCACTTCCCCTATGTCGCGCGGGCCCGTGCCGCGCAGGCCGGCCATGGCGGTTGGCTGGCGAGGGCGCCCAGCGGATCGCCCGATGGCCGCACGCCATCGCTCGACCTCCAGCGAACGGATGTGACACGATGACCGCGGCGCCGCTCGTCTCCGTTCTGCTGCCGGTCTACAATGCGGGGCCCTATCTCGCTGCCGCACTGGGAAGCATCCTGCGGCAGGATTATGGCCGCTTGGAAATCATCGCGATCGATGACGGGTCGACCGACAATTCGCTCGAGATCCTCGAGCGATACCGGGAGGCCGACAGCCGCATCTCGATCATCTCGCGCGAAAACCGTGGCCTCGTCGCGACGCTCAACGAAGGGCTGGCGGTCGCCCGGGGCGAGTTGGTCGCGCGGATGGACGCCGACGACGTCGCCTATCCCTGGCGCTTGTCGCGCCAGGTGGCGCTGTTTGAGCGGCGGCCCGAACTCGGCTTCTGCGGCGCCGGCGTCGATATGTTGATCCGCGGCCGCATCGCCACGGGCAAGCCCGATCCGGTGTTCCGGTTCGGCCGCATCCCTATATTGGCGATGTTCTTCACGATCTTCATGCACCCGACGGTGGTCTACAACAGGAAGATCGTCAACGACGGCGTTCTCCACTACGACCAGACCTACAGGCACGCCGAGGATTTCGATCTTTTCAGGCGGCTGGCCGGCCGTTACCCGGCGGCCATGATGCCCGAGAACCTGCTCATCTACCGCGTCCATCAGGAAAGCGTGACCAGCCGGCACATCAACGAGATGCGCAGGACGCATTTGCGGATCGTGGCCGAGAACCTCGAGCGCCAGGGCCTGGCGGAAGCCACGCGGGACCTGCGCGACATTGGCGATGCCGTCACCCGCGACACGGTGACCCGTGCGGCCAACTTCATCGTCCAGCTGGAGGAGGAGATTTGCTCCCTGCCCGCCGCGACGCGGCCAAGCTTCGAGGCTGGCGCGCTCAACCTGTTCTATTTTCTCTACCAGCTCGTAGCCGATGAAAGGCAGCCGCCGCTGACGCATGAATTGCTGACGCGGACCGCGAAGTGGAACGTCATCCGGCGCCGCGAGCAATATGCGCTGCGGCCCGGCGCCTGGGCGCCATGGCTCAGCCTCGCCTCGCTGTCGGCCAGCAGGCAAGCGGACGCCATGGCATACTTCTTCAAATCCGCACCCGCCGCGGCGGTTCTGGCACCTTATCAGGCGGGCTGAGGGATGATCGTCAAAGCCCACGAACCCCTGCAGCGCGATCGTTCGACGGCGCTTGGCCTTGCTCCGGCGGGGCCCCGCCCGGAACGCTCGGCGCCGGAAGTCAGCTTCATCATCTGTACGCGCAACCGTGTCGCCGTGCTGGAGGCCTGCATCAAGTCGGTGCAGGCCGCGTGCCGTGAACATGCCGGCTTCGCGGCCGAACTCGTGGTCGTCGACAACGGATCCAGCGACCGCACGGCCGAACGCCTGGCCAGCATCGCCGAACTGTCGGACATTCCATTCACGGCCATTTGCGAGCCGCGCCCGGGATTGGCGGCTGCCCGCAACGCCGGGCTGAGGCGCGCGCGCGGCCATGTGCTGGTCTTCGTCGATGATGATTGCACGGTCCATCGCGACTATTTGCGCGATCTGGAGCGACATTATGCGTCCGGGGAACGATGGCTCATCCGGGGAGGCCGTGTCGAGCTTGGCGATCCCAGGGATTTGCCGTTCACCATCAAGCGGTCGCGGGTGCGCGAGCGGCTGACACCAGATGTTCATCCCGGCGGCTTTGTGGTGGGCTGCAACATGACGATGCACCGCGATGTCGCGGCCCGCATCGGTTATTTCGACGAACGCTTCGGCGCCGGCGGACCATTGCGCTCGGCCGAGGACACCGATTACCTCGTGCGGGCGGTGTTGCTTGGCTTCGCGGTCGAGTATGTCCCGGACATGACGGTGCTCCATCATCACGGCCGACGGGATCGCGGATCCATCGAAAAGCTTCACCGCGACTACAGCCTGGGCAATGGCGGGCTCTGCCTGAAACATGTTCGCCATGCGCCCTGGCTGCTTCGCCATTTCTACTGGGCCGTAAGAGGGGCTTTCCGGGAATTGGCGGGTGGGCCTGCGTTCGATCATGAACTCAACCTGCCGCACTGGCCGATCGTCGTCATGAATTTGCTCGGGGCGGCCAAATTCGCGATTCTCCTGCTGGCGAGAAGGCCGCGGGCCGAGCCGCTGCGGCAAGATCAGCAAGCCAACGCCCAGGCGAGGTGAAACGCTATAATGCCATTGCTACCGCCAAGCCTGCCGATGCTGTTCCGGGCGTTCGGAAAGCGGCAACTGCGCCTGCTTCCGGCCGTGGTGGCTCTCGGTCTGGTCAGCGCCGTCCTCGAAGGGTTCGGCATCGGCCTGATCATCCCGTTGCTGGGCATCATCATGGGACACGGGGATGCGGCGGGAATGGCCGGTTTCTCCGCTGTCCTCCAGCACGTCGGATCGGGCTTGAGCGAGCGCGACCGGCTTGTCGCCATTTCGATAGCCATCCTCGGCTCGATCGTCCTGAAGAACGTTTTCGCCTTCGCCAACACGCTGCTGACGACCTTCATCTCAGGCAAGGCAAGTCATTCGATCCGCGGCGCCTTGTCGGAGCAGCTCTTGCGGGTCGGCTACCCGTTCTTCCTGCGGCAGAGTCCCGGACGGCTGCTCAACATCATCTCCAACGAATCCTGGCGGGCGTCCGATGCGATCCAGATCATGCTGTCGGCCATCGTCAGCGCATCGGCCGCCATCATCCTGCTGGCTTTCCTGCTGCTGCTTTCCTGGCGCATGACGCTTTTGGTCACGCTCGGACTGGCGCTCGTCCAGATCGCGCACGCCATCCTCTCGGCCAATCTCAAAGAGCCCAGCCGCAGCGTCGCTTCGCGCAACAGCCACCTCGCCTCGCAGATGCTCCATCTGGTTCATGCCGGACGCCTGATCCGCATCTTCGGACAGGAGAGCCGGGAGAAGGCGATATTCGATACGGCGTCCGATGCGGTTCGCCGCGCCTCTTTCGCCCTGCTTGTGCGCCAGGGAGCGTTGCCGCCGCTGACGGAGGTTCTCCACGCCATGCTGTTCCTGGCGGTGGTGATCGGCGCCTGGCTGGCGCAAGTGAGTTTTCCGCTGATCATCGCGTTCGTCATACTGCTCTACAGGCTGCAGCCGCATATGCGGGCCCTGCAAGGGTCGTGGAGCCAGTTGCAAGGCCTGAGCGGATCGCTCGAAGAGGTGACATGGATGCTGGATCCCACAGGCAAGCCGCAACCGCCGCGAGGCGACGGGCCGTTCCACGGTCTGCGCCAGGGCATCAAGTTCGATGATGTGACGTTCACCTATTCCGGCACGGACCGGCGTGAAGTGGTGCTGCATTCGGCGACGTTCGAAATCGGCAGCGGCCGCTCGACGGCGCTGATCGGCCGCTCGGGCGCCGGCAAGACGACGATCGTCAATCTGTTGTGCCGCTTCGTGGAACCGGACACCGGCAGGATCCTAATCGATGGATCACCCCTCGACCGGATCGATGCCAGCCAGTGGCGCCGGCACATCGCACTGGCCAGCCAGGAGCTGGAACTGGTCGATGGCACCATTTTTGAAAACATAACCTACGGGCAGGATGCGGCCACGGCCAGCGACGCCGAGGGCGCCGCGAGACTGGCCGAAGCGCATGAATTCATCGAACGGCTGCCTCAGGGTTACGAGACACTGGTTGGCTACAGGGGTGTCAATTTGTCGGCGGGACAGAGGCAGCGGATCGCATTGGCCAGGGCCCTGGTGCGCGATCCCGATCTCCTCATCCTGGACGAAGCCACCAATGCGGTGGACGGACTGTCGGAAGCGGCCATCGTCGAGACCCTGAAGTCGAGAGCCGGCCGCCGCACGACCATCGTCATCAGCCACCATCACAGCACCATCTCGTTCTGCGACGACGTGGTTATCCTCAGCGGCGGCCGGGTGAAGAAGCAGGCGCCTTTCGGCGCCCTGGCATCGCTCACAATGGACGAGCTTTACCAGCACGAGCCGCTCGACTGACAAGGGTCCGGGCCGCGATTGCCCGGCGCCCCATTGGTTTACTCTCCGGGTGAGGTGCCGGCCCGGCGGAGCGGGAGCGAAGCGACGTCGCGGAGACGCTGGAATGACGAATTGAGCTATGTCGTGGCGCGGAGGTTCCTGCGGATGCGCCGCCTGCCCGTTGTACGTGCTTTCTCCGCCATCACTCCGGCGATCTCGACCACGCCGCCGCCCTCGCGCTGTCTACCGCTGGTGGCCTTGTGGAGCCGCTCGTAGGGCAGCAACTCCTTGATCCGGGCATTGAGTGACACGATTTCGGCTTTGAGGTCCTCGCACTCCTGCCTCTGGACGTCGAACTGTATCTGTTCCGATGCCTGTTGCAGCGCAAGCTGCGAAAGATTGGCGTTCACTTTCGAAAGATTCATCCTGTCGTTTTCGTTCTCATGGCTGAGAGCGGACAATCTTTCGTCGGCGATTTTCTTTTCGGCAAGGGTGTCGTTCAATTCACTCTTGAGCCTGGCGATCTCGCTGGCGGCCTCGCTGTTCTCGCTCGAGGCTTGCTCTAGTCGCGACTGCAAATTCTGGATCTCCGAACCCAACCCGCGTATTTCCGCCTGACCGCGAGCCAGCTCGGCTTCCCTGTCGCCTTCCATCATGCGGGCCGCTTCGGTTGTTTCCGACAGCTTCGCCTGTGCGGCCTCAAGCGCCTTCTGGAGCCGCATTTCCTCCTTCTCGCTCTTGCCGAGCGCGGCCAGCAGTTCCGCAAGCCGCGCTGCTTCGCTGGCATGGATCGTCGAGAGCTCGTCGAGCCTGTGGCGCGCCTGGGATTCCCGCTTCAGCGCCTTGTCGAGCTCGATCGACAGGTTGACATGCTTTTCCCGCAGCATCTTGCTCTCGCGCAAGCGCCTGTTGGCCTCGACCGTTCTGCCGGTCAGCCGCTTGGCGATGTCGCCGAACTCCGCCTCGCGTTTTGCGTTCGCATTGGCTGTCTCCACAAGTTCCAGCCTTGTCGCGGCAAGCGCCGCGCGAAGCGCCTCCCTGTCTTGAACCAGGCTTGTCTCGCGCTGTTGCAGCACTTCGAAAGCGCCTTCACGCTCGCGCAGCTTTCTCACCGCGTCGTGCAGCTTTTCCGCCAGCGTTTTTTGTTCAGCGGCCAGGCCGGCATTTGTAAGCTCCAGCTCGTTGGCGCGAAGAATGTCGTTGTGGAGGATGTTGAGGAATTCGCGCGTCAGATGGTGTGAGGTCCCGATCTCCGACAGTCTGTCGTTGATCTCCTCCAGATAATCCCTGGCGTCATGGAAGAGCCCTTCAAAGGCACTCAATGCGGCCAGTCGGGTCTGGGTATGGGGCGTCAGTCGTGGCGCGCTTTCGGAACTGTCCGTATCCGCACTGTCCGCGTTCTTCGCACTATCCCCATTGGCCGCATTGGCCTCGGGTGGCGGGTCGTCGGTACCCGCGGCGGGATCGGGGACATCATCGCTCTTTGGCGAAGCCAGGTCTTCGGCGTCCAGACTTGCATCCAGCGCGTCCGCCAATTCGATCTGCAGGTCCTGATCGGCCAATTCGACCTGCAGGTCCTGAACTGCTTTATCTACCTCTTCAGCACGCTTGATCAGGCCTCTGAAGTTCATGACCGAACTCCCCTTACGCACACCTCGACTGGAAACTTAACGAATTGCTAATATATCCTTACATCCGCCGATTGCGTAGGGGAAGCCCCCCGTTGGCACGAAGTTAATTTGGGACATTTGGGGTGGGGATGCTGCCAGGAGCCCTGCCGCGGCCGCGGAAAAGCCTGCAGCGCCGCGCTAACCCCCACCCCGCTGCTTCGCAGCGACCCTCCCCCCAAGGGGGAGGGTGAAGACGCGCCCTGCTCGCCGGCGGATAGCGCTCTCTTATGGAGATGCGGCATGGAACTGCGCAAAAAACTGGGCTCCCTACCTCCCCCTTGTGGGGAGGTCGGACCGAAGGTCCGGGTGGGGGTGATGGCGCCGCCCCCACCCCGATCCGCGTTGCGGATCGACTTGCCGGGGCGAGCCGCGGGTCTCGCCCGTCCTTCGGACCCCCACAAGGGGGAGGGTAAAAAGTCACCCAGCCATCGCCAGCGGCACGGCGCTCTTGTTGGGTATCTGGATGTCGATTTCCAGCGTCGACATGGTCTCGCCGCGGTCCATCGAGACCTGGAGGTAGTCCTGGTCGATCTGCACGTGCCTGGCGATGACGGCCATGATCTCCTCGCGCAGGATGGAAACGAGATCGGGCTGGCTGCGGTTGCGGCGCTCATAGGCGAGCAGCACTTGCAGCCGCTCGCGCGCCACCGGCGCGCTGGAGCGCCGCTTGAAGATGTCGAGCAGGTTCATGCCGCCCTCCTTCCCAAAAGACGATCGAGGAAGCCCTTGCGTTCGAAGGGCACGATAACAGGCAATTCCTCACCCTCGAGCCGCCTTGCGGCGTCGAGATAGGCGCGGGCAGCGGTGTTCAGCGGTTCCGAAAGCGTCACCGGCGAACCGAGGTTGGAGGCGCGCAGCACATCCTGGCTCTCGGGAATGATGCCGAGCAGCGGCACCGACAGGATTTCCAGCACATCGTCGATCGACAGCATTTCGCCGCGCGCAGCGCGGGCGGCGTCGTAACGCGTGACCAGCACGTGCTTGGCGATATGCTCGCCCTGCTCGGCCTTCATGGTGCGGGCGTCGAGCAGGCCGATGATGCGATCGGAATCGCGCACCGACGACACTTCCGGATTGGTGACGATGACCGCCTCGTCCGCGAAGCGCATGGCGAGCTGCGCGCCGCGCTCGATGCCGGCCGGGCTGTCGCAGAACACGTAGTCGAACACCGAGCGCAGCTTGTCGATGACTTCGCCGACGCCCTCCTCGGTCAGCGCATCCTTGTCGCGCGTCTGCGAGGCCGGCAGCAGGAACAGCGTGTCGACCCGCTTGTCGCGGATCAGCGCCTGCGAAAGCTTCGCCGTGCCCTGGATGACGTTGACGAGGTCGAACACCACGCGCCGCTCGGCGCCCATGATCAAGTCGAGGTTGCGCAGGCCGACGTCGAAATCGACAAGCGCCACCTTCTTGCCGGTCTTGGCGACCGCGGCACCAAGGGCCGCCGTCGAGGTCGTCTTGCCGACGCCCCCCTTGCCCGAGGTGACCACCACTACCTTGCCCATTGAAAAGCCTCCGTTGTTGTTCATTTGTTGTTCTTGCCGGGCGGCCGTGGGCCGCCCCATTATCGAATGTCAGCTCAGCGTCGAAACCCGCAGGCTCTCGCCGTCGAGAAACGCCTGCACCGGCTTGCCGCGCGAAACCCCTTCCATCTCCTCGGCGGTCACGTACCAGCCGTCGACCGCCAGAAGCTCGGCCTCGTTCTTGCGGCAGAAGATGCGCGCGCCCTTGTTGCCTAGCGCGCCCGCCGAAGCGCGCCCGCGCAGCGTGCCGTAGACATGGATCGAGCCCGCCGCGATGATCTCCGACCCGGACGCGACCGAACCCAGCACGATGACATCGCCATGCGGATGCACGATCGCCTGGCCGGAGCGGATCGGCGCCTTGATCATCAGCGTACCCGAAACCTCCTGCGCAACCTGAGGCTCGCTTTCGTCCACCTTGCTTGCGCCAGCCTTGCCGACCTTGTCCTTGTCCGGGCCGGCTTCAGACGCCCTGCCTTCGGCCTTGCCCTCTCCGGAGACATCCTCCCGCGCCTTGCGGCCGGGCAGCAGGCCATCCGTCGTCGCCTCCTTGGCGCCGACCAGCACCGGCGGCAGGTTAGGCTCGAGTGCGGTGTGGCCGTCGAGCTCGATGGCGTAGATGCGGATGCCGCGATGGCCAAGCACGTCGACCAGCGATTCGATCGCGTCGACATCGGGCTTCAAGGCGTTGAGATCAAGCACCACCGGCCGCCCGGAAAAATAGCCGGGCGAGTTGCCGATCCAGTGATCCAGCCCCTCCAGCCAGGCCGCCAAGGGATCTTCAGGAGTCAATGTGAAAGCGACGAACGAGCGGGCACGAAAGCGAATGGATTTGGCCTCGAGGGGGGCGGCAAAGGTCACTGGCTGCGAATCCTTACTGAGAGGTAAACGCTAGCGAGGGAATGGTTAACGAATGGTTAATGAGGGGGGTAGGATGGCTGCGCGAGCAGCGCCCTTTTCACGACTTTCGCGTGCTCTGCAGTGATCTAACTATTTCGCTGCGGCGGTGTATTTTTATAAAACAGGGGAATTCGGAATTTGTGCTTGAACAGCGACTGAAATTTACTGCAAGAACAGATCAATGGCCCTATCTCAAACGCAGATTCAGCCTCCAGCGGATTGGGAGGCATTCGAACGCGCTTCAGTAATCCTCTGGTCTGACATCCTACAGGATGAGGGAATCCATAGGTTCGGACGAGGCGGCCAAAAGCAATATGGATTAGACCTAACAGGATATCGAAACGGCGACGCGGGGCGGCTAGTCGGAATCCAGTGTAAGTGCATCGACCGAAATCGGCCGCTGGACGAGAAAACGCTGCGTGCAGAAGTCCGCAAAGTGTTGGGCAGCGGGTTCGACATTTCGGAGTATTTTGTCACTCATACCGGACCGAATGATGGCCGACTCGACCGCCTTGCCACCACGCTCACGCAGGAACAGGCTAAACTCGGCCGGAACCTAATCATTCGCGTTTGGGGATGGCGAACGCTTGAAGAGCGCATCGCCAACTCGGACCGTGGTATGCGCGCTTTCGACCCGACTGTGAGCCTCTTCGCGGAAGGGACCAGGGATGCTGTAGAAGCCGGCAATCGAGAAATGCGTCAAGGCTTTGAACACCTAAGCATCCACATCGATGCAGTATTGGCCCGGCTGCCGGCTGATCCCTCTGCTACAGATACAGCACTCGAAGCACCGCTTGATCGCGAGATTGATCGATATCGACAGATGATCGATGAAGGCAATCCGCGTAGCGCATTGAAATTATTGGAAGGCCTCTGGGTTGACTTAGAAGAACAAACGGCCGGACGAATTCGGTTTCGAGTCAAAGCCAATATAGGGCATTGCCATGTCCAGCTGGGCGATGAACAAAAGGGCGCAGATGATCTTTTGATTGCCGCTGACTTCTGGCCTGAGAATGAAAAGTCGCTTGCGAACAAGATTCTCGCGCTGTCGCTTAAAGGGCAATTTCCGGAGGCATTTGAACTCGCAAGCTCGTCGCTGAACAAATTTCCTGCCTCTGAATTGATAGGAGCCTACCTGATCCAAGCTTGCAGGGATCGGTCATTGAAGGGCTCACCACTTGATCTGCTGCCGGAAGAACTGCGCTCTACCGAGCAAGTTGCCATCAGCTACATCGACTATCTGAGGTACCGTGAGGACGTGCCGGAATGGTGGGAAGTGGCTCATGCATCTTCGACCCGTTTTCCTGAAAGTCGACAATTAAGACTTAACTCAGCTGATGCCACCGTAGATAGACTAACTAGAAAAGTCCGAGATTGGGTTCGACTGAGCGACGATGAGCGCGCAGAGGCAACTGCCGCGTCCAAAGTACTCGAAGAGCAGTATGAGAGCATTCGACAACATGATGTTCCGGCAAGACGGGACCACCTAGCGTACATAGCCAACTATCTCGTGTCTTTGCACACAATGGGGGCCATGGAGAAGGCCAGAATGGTCATTCTAGAGGCGCTAAGGATTGCGCCCGCCGATCAGAACTTGCTGGCCTTGGGAGCGCAGATTGGCTTCGAGGTAAATGACACCAATCTCCTCGATGTCTCATTCCCAAAGCTAGAGCGATCCGGGAATTCGCTCCTGCTGGCAACTCAGATTGCGGCACGCAGATCCGACTGGGCTTTCCTTCGCAGCGTGACGCCTGCCGAAACCGAGACTCTGCCTGAGACCGAAAGGGATGTCATAGCAGCGCTAATCAAGTGTGCGCACGCAAAGAACGTCGATAGTGCCGCCGCGAGGACAATGGCTACGGACTTAGTGAGGGAAACGGAAAGCAATCCGAGAGCCAGTATCGTTGCCGCGGGCTTAGCACGAGATCTCGACGCAGAGGGCTTGGAAAACCAAGCATTCCAGAACGCCATCAGTGTGGCAAACGACAGCGCCGATTTCTCTTCTCGAGCGATGGTTGCGCACTACGCCATGGGGAAGGAACTCTACGGTATCGTTATCAGAATGCTCGACGGCCGCGTCGACTTAAGCCAAGACAACTCTGAACTTTGGATGTTGGCTAACGCACATGCCTATGCAATTCCGTCGCGTGCAAGCGGAGGCAAGTTCTTCGAGTCGTTAGAACCTTCACTCAGGAATGGAAAGCGGCACCTATGCCTTGAAGGAATATATCACTACCACAGCGGAGACTTGGATGAAGCAGAGACACGCTTTCGCTCCTTCTTGGATCTAAAACCCAAGGATTGCCGCGCGTTGATACTGCTAGCACAAACTATTGGGCGGAAAACAGGCAGCTACCATTCACTATCTGACCTTATAGCATCTATATCAACGGAAGCACTTGAAGGCTCCCCCCTCGACAAAATGCGCGTTGCGCAGATAATACTTAGGATGGGCAGACCTACCGAGGCGATAAAATTCGGATACAGGGCGTTAAAAGAAGGGCGCGACGATCCGTCGACTAATCTTCACTACGCAGGTTTAATTCTTATTGCAGAGTCAGCTGAAGTATTGAACTCTCCGGACAGGGTAGGTGATGGTAACTGGGTGGAGATAACCGGTCCCGACCAGCAAGTTAACTCATTTCTGATTGAAGAAGGCCCAGATCGACCGATAGAGCGAATTTATGGGCTCTCTCATCGCTATGCGCAGCAGACATTAGGGAAAGCTGTCGGCGACGAGATAACCGTTAGTCACCCCGCAGGAGACCAAGTATGGCGGGTCTCCCAGATCAAAAGCCGCTACCTTCATGTGTTTCACGATATCACCGCGCAATTCAACGAGCGTTTCCCGGATCACCCTGGGTTTTGGACGATCACGGCTCGTGACGGTGACGTGTCCCAATTTCTGGACGTGACGCGCAAGCACGGAGAGCATCGCGATCGAACGCTCGAAGCCTACAAAAAGGGGTTGCTTCCCGTACAGTTGATGGCTGAGGCGGGGGGTGGGAGCGTCATCGCATTCATGGAAACGGTAAGAGCAACCGGCGGCGAGATTAAATGTTGCAGAGGTACATCACCGGAGCGGGAGAGCGCCCTTCGCTGGATTGCTGAAAGCGAGTCCCGCGGCGTAGTGCTCGACACCCTCACTTTTTGGACCGCCGTTGATATTAACGCTATTGACGTTCTCAAATCTGTCTTTGGGGAATTGGTGATTGCAAGAACCTCAGTCGATGACATAGGAGAACTGAAAGAAGATTATTTACCAGATACTGGGCGAAAAACTGGGTCGGCGACTTTCTACAAGGGAGAATTCTACCTAATTGAGAATACGCCGGAGACTATTGAACAACGGCGGAGCCTATTGGAAGAACGCGAAACTGTAATCCGGAATGAAATGCGGGTCGCAGCGGTACGCCTCCCTTCAAATTTGCCAGCGGCGATTGAAGAGCGCCTAGCGCAACTAGGAATCGATCTTGTTGGAAGCGCGGCGGTTGCAGCTGAAAATGGGATGATCCTTTTGTCGGACGACCTAGCTTACCGTACATTGGCATACGAGTATTTCAAGACTCCAACAGCATGGTTGCAGCCGGTCTTCATGTATGCCCAGCGACGAGGATTGATTGATATGGGTAGATATTCGGAACTCTCTGCCAAATTGGCAGAGCGACGGCACGGATTTGTATCGGTTGAGCCGTTTTCGTTAGAAGCCTTGCTGCCGGTGGCGGGTACTATTTCAGGTACGCTATACGAAAAACTAGCTGCTTATCTCGGAACCAAAGATGCCGATTTTGAATCTCACATTGGTGTTTCGGCACAGTTCCTTAAGTCAATTTGGAGTCGTTCCAAAATCGACCTGCCGGAGACATCTGCAACTGGCTTGCTGCTGGAAAATCTTACCAGGTTTCGCAATCAGGATTCGAACGGAATACTCGCTCGACTTATGAGCGAGGTTGGTAGATCTCGGTTTAACGAATACGTGGCCCGCTGGAAGAGAGGTCATTTTTTCGCACTACACGAAACCCCGGCTTAAGGCCAAGTCGGTTTCCTGACCTAATTGCCGCGACATAGCCTCAGGCACATACAATTCTGTAAGCTTGATGCGGCAGGCTGAGTGCACGTCCCTCAATGCCGCTTGAAATACTGCACCTCCCGCTCATGATTCTCGGCCGCCTCGCGCGTATCAAACGTCCCCAAATTCCGCCTTTTCCCGGTCTTCTCGTCCTTCTGGCGTGAATTCAGCCGGCATTATCCGCCTTTCAGTTTCCGGATCATCTTGCTCTCCCCGATCGGGATTTCCGCTTGCCCTTGAGGCTGCGCGCGGCCTGCTCCACGTCCGCGCCGCCCAGCCTGTCGACCAGCGCCTGCGCCTCATCGCCCAATATGCCGGTGCGCATCGCCAACACCTCGACCTCCAGCACGTCGGAACTCGCCACCCGGCGATCCCGGCGGCGCAACTTCAGCGCCTCCGCCCTCGCGCGCCCCACCGAAGGGCCGGCCTGTCGCGATTTGAGCAGCAATGGCACGACAGGAAACCTGTCTGCCACAAAATTGTCATGTCCCGTCCAAGTTGTGGACACGTCCTTTTCAAAGGCGCACTCTTGGGTTGCGAAACGCATGCTAGAGTTTCGCCCAACACTGCTTGAGGTGCGTCGGTGATTGTCTGACCTATCCGGATACTTCCGGCTGGGCATGGTTTTTATTGTGTCGCCTATCCGTGATCAGGCTACGGCCTATCGCACGTTGCAGCCTGTTCCGGATCAACTGGGAGGTAAACAACATGCATGGCATTCAACGCAGGGAACTTCTTGTCGGGGGAAGCGCGGCTCTTGTCGCAATCGCTGCTCTTTCGCGTCGCGCCTACGCTTTTCCAGCACAGGCGGGCGAGGAAGTCGTTCCGTGGCTGGATCAGCCGACCGAAAACCCCAATCCGGAAGGTATCAAGACGCAGCTTGTCTGGGAGGATCTGGATAGCTGGATAACGCCAAACGACAAGTTCTTCAGCATCTCGCATTTCAATCGACCGACGATCGACGAGAAGACATGGTCCATGGAGATCGAGGGCCTGGTCAAGAAGCCCCTGAAGCTGTCGCTCGCCGACATCAAGGCGCGGCCGCGCAAGGAGGTGGTTTTCACGGTGGAATGCTCGGGCAATCACGGGTTTCCCTTTTTCACCGGCGGCATCGGCAATGCCCGCTGGGCAGGGACGCCGCTGGCGCCGATCCTCGAGGAAGCCGGCGTTCTGGAGAAGGGCATCGAGGTCGTCTTTTTCGGTACCGACGAAAGCGAGATCCCGATACGCGACGTGAAGATGAAGCAGAATTTCGCTCGCAGCATGTCGCTCGCCGACGCGATGAGCCCCGACAATCTTCTCTGCTATGAAATGAACGGCGCCGCCTTGCCGGCGCCCAACGGTTCCCCGCTGCGGCTCATTGCTCCGGGCTGGTACGGGATCGCCAACGTCAAATGGCTGAAGCGCATCGAGGTTCGCGACACAAGGTTCATGAACCTTCTGATGGCCCGCGACTATGTCACCATCCGCGAGGAAGACCACAATGGCGAGACCGTGTGGGCCGAGACCTCGGTGGGCCGGGCGCTTCTAAAGTCGGCACCCGCGAAGGTCACCCGGAAAGGCTCGGACTACGCCATCATCGGCGCGGCCTGGGGGGCACCGATCGACCGGGTCGAGGTGCAAATCGATCAAGCGCCCTGGGAGCCAGCGACCATCGACCACAGCGAGGAGGCCGAACACGCCTGGAAAATCTGGTCCCTGCCTTGGGCAAACCCGTCGCCGGGAGAACACACGGTGACCTCGCGCGCGGTCAGCACCACGGGACAGGTTCAACCGGCAATGGACGATCCCTTGATTGCCAAGAAGCACACATACTGGGAGAGCAATGGCCAGGTGACGCGGCGCGTCAAGATCGTTTGAGAAACACTGAAGCCAAAGAGTGGGGAAACCTGCAAGAGGCCAGCGAAGTGGCGAAAATTGTCATGCCGACGCCGCGCGGCATGACAATTTGGTCAGCGGTGCATCGTGCGCTCCAGCCTCACGCCGCGAGTTGGACCTCGCGGGGCTGGGTGCGGCTGTTCGGTACGTGAAGATCTCGCGCGGATGATTGAATGGGCACCCCTCAATGCCGCTTGAAATACTGCACCTCCTTCTCATGCTTCTCCGCAGCCTCCCGCGTATCGAACGTGCCGAGGTTCCGCCGCTTGCCGGTCTTTTCGTCCTTCTTGCGTGAATAGAGGCGGTATTTTCCGTCTTTCAGTTTTCGGATCATTTCGCTTGTCCCTCATCAGGGCTCCGCCGCCTTTTGGTCTTGAGGGTGCGCGCGGCTTGTTCGACGGCGGCGCGGTCGTGGCCCAGCCGGTCGATCAGCGCCTGCGCCTCGTCGCCCGATATGCCGGTGCGCACCGCCAGCGCCTCGACCTCCAGCACGTCGGTGCTGGCGATCTCGCCGGTTTGCGCATCGCCCGCCTTCAGCGGCAGCGCGGCCTCCCTGTCGATCTCCGCCTCGGCCTGATGCCAGTGCCGCTCGGGGTCGCCATGCATCCTGCCTTCTCGTTCCCAGATCTGGTATGCGCGCTCACGAATCCTGTCGTTCCGGTCGTCGTCCATGTCTAGGGTCCTCCTTGGGTCAGGGATAAACGCCGCGCCAACCCGAACGATCCAAAAAATTCGTGACGGGATCGCGCCATGCTCTGCGGCGCGCGGGCTCGCCACGCTATTGGCATTGCCGTCTCGGTCCGCCGGAGTATGGTTGGTAGCTGTTGTCTTCCGGGCGGTAGGAACGGTAGCGGCTGAAGCAATAGTCGACATGGTCGGCGGAAAGCTCGGCGCCGCCGTCGTCGGCTGCGTAGACGCCCAACCCGGCGCCGGCGCCATAGCCGGAGGCGGGCTGGGCGGCGCGGTCGGCGACGTCGAGATAAGGCGAGATGCAGGGGCGCTGCTGCCCGCTATAGGACAGGTAGCTGTTGTCGTCCGGCCGGTAGGAACGATAGCGGCTGGCGCACCAGGCGAGATGCGGAGGCGGCAGTTCCGCCGCGCCGGGCGCGATGGCGCCGGTGACGGTGGGGTCAGATGCCGTTTCCCGGGGCTTGGCGGCGATATCGGGGGACGCGGACTGCTCGGCCGGCAAGCGCTCGAGGCTCTGCGCCGCCTTGTTCACCGGCCGCGCTTTTTTGGTCCACAGCTCCGCCACGCTGACGGTGGCAGATGCCTGGCGCGGCGGCTTCGCGGCAAGCAGCCAGACGGCGAATCCCAGTCCGCTAGCGAAGATCGCAAGGGTCAGCACGAAGCCGCAGACCAGTCCCAACACCGCCCTCACGACACACTCCTTAAGCTGCTGCTTATAGAATGCGGGACCTCAAGGCTGGTTCCAGAAAAACGCTAGGGCGACGCCCGCGCCCCACGGACATGATCACGCAGCGGCTGACCGCAACGCCGGCGTTCTTCCCGCAACGCTGGAGATTGGCAAAATCGCCGATAGCAGTACCCTCTCTCCGTCACTATACACGGGGAGAGGATGCCGGCAGGCAGGTGAGGGGCAGCGCAGACGCTGGCCATTATGAACGGTCGCTATGACGCAGTAGGATTATCCGGTGGAAAGCTTCCTGGCGTCACGAGCCGGCAGTCGGAAACTTCGAAGCCTCCTGCGCGCCAACGATCTCCGTATACTCCCTCACCGCCCCATCCAGCCCGCGCAGCCGCCAGCCCTCCCCGTCCCGTCCCTCGACATAGCAAGGCCCGATCGGCACCTTGCCGCCACCTTCCGGCAGGTCGAGCACATAGACTGGGTTGCAGATGCCCGACAGCCGCGCCCGCAGCGCGCTGGCCAGCGCCTGGCCCTGCGCGATCGTCGTGCGCCGGTGCGCCATGCCACGCGCAAGGTCGCCGTGGTGCAGATAGTAGGGCTTGACGCCGAGGCGATACATCAGCTCGCGGCAGAGCTCCTCCAGCACCTCGACCGTATCGTTGACGCCCTTGAGCAGAACGCTCTGGTTGAGTAGCACGAAGCCCGCCTGGCGCATCGTCCGGCAAGCTGTCTCGGTCGCGGGCGTGATCTCCCGAGGATGGTTGAAATGGGTGACGATTGTGACCATGAGCCGGCCCTGCAAAGCCGCGACCAGCCCCGGCGTGATGCGCGAGGGCAGCGCCACCGGCACGCGCGTGTGGAGGCGCAGCAGCCGCACATGCGGGATCGCCTCGATGCGCGCGAAGATTTCGGCCAGCGCCTTATCGGGCAGCGACAGCGGATCGCCGCCGGTCAGGATCACCTCGCGGATTTCGGAGTGATCGGCGATATAGGCCAACGCCGGCTCCAGCGCCTCGCGCGTATAGCCGCGGCCGATCGAGGTCAGCGATTCCTTGCGAAAGCAGAACCGGCAATAGACCGCGCATTGATAGGTTGGGAACAACAGCACCCGGTCGGCATGGCGATGCGTCAGCCGCGGCACCGGGCTGAATTCATGGTCGGCGATCGGATCGTCGAGTTCACCCTCCTGTTCGACAAGTTCGTCCGGCGACGGGATGACCTGCGCCCGGATCGGATCGGCCGGGTCGTTCCAGTCGATCAGGTCGAGATAGGCTTTGGGAACGCGCACCTTGTGGTTCGCCGCCGCGGCTTGGGCCGCCGCGCGCTCGGAGGGCGACAGCGGCAGGGAGGCGAGATCGCGCACATGGCGGACGCCGGCGCGGATTTCGGCCTGCCAGGTGGTGTCCGGGGCGGGCGCGTCGTGGAGGTTGGTGTCTGAAGGCATCGGGGTTTCTCGGGTGGTATGCTTGGAGCGGACCTATCGGGCGGATGGCTGGTGAGGTCAACCATTGACGATTGGCGAAAGCCGAGGCGCGAGCGTCCCTCGCCCCGTTTACGGGGAGAGGATGCCGGCAGGCAGGTGAGAGGCAGCGCCGACGTGGGGAAATGAGAATGATTTCACCTAGAGCCACGCCGTCCTTCGACAACGCAGGACAGGACTAATCGCCAAATTGTCGACCTCCGCCACAATTTCGGGCAAGCTCCCACACGACAGCGCCGCATGGGGAGATGCGGCGCTCGACGAGGTCGAGGACCCCTGAGGTTGCGACCATCCTTGCTCTTGGCGACCCCTTGCCGGCCGGCGACATCGATTTCCGCGCCGCCTGAAGAGGTCTTCCCTGTCTGCAGCCCGGAGCTGCTGCAAGGCGAACATCCGTTGCGCCTGCCCGGGGATCTCAGGCATCACAAACTGATCCATGACGCCTTTCGCATCGACTGGGCGACATGGCTGCAACATGCCGGCGTCGGCGACGTCGACCCCAAGCGCGGCGTGCGCTTCGATTCCGCCACCTTCGCCGTCGAGGCCGCGGTGCATGGCGAAGGCGTGCTGCTCGGCCGAAGCGCGCTGGTCTCGGCCGATCTGGCGGCGGGGCGGCTGGTGCGTCCCTTCGACCTCGCGCTGAAATCCGCCTCGCGCTACTACGTCGTCTACCGCGACGGCTCGCTGCGCCAGAAGAAGATCAGGGCGTTCCGCGACTGGCTGTTCGCCGAAGTGGGGACCGATTGGATTGGGGCGACGAAAGACGGCTGAGGCAGCTAGGGGTCGTTTGTGAAATGACCCCTCTCCAAGGTCTGATCCGCAGCTATTCCTTTGCGCGAAAAACTTCCGGCACGACAAACACTTCGTCGGCCCGGCCATAGCCGCCGTCCGCGACTTCCTCCACCAGCACCATCGTGTAAGGACGTACGCCCTCGCCGAAAAAGTCGACGAACATGGCGGTCGTGCGATGGATGAGGTCTTCCTTCTGCGCCTTGGAAAGCGCGGCCTGCGGTATCTTGATGTTGGCGAATGGCATGGTGGTTTCCTTGCTGTGTGAGGTGGGTTTCAGGCTTTGGGATGGAGCAATTCGCCGAAGCCGCTGAAGCGCCGGTGATCAAGATTGTCTTTCCTCAGATCACGCCGCCATTGGCGCGGATGATTTGTCCGTTGACCCAGCCGCTGTCCGGCCCGGCCAGGAATGAAACCAACCCGGCAATATCGTCGGGCTGGCCGAGCCGGCCGAGCGGGATCATCTTGCCGATGGCCTCGATCTGCGCCTCGCTCTTGCCGTCCGTGAACAGTGCCGTCTCGATCGGTCCGGGCGCCACCGCGTTGACGGTGACACGGCGCGCGCCAAGCTCCTTGGCCAGGATGTGGGTCATTGCCTCGACGCCTGCCTTGGTGGCGGCGTAGACGCCGTAGCCCGGCTGGTAGAGACCGACGACGCTGCTGGAAAAATTGACGATGCGGCCGCCGTCGCGAAGCCGGCGCGCGCCTTCCCGCATGCCACGGAACACGCCGCCGAGATTGATCGCGACCTGCGTGTCGAACGAGGCGTCATCGGTCTGCGCGATCGGCGACGTCTTCATGACGCCGGCATTGTTGACGAGGATGTCGATGCCGCCGAACGCCTTCTCGCCAGCGTCGAACAGCGCCGCTATGCCGGCCGGATCGGCGATATCGGCCTGTACGGCGATCGCCTTGCCGCCGCCGGCTTCGATGGCGCGCACAAGCTCCTCGGCCTCCGCGCGTCCCCGTGCATAGTTGACGACGACGGCAACGCCGTCGCGGGCGAGCCGCTGCGCGATCGCGGCACCGATGCCCTTGGAGGCGCCGGTCACGATCGCCGTTCTGGTTTGATCATTTGTCATGGAAGTGTCTCCGCTTGATCACACGGATATAGGCCAAGCCACTTTCCGGATAATCAGCCGCCTGTTGACATCACTATTCGGAAACTGCGAACAAAGGCCATGGATCGGCTGGACACGATGCGGCTCTTCGTCCGCGTTCTGGAGCGGCGCAGCTTCACCGCTGCCGCGGCCGATCTCGGCCTGTCGCGTTCAACCGCGACGGAAGCGATCCGGCGGCTGGAAGAGCATCTCGGCGCCCGCCTCCTGGAACGCACGACCAGGCAGGTGAACGCGACGCAGGACGGCGAGGCCTACTATCGGCGCTGCCTGTCGATCCTGGCCGAGATCGAGGATGCCGAGGCCGCCTTCCGCAACGCCGAGCCCTTTGGCCTGCTGCGCATCGACGCCAGCACGTTGCTCACCCGCACGTTCCTGTTGCCGCGCCTGCCGGAATTCCTTGCCCGGTATGTCAGGATCGACCTGCAGATCGGCCAGAGCGACCGGCTGGTCGATCTCGTGCGCGAGGGGGTGGACTGCGTGATACGCGTCGGCGAGCCGCCCGACAGCGGCATGATCATGCGCCGCCTGGCTGTCATCCGCGAGATCACCTGCGCCAGCCCCGCCTATCTCGAGCGCCACGGCACGCCCGCCTCCCCCGATACGCTCGACGGTCACCAGGCGGTGGGCTTCGTCTCGTCGCGCACCGGCGAGACCCTTCCGTTCGAGTTCACCGTCGGCGGCAAGACCCGCGAGGTCCGGCTGCCGGGCCGCGTGACGGCCAACAATTCCGACACCGCCGCCGATCTGGCCCGGCTTGGGCTCGGCCTCATCCAGGCGCCGCGCTATCGCTTCGAGAAGGACCTTGCCGATGGGAGGCTGGTCGAGGTGCTGGCCGACTACCCGCCCTCACCCACGCCGCTGTCGGCGCTTTACCCGCAAAACAGACAGCTCTCGCCACGCCTGCGCGTCTTCCTCGATTGGGCGTCGCGGATCTTCGCCGAGGCGGATCTTTAGGGTAAAGATCAAAGGGTTGGCGTTGCCGAGCGTCTTCTCATTCCCTGAAGGCGCGGCTGATCTGGTCCTGCAGCGGCTTGACGAGGTAGGAGATCACGGTCCGGTCGGCGGTCTTGATGAAGGATTCGACCGGCATGCCTGGAACCAGCTTGACCTCGCCGAGGCGCGCCACCTCGGAGCTCGTGGTCGCGATGCGGACGGTGTAGTAGCTGATGCCGGTGCGCTGGTCCGTTGTCGTATCCGGCGAGGTCCGTTCGACCGTGCCGTTGATTTGCGGCGTGGTGCGCTGGTTGAAGGCCGAGAAGCGCAGCGCCGCCGGCTGGCCGATCCAGAGCTGGTCGATATCGCTCGGCGCTATCTTGGCCTCGACAGTCAGGCTGTCGCTGTCGGGCACGATCTGCATGATCGTCTGGCCAGGCGTGATGACGCCGCCGATCGTATGGGCGATGGACTGCTGCACGACGCCGTCCTGCGGCGCGCGAATGTCGATACGCCTGAGCTGGTCCTCGGCGGCGATCTTGCGCTCCGTCAGTTCGCCGACCTTGCCGTCGATCTCGCGCAAATCCTTGTTGACGTCGGTGCTGAGCTCGAGGTCGATCTGGATGATCTGCAAATTGATCTCGGCGATCCTGCCTTGGGCCTGCGCCAGGGCGGCCGTCAACTGGCCGCGCTCGCCGTCGAGCCGCGCCGACTCGCGCTCCATGGCGGTCAGGCGGTCGATGGAGATCAGCCGCTTTTTCCATAGCGCGCGAATGCTGGCCAGTTCCTCCTCGACAAGCGCGATTTCCTGCGTCTTGGCATCAGCCTGGGCGGTGTCGCCGCCGATCTCCTTCTGCAGCTGGAGGATGCGCTCCTGCAACTGGCTCTTCTGACCGGAACGAGCCGCCCGCCGCGTCCCGAAAACCTGTTCCTCGCCGGCAATGATCTCGGCGATCGCCGGATCGCCGCGTCGGTCGAGAAGGTCCTGCGGAAAGGCGATGGCGTCGGCGCCCTGGCGTTCGGCTTCCAGACGCGCCTCACGCGCCGACAGCTGGTCGAGGGCCTTGGTGACGACGGCGAGATTGGCCGCCGGCATGGTCGGGTCGAGGCGCACAAGCAGCGCACCGCGCTTGACGCGATCACCGTCACGCGCCGCGATCTCGCCGACGATGCCGCCGGTCGAATGCTGCACATCCTTGACGTGGGAATCGACGACGAGGACCCCCGACGCGATGACCGCTCCCGAAATCCGGGTCAGCGAGGCCCAGCCGCCGACGCCGCCGACCAGCAGCGCGACAGCAATGAGGCCGAAACGCATGTAGCGTCGAATGGATTGGTGGGAGGGGCTAAGCATCGTGGAGCCTCATTCACCAGCCGCGGCCACGCCAGGCCGCGTCGCCGGCTCTTCGGTGGCGAGCCTGAGGTGCGGCACGGCGGCCACCGTCGGTTGTGGCCGCGGAAACAGCTTGTTGAGGACGTCTTCCTTGAGGCCGAACGCCTGGACGCGGCCCTGGTTCATGGCAAGGACGAAGTCGACCGTGACGAGCGCGCTAGGCCGGTGCGCCACGAGCGCGACGATGCCGCCGCGCTGCCGCACAGAGACAATCGCCTGGAACAGCGCCTGCTCGCCTTCGGCGTCGAGGTTGGAATTGGGTTCATCGAGCACCACCAGGAAAGGATCGCGATAGAGCGCGCGGGCCAGCGCGATGCGCTGGCGTTGGCCCGCCGAAACCGCCTCGCCGAGTTCGCCGAGCTGCGTCTCGTAACCGTCTCGGAAACCGACGATGAGATCATGCGCGCCGGCCACTTTGGCGGCGGCTATGATCAAGGCGGGATCGGCGTCGGGCTCGAAACGCGCGATGTTCTCCGCGATCGAGCCGGCAAACAGCTCGACGTCCTGCGGCAGATAGCCGACAAAGCGGCCACGATCCTCCGGCGACCACTGGTCGAGGTCGGCGCCATCGAGCCGGATTCTGCCGGCGGCGGGCGGCCAGGCACCGACAAGCGCCCTGACCAGGGTCGACTTGCCCGAGCCGCTCTGGCCGATGATGCCGACGGCGTGTCCCGCTTCCAGCGCAAAACTGGCGTCCTGTACCAGCAGCCGCTGCGTGCCCGGCGCCGCGACGCTGACGCTCTGCATGAAGACGTGGCGGTGCGGCTTCGGCATCGCCATCGGCTCGGCGTCGGCCGGCACGGCGGCGAGAATCCTGGTCAGCCGCTGCCAGCCTTGTCGCGCCGTCAGGAAACCTTTCCAGTTGGCGATGACCATATCGACGGGCGCCAGCGCGCGACCGCTGAGGATCGACGCGGTGATGATGATACCGGCCGTCGCCTGCTGCTCGATCACCAGCCAGGCGCCGACGCCGAGCATCGCCGATTGCAGCAGCATGCGCAGCACCTTGGACACGGCGCCGAAGCCGCCGGCGATATCGCTGACGCTACGCTGCTCGGCGAGATAGTCGCGATTGGCCTCCTCCCATCGCTTCGCCATCCGACCGCCCATGCCGAGTGCAGCGATGATTTCCGCGTTGCGGTTGCCGGCCGTGGTCAGGCCGTTGCGCACGATTCCGGCCTGGGTGCCCGAGGTGACCGGCTTGCGGGTCAGCCGCTCGGCATAGATCGTCAAAAGGACCAGCACGATCGCCCCGACCAGGGCTGTCAGCCCGAGAAGCGCGTGGAACATGAAGATGATCGCCAGATAGAGCGGCAGCCATGGCAGATCGAACAGCGCGGTCGGACCGGTGCCCGACAGGAAATTGCGCACACTGTCGAGGTCGCGGACCGGCTGCATGCTGTCGCCGTTGCGCCCGACCTTGAGCGGCAGCTTGAGGACGCTGGAATAGATGCGGGCGCCGAGCGCCTCGTCGAGGGCGCCGCCGATGCGCACCAGGATGCGGCCTCGGATGAAATCGAGCACGCCCTGCCCGGCATAAAGGATGGCGACGAGCACGCTGAGGCCGATGAGCGTCGGCATGCTGCGGCTCGGCAGCACGCGATCGTAGACTTCGAGCATGTAGAGCGAGCCGGCGAGCATCAGCACGTTGAGCACGCCGCTGAAAAGCGCGACCGAAGCCAGGGCTGAACGGCACGCGGCCAATGCAGCCGCGAGCTCGGAGCGTTCGGGCCGCGCCCCCGGCCGCTTTGCCCTTCCCGGTTGTGGCTTGCCGTCGGCCATGCGAACGGGGCGCGGATTGTCAACGGTCCCGCGGCGAGGAGAGCTCCATACATAGAGCAAAAGCAGCACGCCGAGCGTTCCCCCAAGAACCGCCCAGCGTGTGCTGCTTTCCAGCGCTGTCAGCTCGACTCCGCCCAATACAAGCGTAAACACGCTGGCGCCGATGATGAGCCTGAGAAATCTGACCAGCGGTGTCATGCCGAGCGCTTCCTGATCAGCCGCCATCATTAGCGTAGATGTGCAATATCGCCCCTTCGAACGTCATGCCGGTGTTGTTGTAGAAATCAAGCTCCTGGTGGATGAGGTTTCCGGCAAGTTCGGATCCGGCGGTGAGAGACTCAGCATCCAGTCCGACGTTCCAGGCCGCGCTGCTCGCCTTCACCGCATTTCCGCCACCCCAATCCTCGAAGTGATCGGAAGAATTCCCACCATTCGTCACCTGCAGCCAGTCGATCGCCTGGTCGAGATATTTGTGCGGGCTGTTGGGATCAGTTGCGTCACCGATCGGATTCCCGGCCAGATAGTTGAGCCAGGTGGCTACTGCATCGCGGGCAAGCACAAAGCGCGTATCCTGCAAGTCCTTGGAGGATGCGTCGATCACCTTGAGGGCGTCGGCATAGGAGATGAAGAATGTGTCTTCATTCCCGGTAGTCAGTCCATCCTTGTTGTAATCACCGATCAGAAGGCCGGCTTTTGAATCCACTGTGCCGCTGTGATCCGAATCGACGGCGTAGCGCAGTTCGGCCAATGCAAAGTTCGGACCAATTTTGCCGACGCCGTCAATCCCGTCCCAGAACGACTTGCCGAGATTACTCCAGAACCCGGGCGTGCGCACCCCGGGGCCGGCGAACGACGATACGGTTGCGGTATCCTGGGCCGTGACCTCGTCCAGACTGTCATCGTCATGAGCGGCGACTTCGACGGTGTTGGTCCTGGAATCCGCATTTGGAAGCAGGTTGAAGGCGCTGGTCGCGGTGAAGAGCCAGGTCTCGCCGATGTCGACTAGGTAGTCGCCATTGGTATCGCCGGATACATAGTGGGTGCCGTGCGAGCTGTTGGCCACGAAGCCATTGAGCAGGTCGATGTCGTCGCCGGTATTTGCCGTGCCGTTGTCATCGACGAGCGAGGTCAGCGTCAACGGATCAAGTGCCCCGGCCGGGCTCGTGTTGGTTATCTCGTAGTGATAGGTGGCGTTCTGCGCCCCCGACTGAACGGTTTCGGAAGAATTGAAGATGCCATCATGATTGGCATCGACGGTCTTTTCGATGGCAATCGACGGCGCGACATCCTTCACCGTCACGGTTGCGTCGTCGCTGGCGGGCGGCGCGCCGGTGCCTTCGTCGTCATTGGCATTCACCACCACCGTGTTGGTGATGGAGCCGGCATTGTGGGCTGCAATGTTGACGGCGGCCGTGAAGACCCAGGTCTCGCCGAAGTCGAGCAGCCCATCGTTGTTGCTGTCACCGGTATGGCTCGTGTTCAGCAGGTTGATGTCGTCGCTGGTGTCATTCGGCGTCGCATTGTCGTCGATCAGCGAGGTCAGCGTCAGCGGATCGAACGCACCGGCGGCGCTCGTGTTCGTCACCTTGTAGGTGTAGGTGACGGTCTTCACCTCGCCTTCGTCGATCTCGGTCGTGTCGACGGTTTTATCGATGGCAATCGACGGCGCGACATCCTTCACCGTCACGGTTGCGTCGTCGCTGGCGGGCGGCGCGCCGGTGCCTTCGTCGTCATTGGCATTCACCACCACCGTGTTGGTGATGGAGCCGGCATTGTGGGCTGCAATGTTGACGGCGGCCGTGAAGACCCAGGTCTCGCCGAAGTCGAGCAGCCCATCGTTGTTGCTGTCACCGGTATGGCTCGTGTTCAGCAGGTTGATGTCGTCGCTGGTGTCATTCGGCGTCGCATTGTCGTCGATCAGCGAGGTCAGCGTCAGCGGATCGAACGCACCGGCGGCGCTCGTGTTCGTCACCTTGTAGGTGTAGGTGACGGTCTTCGCCTCGCCTTCGTCGATCTCGGTCGTGTCGACAGTCTTTTCGATAGCAATCGCCGGCGCGACATCCGTCACTGTCACCGTCGCCGTGTCGCTGGCGGACACATCATTGGTGCTGTCGTCGTCATGGGCATGCACCACCACCGTGTTGACGATGCTGCTTCCAGCATCGTGCGCGGCGATGTTGACGGTCGCGTTGAACGTCCAGGTCTCGTTGCTGTCGACAAGGTAGTCATTGTCGGTATCGCCGGACACATAGTGGGTGCCGTGTGTGCTGTTGGCCACGAAGCCGTCGAGCAGGTTGATGTCGTCGCCCGGACTTCCCGGCGTCGCATTGTCGTCGACCAGCGAAGTCAGCGTCAGCGGGTCGGCCGCACCGGCCGGGCTCGTGTTCGTCACCGCATAGGTGTAGGTGACCTGGGTGGCGACACCTTCGTTGATCGATGTCGGATTGGCCGTCTTTTCAACGGCAATTGTTGGCGCCTGATTGTCGCCGGCCGAGGTGATAACCCCCCACTCCTCAAATCCACCGCCCGCATTGGCGTCGCTGGTATTGCCGAAGGTCGAATACAGATAGACATAACCGCCGGTTGCGCTGGTGAAGAAGCTGGTGGGGATGTAAACGAACAGATCGCCTTGGCCACTGCCGGCCGGCGCGTTGCTGCCGGCATTCAACTGAACGGTAACGTCGCCGTCGGTGACGTTCCCATCCATATTATAAAGCAGTTGCTGGCCCTGAAGCGTCGGGAGGCTGGTGATATTCGGATCCGAGGCCGAATAGATCTGCAACGAGGTGAGGGACAATACCCCTCCAGTTGTGCTGTTCGGCTCGTTGGCGTCGAGTTTGAAGACGTAATAGTCGTGGCCATCTGCGTCGGTCACCACCTGCATGTCGGTCAGCAGAAGTGCGTTCGTGTGCGCCGGCTGCTTGTCATCCAGCGGGAGCGGATTGCCGTCGGTGTTGAAGCCACTTTCCGTGCCTTTCGCGCCAAGCACAAGGAACGTGTCGTAGTTGCCCGTACCGGCCTCACCTTGCGGCTCGGCCGTAAGAATGGTGCCGTCGGTCAATGTCCACGAGGTGGTTCCATCGGTCAGATCGATCACGGTATCGGCCATTTTCTAACTCCTCCTACGCCCGCAGGCGCGTTCCCTTGTTAGCCGCGCAAGGCGGCTGACTACCCAAACCTGTTGCAGCGCAAAGCATTCGGCTGTCCGCAAAACGCGGCCAGGCCGGCGAGCAATCGTTTCGTGACAAAGCTTTGAACAGAAAAAGACCGGCGGAGAGACTGCCTCCCATTCGCCGGACACAGTTGTTCCCGCATGACGGAACCGGTCCGCCGTCGGACTGACTGCAACGCCCACACCCAAAGCCCCCAACCCCTACACGATCCCCAACGATCGCCCAGACGTTAATATTTCCCAAACCATATTTCGCAGGTTGCAATGCGGCCGTCCATATACCTTCGGTTATAGACAGCAAGGCAGCGTTAATTTCGAAAAAGTGCTTCTTCCACGCGAGAATAACATTGTGTCTCCGGCCCAATTATTTTCCGAGATTGAGCTTCACGAGCCAAATTGAAAACTTTTTCTGAATATGATGGTAGTTTTTTTAAGATGAAGACTAGCATCAGTGCTCTTGACCGGTGTCTTTTTCAATGCGTCTTGCTAGAGGGGCCGCTTCCAGATTAACTAAGCATTTGCTAATGTTTTGCGTGGCCGCGCTGCTTCTGTCAGGATGGCTCACGTTTCGGGGATGCGGGCTGGGTTGCAATTTTCGCTTCCGGCAAGAACGCGCGTCGTGGACACACGCAGAGGGGAGAAGACGTCATGATCGGGCACAAACGCTGGTCGCCGCCCATCGATAACATTTTTTCGGCATGGAGCCGTGGCACCGAAGGCCGGCTGCTGGCGAGATGAAGATGGTCACTACGGTTTTCGTCGCCGACGACCATCCACTGCTGTTGCACGGCCTGACCGACCTGATTGCCCGCGATCCCGGTTTCCGGGTCGTCGGTTCGGCGCAGGACGGCACCGTCGCCATGGCCATGATCCGGCGCGACGTGCCTGATGTCGCCGTGCTCGACATCAGCATGCCGGGACTGAGCGGTCTCGACATCGCCGCGGAAATCGGCAGGCAGGGCCTTGCAACGCTTTGCGTGATTTTGACGGTCGGTGCCTCGCAAGCCCAGCTCTATGACGCGGTCGCGGTCGGCGTTGCCGGAATCGTGTTCAAGGAGACCGCCGTCGAGGCGCTGCTCAGATGCCTCCACGAGGTTGCCGCGGGTGGCCGCTGGCTGCCGGCCGAGATTGTCGGCAAGGCCATGCACAACGAGGCGTCCCGCCGGACAAAATGGCAGAAACTGTCGTCGCGGCTGACCAGGCGAGAGATGGAGATCACCCGACTGGTAGCCACGGAGACGCCGTACGAACGCATAGCGTCCGATATCAGCATCTCCAAAGGCACACTGAAAATCCATATGAACAACATCTATCGCAAATTGGAGGTCGCCTCGCGTGTGCAGCTTTTGCAGCTGGCCGCCGACCAGATCGGACTGAGTGTTGCCGGCGGCTTTCGCGATCAATCCAATTTGGAAAGTCCGGTCAGCGACATGTAATCGCGCACCAGCATCAGCACTGGTTCAGCGTGCGAGCTGAAATGCCCGCGGAGTTTGATGCTGAAACTTCCCGTCAGCCTGGAAGGGCAAATTTAAGCGTTTGCTACTAGGATCGAGTGGGGGCTGCTGTTCAGGAAGGTGTTCGGGTCGAATTGGCCACAACGGAATTCAGTCTCGGCCGCGTAAGACGGGCCATTTTTTCTTCCGCCAATTTGCCGGCGGCGATCGCTTTTGTCGTGCTCCTGGTCTGCGCCCTCGTTGCCGACCAGCAGAACAAAAGGGTCTCCGATCAACTGGCACGTGCCGATGTACTGGCCAAGGTCAGCATCATCCGCGCCAAGCTCGAAGGCAACATAAACGGCAATCTTCAGCTTGTTCAGGGACTTGTCTCGACCATCGTTACGGAGCCCTATATGGGCCAGCAGAGATTTGCCTCGCTTGCGCGCAACCTGTTCGGGCAGAAATCACAGTTGCACAACATCGCCGGCGCGCCCGACCTCGTCATCTCACTGATGTATCCGATGGAAGGCAACGAGAAGGCGATCGGGCTCGATTACCGCAAGAACGAGGCGCAACGCATGGCGGCGCTACGGGCGCGCGACCAGCGCGCGCTGGTGCTCGCCGGCCCGGTCAACTTGGCGCAGGGCGGGCGCGGCTTCATCGGCCGCATCCCGGTCTTTGTGCCGACCGCGAGCGGCGGCACCCGCTTCTGGGGCATCGTCTCGGCTGTGGTCGATGTCGACCGGCTCTATGCGGCGAGCGGGCTGACCAACCCCGATCTCGACATCGATGTCGCGCTCATCGGCAAGGATGCGCTGGGCGCCGGCGGTGAACGTTTCTTCGGCGGCGACAATGTCGTCGCCGGCAACCCCGTGTCCGCCGATGTGCAACTGCCTTCAGGATCGTGGCGAATTTCGGCCATCCCCAAGGGTGGCTGGCCAGCGGCTCCGAAGAACGAGTGGACGTTGCGGTCGCTGATGTTGCTCGCCGGCGCGCTGGTGGTGCTGCCGATCCTCATTGCCGGGCGGCTGTTCGGCGAAAGGCAGAAAAACGACGCCGAGCTGAGGCGCCTGTCCGGTCGTCTGGAACTGGCGCTGGATGCCTCGGGCATCGGCGTATGGGAACACGACCTCGCCACCAACGAATTGGTGTGGGACGATCGTGTCAACGAAATCTACGGCAAGTCCGCCGACGGCAAGCCGCGCAGCTATGGCGACTGGGCGCAGGCTATCCATCCCGAAGATATCGAGCGTGCAAAACAAGATTTCGATTCGGCCGCGGCGAAAAAAGGCCCCTATTCCTCACAATACCGGCTCTTGCGCCCCGATGGCGCCATACGCCATGTGCGCACGCGCGCAAGCTTCGTTCAGGGCACTGGCGGCACGCCCAAGTTGATCGGCGCCGAATGGGACGTGACCAGCGACGTGCTGCTCAACGAGAACCTCATTCGCGAGCGCCAGTTGTCGGAATCCAAGAACGCCGAGCTGAAGCTGGCCAAGGCACGCATCGAGCATGTGGCGCTGCACGATTCGCTCACCGGCCTGCCCAACCGCCGCTATCTCGACGAGATGCTGGCCGAAACCGAAGAACCCGACCGCCGCACGGCGATGTTGCATCTGGACCTCGACCGCTTCAAGCAAATCAACGACACGCTCGGCCACGCAGCCGGCGATGCCATGCTGGTGCAGGCTTCGAAGGTCATCAAGGCCAATGCCGGCTCCGCCGATTTCGTTGCACGCATCGGCGGCGACGAGTTCGTCGTGGTGACCCATGGGCGTGACGACGACGAGCTCTCGGCACTCGCCGACCGCATCATCGAGGAGATGCGCCAGCCTGTCGATTATCGGGGCCATCCGTGCCGCTTCGGGGTCAGCATCGGCATTGCCGCCAACAGCGGGGTCGACGTGAAGCAGTTGCTCGTCAACGCCGATCTCGCGCTTTACCGGGCCAAAGGCCGTGGGCGCAACCGCTACGAGTTCTTCAACGAGGAGCTGCAGAGCGAGATCGTGCGGACCAAGCAGACCGCCGATGAGATCCTGAGCGGACTGGAGCGGAACGAATTCATCGCCTACTACCAGCCGCAGTTCGACGCCAAGTCGCTCGAGATCGTCGGCGTCGAGGCGTTGTCGCGCTGGAAACATCCGCGACGCGGCATCCTGGCCCCCGACGCCTACCTGAAGGTGGCCGAAGAGCTCAATGTCGTGACGCTGATCGACCGCATCGTCCTCAAGCACGCGCTGGACAATTTCGAGCGTTGGTCGCGCGCCCACCTCAATATCCCGCGCGTGTCGGTCAACGTCTCGGCCAGGCGCCTGGAGGACAAGGACCTGATCGAGGGCCTGCGCAAGCTCGCCATCAAGCCGGGAACCATATCGTTCGAGCTGGTGGAATCCATCTTCCTCGACGAGAATGATGATCTGGTCAACTGGAACATCGAACACATCAAGGATCTCGGCATCGATATCGAGATCGACGATTTCGGCACCGGCCATGCCTCGATCGTCTCGCTGCTCAAGCTGCAGCCGCGCCGCCTCAAGATCGACCGCCAGCTGATCACGCCCATCACCGGCTCGATGGCGCAGCGGCACCTGGTGGAGTCGATCATCGAGATCGGCAAATCGCTCGGCATCGAAGTGGTTGCCGAAGGCGTCGAGACGATGGAGCACGCGCGCATCCTGAAAGAGCTCGGCTGCGATATCCTGCAGGGCTACTTTTTTGGCCGCCCGATGGAGGCCAAGGCCTTCAAGACCTTCGCCCAGTCTCGCAAATGGCTGGCCGCGGGGTGATGGCCACTACCCGATGGCGTGGGTCAGCGATGGCGCACTCTCGACAACGCTGTCCAAGCCGCTTCGCGATCGAACCTGAATAGCGGGTGAATCTGCCGATTGAACGCACCGGCCTTCGCCTCCGCGAGCTAAGGGAACTATCCGAGCATGATTTCGGTTGTTTTCTGTGCGAACTGTCGTTCCACGGAGGCCCTTGGTGAGCGAAGATGAGACATGGACTCTGCAGGCAAGCAACACGGTTCCTTTCGAAAACGGTTCCTTTCGAAAGTTGATGACTGGCATCGTAGCGGCGATTTTCACCGCCCCTGATCGGACATCCGAGCGAGGCGTGAGTACAAGCCCGTCGTCATTGGTTGCCGAGTGGCCGCTACCGCCATCGGCGACGCTTGGCTCGTCCCTACGATTGAAGGGGATCGAACGCGAAATTCGAGCCCGTCTGCCCTGGGCGGTGAGGACGTTTGTCAAGGCTGAGACGGGCCGCATTGTATTGCGTATGGCGCAAACCGACGCGGATGCGTTCCAGGCCGCGGGGGCAGCCATCTCCAGGACGCTGGAGGGGATCGAAGCACTGCCCGTGCTTCCGCGAGAGGCTGAAGACATTCTCACAATCTCCTCCCGCGAACGTCACAAGTGGCTTAGGGATGGCCGCCTGAAAAGCGTCGGCACGCGCACCGTGAAGATGCGCGGGCGATCCAAGGCCGTAACCTTCCATGTCTTCGATCCACGACACATCGAGGACATTCTCGATCGTGACCTGGCGACAGCCTGGAGGGAGGAAGATGCGCGGGAAGCCTCCGAAAACAGACGGCGCGGGGCCGGTAAGGCCGCCCTGACGCGAGCAGGAAAGCGGAAGGGCAAGGCCCGCGGCACCGGAAATTCGGGAAAGGATGATGCTTCACGGCCAAAGCTGGAAGGCTGGGACACGTTCGAGGCGGAAGGGCTGCTGCGCTAGAATCTCAAGGACGCACTCAGCGTCTGATGGGACTCGAACCGATCGGATTTGCTGGCCGACTATCCAACCGCTCCGCCCATGTCGCCCGTGGCGAAGCGCGGCCGGCCTTCAAGCGTGCCTTCGAGGCTCAACTGGCGGTCTTCACTTCCGCATCGACCGGCTGATGAAGGAGCCAGGCGAATGAGCGCACTTGATCCATGGCTGAAGTTTCCCCAAGTTCCTCTTCCAGCCGGTTCCTGCCACTCAGCGCGCACGCCAGTTCGGTCTATTTGCGCCCTCTGGCCCAATCGCCGCGGATGAGGAACCGGATAGCCATTATGAGGAGACTGTTTATAACGGTCGCCGAGATTGCGATAATCAAGGGGAGACGATGCGCTACATACGTCCGCTTTCAATCGAAGATGCCGTTGGCCAATTGGCCGGTTCGGCTGGCACGGCCGCCATCCTCGCGGGAGGCAGCGACCTCCTGGTCAGGATGAAGGGCGGTTTTGTCGAACCCGACCTGATCGTCGACATCAAGGCGATCGAGTCCTTAAGCGAGATCCGCGAAACGGCTGAAGGCTTCAGCATAGGTGCCGCGGTCCCCTGCGCCGTCCTGGGAGAGAGCGCGGCCCTGAAGAAGGCATGGCCCGGCGTCGTCGAAGCGGCCAAGCTGATCGGCTCGAAGCAGGTACAGGGACGCTGCACGATCACCGGCAATCTCTGCAACGCCTCGCCGGCTGCCGACAGCGTGCCGGCGCTGGTTGCGGCGGGCGCCAGGGCATCGGTCGTCGGGCCGGCGGGCAGGCGCACGATTCCCGTGCAGAGCGTGCCGACCGGGCCGGGCAAGACCTCCTTGGCCAAAGGCGAGATCATCGAAGCGATCCTGCTCGACAAACGCGCGCCGCGTTCGGGCGATGCCTATCTGCGTTTCATTCCACGCACGGAGATGGATATCGCGGTAGTCAGTGCCGGCGTGAATTTGACGATTGACGAGCACGGTGTCGTCAAATCGGCCCGCGTTGCGCTGGGCGCCGTGGCGGCGACGGTGCTTCTGGTCGAAGAGGCCGCGGAGGTCCTCATCGGCTCCAAGCTGGACGAAGCGACGCTGGAGCGGCTCGCCAAGGTTTGCTCGGGGGCCTGCCGTCCGATCGACGACAAGCGCGGCACCATCGAATTCAGACGGAAGGTTGCGGGCGTGCTGGCCAAGCGGGCCGCCACGACCGCCTACGCACGTGCAGGAGGCAAATGATGGCTGGAGTTGCGGTTTCAACGACAATCAACGGCGACAGCGTCGAGTACCTTTGCCAACCGGACGAGACTCTGCTCGACGTCCTGCGCGATCGCCTGGGGCTGACGGGCGCCAAGGAAGGCTGCGGCACCGGCGACTGCGGCGCTTGCAGCATCATCCTCGACGATCGGCTGGTGTGTTCATGCCTGGTGCTCGGCGCGGAGGCTGAAGGACGGCGGGTCGAGACCATCGAGGGGATGGCGCATGGCGACAAACTGCATCCGCTGCAGCAGAAGTTCCTCGAGCACGCGGCGCTGCAATGCGGGATCTGCACGCCGGGCTTCCTGATTGCGGCGAAGGACCTTCTGGCCAAGAACCCCGACCCGTCCGAGGAGGAAATCCGCTTCGGCCTCGCCGGCAACCTCTGCCGCTGCACCGGCTACGACAAGATCGTGCGCGCCGTCCAGGACGCCGCCAGCGTGATGAAGGGAGCGTGACCATGAATTTCGATCCGCGTTATTCGGCTCGCAACTTCGCGTCGGTCGGCACACGTCCGATCCGTCCCGACGGCGTCGACAAGGTGACGGGCCGCGCCCGCTACGGCGCCGACTTCAACATGGCCGGCCAGCTGGTCGGGCGCGTCCTCAGGAGCCCGCATGCCCACGCAACGATCAAGAAGATCGACACGTCGAGAGCGGAAAAACTCCCCGGCGTGAAGGCGGTGATCACCGCGGCCGACCTGCCCGACCTGACCGATGGCGATGCCGCCATGTACGACATCCTCGACAACTGCATGGCGCGCAAGAAGGTGCTCTATGACGGCCATGCGGTGGCCGCGGTCGCGGCCGTGGACGCCCGCACGGCGAAGCAGGCGCTGAAGCTGATCGAGGTCGACTACGAGATTCTGCCGCATGTCACCGATGTCGACGAGGCGATGCAGCACTCCGCACCCCTCATCAACGACGCCATCTTCACCGAGGGCCTCGAGGAGAAGCCGGTAAAGCCGTCCAACGTCACCAAGCGCAGCCAGTTTGGCCATGGCGATGTCCATCAGGGGTTCGGCGATGCCGACTTTATCGTCGAGCGCTCGTTCAAGACCGGGCAAACGCATCAGGGCTATATCGAGCCGCATGCCTGCGTGGCGAGCGTCAGTTCCGACGGCACCGCCGACCTTTGGGTCTGCACGCAGGGCCATTTCGTCTACCGCCAGCATTGCGCCCAGCTGCTTGGCATGGAAGCTTCCAAGCTGCGCGTCACCTCTTCGGAGATCGGCGGCGGCTTCGGCGGCAAGACCCATGTCTGGGCCGAGCCGGTGGCGCTGGCGCTGTCGCGAAAGGCCGGCCGCCCGGTCAAGCTGGTGATGACCCGCGACGAGGTGTTCCGCGCCTCGGGTCCGACCAGCGCCACCTCGATCGACGTCAGAATCGGCGCCCGCAAGGACGGCACGATCACCGCCGCCGAGGCGACACTGCGCTATTCCTGCGGCCCCTATTCCGGCATGTGGGCCGAGATCGGTGCCATGACCGCGTTCGCCTGCTACAAGCTCGAGAACGTCAAGACGGTCGGCTACGAAGTGCTGGTCAATCGGCCGAAGACCGCTGCCTATCGCGCGCCGTCCGCGCCGATGGCGGCGTTCGCGGTGGAAAGCGCGATCGACGAGCTGGCCAAGGAGGTCGGCATGGACCCAGTCGAGTTCCGGATCAGGAACGCCGCACAGGAAGGCACGAGATCCTCCTATGGCCCGGTCTACGGCCCGATCGGCATCGGCCCGACGCTCGAGGCGGTGAAGAGCCATCCGCACATGAAGGCGCCGCTGGGCAAGAACCAGGGCCGTGGCATGGCTTGCGGCTTCTGGTTCAACTTCGGCGGCCAGACCTGCACGGACCTCAACATCGGCATGGACGGCTCCGTCTCGCTCGCCGTCGGAACGGTCGATGTGGGTGGTTCCCGCGCATCGCTGTCCCTGGTGGCGGCGGAGGAACTCGGCATCGCCTACGAGCAGGTCAAGGCGATTGTCGCCGACACCTCCAGCCTCGGCTACAATGACATGACGGACGGAAGCCGGGGCACCTTCTCGTCCTCCATGGCGACGATCTCGGCCGCCCGCAACGCGATCAAGATCCTGCGGGAACGCGCCGCGCAGATGTGGGACATTTCCGTCGACGACGTGGTCTGGGAAAAAGGCCACGCGATTGCCAAGGGCGAGAAGCACGGCAATCTTGGGCGGCTTTCGCTGAAGGAGATCGCGGTCGAGTCGGGGAAGACCGGCGGACCGATCGCCGGCCACAGCGAACTCGTCGCCGACGGCGCGGGCGTCTCCTTCGCCACGCATATCTGCGATATCGAGGTCGATCCCGAGACCGGCGCCACCAGGGTTCTGCGCTACACGGTCGTGCAAGATGCCGGCAAGGCGGTGCACCCGACCTATGTCGAGGGACAGTACCAGGGCGGTGCCGCGCAAGGCATCGGCTGGGCTCTCAACGAGGAGTATATCTACGGCAAGGACGGGCGGCTCCAGAATCCCGGCTTCCTCGACTATCGCATCCCGGTCTGCTCGGACCTGCCGATGATCGACACGCAAATCCTCGAAATCCCCAACCCCAACCATCCTTACGGCGTACGCGGCGTCGGCGAGACATCGATCGTGCCGCCGCTAGCCGCGATCGCCAATGCGGTGTCGAATGCGGTCGGGGTGCGGATGACGCATATCCCGATGTCGCCGCCGCGCATTCTGGCAGCGCTGGAGGAACGGGCGGGCTGATGGTCGAAGTGACGCTCTGGGGATCGCTAGGTGCTGTCGCCGGAGGCAAGAACAAGGTCGAGATCGAGGCCAAGGACATAAGGGAGCTGTTCAGGAAGCTGGCTGAACAGTATCCCGGCCTCGAGCCCTTGATCGACAAAGGCATCGCCGTCGCCATCGACGGAACGATCTATCGCGACACCTGGTCGAAGGAATTGCCAAAAGGCGCCGAAATCTTCCTGCTGCCGAGGCTGGCAGGGGGATAATCGGACAACCGCCTCGCGGTCATCGACGACCAGGGCCTAGCCCGTCGGTCGTGGCTATGGATATTTTGTCTGAGCACTCGCGGGGTTTAGATCGCCCTGCAACTCCTTCGGCAGCGGGAGGCTTGAGCATTGCAGGTGCACCTCGCGGGCAAACAGCTTACGTTGCTTCTGCTCATGCTCCTTGATGGCTGCAACGAGTCCCATTGAGTACGGGCCAAGCAAGACGCCGAAACCCCATCCCGGATGCTCTTTCTCGCGAGCCTCGTAGTCCGAAGCCGCCATGCGGGCTTGTTGGCATTCGGGCGACGCCCATTTCTGGTCTTGCTGCGAAAGCGAGGTCCCATAGTCGACCGGAGAGGTCGCGCATCCCGCCATGGTCGCGGCCAATGCGACCGACATTGCAATTCTCATGCCGGAGCCTTTCCCACGCATTGTGGAGGGTACATGGAACTCTTCCTCACAAATAACCGCCGTCTCCTTAGCTTCGCAACCCAGGAGCCTCCTGCCCCGTCCTCTCGACATATTCCGTATAGCCGCCGCCATAGGTGTGGATGCCTTCAGGCGTCAGCTCCAGCACGCGGTTGGAGAGTGCCGCCAGAAAATGCCGGTCGTGCGAAACGAACAGCATGGTGCCTTCATATTGCGAGAGCGCCGTGATCAGCATCTCCTTGGTGGCGATGTCGAGATGGTTGGTCGGCTCGTCCAGCACCAGCAGATTGGGCGGATCGAACAGCATCAGCGCCATCACCAGCCTCGCCTTCTCGCCGCCTGACAGAACGCGGCATTTCTTCTCGATCTCGTCGCCGGAAAAGCCGAAACAGCCGGCGAGCGCCCGAAGCGGCGCCTGGCCGGCCTGCGGGAACGCGTCCTCCAGCGTCTGGAACACCGTGCGCTCGCCTTCCAGCACTTCCATGGCGTGCTGGGCGAAATAGCCCATCTTGACGCTCGGGCCACGCGCGACCGTGCCGGTGTCTGGGTCGGAAGCGCCGGCGACCAGCTTCAAAAGCGTCGACTTGCCGGCGCCGTTGACGCCCATGATGCACCAGCGCTCGCGGCGGCGGACCTGGAAGTCAAGGCCCTCATAGATGGACCGGCTGCCGTAACCCTTGTGGACGTTCTTCAACGTGACGACGTCCTCGCCGCAGCGCGGCGCAGGCTGAAAATCAAAGGAAACGGTCTGGCGGCGCTTGGGCGGCTCGACGCGGTCGATCTTGTCCAGCTTCTTCACCCGGCTCTGCACCTGGGCGGCATGCGAGGCGCGCGCCTTGAAGCGCTCGATGAAGGCGATCTCCTTGGCCAGCATCGCCTGCTGGCGCTCGAACTGCGCCTGCTGCTGCTTGTCGGCGATCGCCCGCTGCTGCTGGTAGAATTCATAATTGCCGGAATAGGCGGTCAGCGAGCCACCGTCGATCTCGACCACCTTGTTGACGATACGGTTCATGAACTCGCGGTCGTGCGACGTCATCAAGAGCGCGCCGTCATAGTTCTTCAAGAAGGATTCCAGCCAGATCAGGCTTTCCAGGTCGAGATGGTTCGACGGCTCGTCGAGCAGCATCGCGTCGGGCCGCATCAGAAGAATGCGGGCCAGTGCCACGCGCATCTTCCAGCCGCCGGAGAGTTTGCCGACATCGCCGTCCATCATCTCCTGGGAGAAGCCGAGACCATCGAGCACTTCCCGCGCGCGGCCATCCAGCGCATAGCCGTCGAGCTCCTCGAAGCGGTGCTGCGCCTCGCCATATTTCTCGATGATCTCGTCCATCTGTTCGGCCTGCTCGGGATCGGCCATGGCCGCCTCGAGCGCTGCCATTTCGGCAGCGACTTCGCTCACCGGTCCGGCGCCGTTCATCACTTCGGCCACCGCGCTATGGCCATCCATGTCGCCGACGTCCTGGCTGAAATAGCCGATGGTGACGCCGCGATCGACCTGCACCTGGCCCTCGTCGGGCTGCTCCTGCCCGGTGATCATGCGAAACAGTGTCGTCTTGCCGGCGCCATTGGGTCCGACGAGGCCGACCTTCTCGCCCTTCTGCAGGGCCGCCGACGCCTCGATGAAGACAAGCTGACGGCCGTTCTGCTTGCTGATGCTTTCAAGTCTGATCATGCGGTTTCCGGGACAATGCGTGCGATGAAAGGATTTGCCCGGCGCCTTACGCGAATGACGGCATCGAGGGAAGAGGCGCAAGCGCCGCATACAGCGATCTCCCCCGTGTGGAGGAGATGGCCGGCAGGCCAGAGACCATCAACATTGTGAAGAAGCACACGGCAAGAAGCACGGCCACTAGCACGCCAAGGCTGCTTGATCGTCCCTCTCCAACATCATCCCGGGAAAAGGCCGCCACTCGCAAAAACGAGGGCGGCTTTTTTCCTGGCGCAACTTCCGCGAAATCGCGCCGCGGACTTTCTGTCCAGAATGGCGTAAAATCAAATAGTTACAGCGGCTCGACGATTCAGATGTTCAACTGCTTAATGCGGATGGCAAGCGGCGCTCACCCCCGCGGTTCCGTGTCGGCTCGACTCATTGCGCCGCCGCCGCTACCAGTCCGGCCGATTGACACGATACAGGACAATGGCCTGGGATGCTCGACCTTGATCTTCTGGCGCTGGGCGGGCTGTTGCTGACGCCCGGACCAACCAACATCCTTCTGGCCTTTTCGACCGTTTCATCCGGGGCGCGGCGCACGGTGCCGATGCTGGGCGCGGCTGTGCTTGCCTATATGGCGATCATCCTGGCGGTGGCCGCACTGGCCGCCCTGATCTCCACGGGTGCCCGGATCGAGCTACGGACCGGCGTGAGGATCTGTGCGGTGCTGTGGCTGTTCTGGCTCGCCTACAGCATCTGGATCACTGAGGATCCCGGCGTCGAGGTTCGGCTGGTGACAGTAAGGCAGGTTTTCGTCACCACGCTCGTCAATCCCAAGGCAACGATCGTCGCCTTGCTGGTTCAGTCCGAAAGCATGACGGTGCAGCTTCTGACCACGATCGCCGCTCTGGTCGGCCTCGCGGGAGCGGCCTGGATCGTCGTCGGCCTGATGGTTCGCCGCAGCGGTTCAAACCTGCTCGGCCAGCGATCGCTGCGACGAGCCAGCGCCATCTGCCTGGCCGGCTTCGGCATCATCCTTGCCGGCAGCAGCCTTTAGCGCCGACGGTCGCACGGGCAAGGGCCCGCTCGACCAATCTCTTGCATCAACACAATACGTTCACCTCAGGATAGACACCGCGGCGCCAATTGCTGGACGATAGTCGCAGCCCTACTTCTTCCCCTGCGGATAGATCGTCTCGCCGCGCTTCAGCATCGCCACAAACGTCTCGATCTTCTTCTTGCGACCGGCCTCGGTCTTCATGTTGTGGGTGCGGAAGGCGAGAGCGAAGCGGTTCTGCGCGCTGAGCTTTGCCAGCATCTCCTTGGCTGCCGGATCGGCATCGATGGCAGCCTGCAAATCATCGGGGATTTTCATCTCCTTGCCACTGCCATAGGCCCGCGCCCAGCGTCCGTCGGCCTTGGCCGCCTCGACCTGCCTCAGCCCGTCCTCGGTCATGCTGCCCTCGGCGACCAGCCGCGCGACATTGTCGATGTTGATCTTGCTCCAGATGCTCTTCTTGCCGCGCGGCGTATAGCGCTGCAGAAAGCTCTTGTCGTCCAGCCCCTTGCGTACCGCGTCGATCCAGCCGAAGCACAACGCCACGTCGATGGCTTCCTTCGGCGTGATCGACTTCAGCCCCGACCCCACCTTGTGCACCTTGATCCAGATTTCGCTTTCCGTGGCGTGGTGCTTGCCGAGCCAGGCATGGAAGCTCGCCGGGTCCGGGAATTCCCGGACCTTGTCGGGATCGACCTTGACCGGCGCCATCATCTGGCCTGCCCGTTCGGTTCCGTCCGCGCCATCGCTTTCACTGTCGTCCCGCCTCCAGAATCGCGCCTATCGTCATTGACCGGCATCATGGCATGAGTTGCTGTCAGTTCCGTCAGCAAGCTTGTCGGGCGCGTACGGCGTTCCTTCGCGCCCCCTCTGTTGGCGGTTCCGCCGACGGCATTCTTCCTGGAGGCCAGACTATAGCCTTCAGGATTGGGACTCGGGCGAGGCCTTCACCGCTTGAGACGGGTGAGTGGCTGCCGCCACGCCATCGGCGTTGCCGATGACATCATCGGTTTCTTCCGTTTCCCTTTGCCACGCCGAACCGCCAATTCACTGCCATGTCCATCCAACCAAAGGCAGAGCGCAATGAGCACGTCGAAACAGAAAATCCTGATCGTCGGCGGCGGTTCCGGCATGGGCCTGGCGCTGGCAAGGCGCTGCGTCGAGACCGGTGCTGCGGTCGTCATCGCCGGGCGTGGCGAGGACCGGCTGCAGCAGGCGCGCGAAACGCTGGGCAATCCCGCCGGGCTGGAGGTGGCTGTCGCCGACATCACCCGGGAAGAGCAGGTCGTGGCGCTGTTCACACGGATCGGCGGGCTCGACCATATCGTCAGCACCGCGGCCGACATCGAAGGCGCCTACCAGCTGTTGCCGGCACTTGACCTGAAGGCGGCGCAAAGGGTTGTCGAAAGCAAGCTCTACGGCCCGCTCCTGCTCGCCAAGCACGGCGCTCCACGGCTGGCAGCCACCGGCTCAATGACCTTCGTCTCCGGCATCGCCGCCCATCGGCCGGCCGCGCGCGGCTCCGTCGTTGCCGCGGTCAATGCGGCGCTCGAAGGGCTGGTGCGGGCGCTGGCCGTCGAACTCGCGCCGATCCGCGTCAATGCCATGTCGCCCGGCTGGGTCGACACCGCGATCTGGGCCCAGGTGGCCGGCGATCGCAAAGACGAGACGCTGGCAGCGATGGCCGAGCGGTTGCCAGTCGCGCGGATCGGCCAACCCGACGACATCGCCGACGCCATCGCCTTCCTGATCGGCAACGGCTTTACCACGGGAACGACGCTGCATGTCGAGGGTGGCCACCGCCTGGTCTAGACCGCCGCTGCCTTCGTCAGGAGTTGTTTGCAAACAAGGGCTTGGAGCGGTTCGCCGATTCAAGGCCTGAACCAGTCCTGGGCGGGCGACGGGACCGGCACCAGCGTGTCGCGCATGGCAGTGAGCAATTGCTTGAGCGCCGGCGGCTGAACGCGCTGGCGGCGCCAGATCATCGTCAGCGGCGCCGTGCGTATCCCGCCGGGCCAAGGCATTTCGATGATGTCGCCACGCGCGAGCGCTTCCTTGACGGCAAGGCGTGGAACGAGGCCGAGCCCCGCGCCGGCCGTCACCAGCCGCGCAATGGTGCCGATGCTGCCGACTTCAGCGGCAAGTTTTGGCGCGGCAACGCCCGCCTCCGCAAAGGCTGCGTCGAACATATGACGGTAGATGCATCCGGGCTCCGTGGCCACGAAGCGCAGTGCGGCAAGCGCGGCCAAGTCGCTCGGCACGCTGCCCTGCCCCGGAGCCGCGACCAGCACCAGCGGTTCGGCCGCTATCGTGCGCCTGGCGAAGCGTTCGCCGGCGGCGTCCTTCCTCACATCACGACGGTCGAAGCAGAACGCGACATCGATCTCGCCGTCCTCCAGTTGGCGCAGCAGCGCGCCGCTGCCCGCCACCTTCATCCGTACGGTGATGTCGGGATGGCCGGCCTGGAACCCAGCCAGCCAGGTCGCCAGCCGGGCCGACGCAATCGTCTCCAGCGCGCCGATGGTCACCTGCCCGCTTGTCTGTCTGGCCGCCGCCTGCACGGCCGCGCGCGCCTCGCCATCGAGCCGCAACAAGTCCTCGGCGATAGGCCTAAGCGCGATACCCGCCGGCGTCAGTTCGAGACCTGACTTCGCGCGCGTGAACAGCACAGCGCCAAGCTCCGTTTCGAGCGCCTGGATCTGGTCGCTGACGCTCGATTGCGCGAGGTGGACCACCTCCGCGGCACGCGTGATGTTGCGGCTTCGCGCCACCGCCAGGAAAGTCTTGAGCAGTCTCGGATGCATCGCGGGCTGGCGCGCCTACTGCAGCTGCGGCTTCTTCAGAAAACTGCTGCGGTCGGCCGATTTGACGCGCAGCCAGGTTTCGCGGCCGTCGCGCAGCACCCGCATCGGGATCTCGGCACCCGCCGAGCCGCTCTCCCACAGCTTGCGGTAGAAATCGGCCAGTCCGTCGACCGCCCCGTCGCGAATGTCGGAAATGATGTCGCCCTCGCGCAGGCCAGCCTTGGCCGCCGGGCCGCCTTCGGTCACGCTCATCACCACCACTCTGCCGTCGCTTTCGGCCGACAACGCGCCGAGCCACGGGCGCGGCGGCTTGGCCACCTGGCCGCGCGTCAGCAGATCGTCGAGAATCGGCGGCAACAGATCGATCGGCACCACCATGTTGATGTCGGCGACTTCGCCGTTGCGGCTCATCTGTAGGCGCAGCGAACCGATGCCGAGCAGCGAGCCGTCGGAGCCGAACAGCCCTGCCCCGCCCCAGGACGGGTGCGCCGGCGCAATAAAGATCGCCTCGTCAAGCAGATACTCCCAATAACCGGCGAATTCCTGCTTGGTGACGATCTTTGCCTGCACCGACTGGCCGATGCCGTCCGCCAGCACGACGGCGTCTCCGACCTTCGCCTTGCCGGCATCGCCCAGCGCCACCGCCGGCAGGCCGAGCGGTGCCAGTGCCTGCACCAGGCCGAAGCCCGATTCCTGGTCATACGCCAGCGCGTGCGCGGGCACGACGCGGCCGTCATGGCTGGTCAGCCAGACTTCATCCGCCTCGGTGATGAGGTAGCCGATGGTCAGCACGAGCCCGTCACTGCGAATGACGACGCCGCTGCCTTCCCTGAGCGTGCCCAGCGCTCCGGCCGTAAAGGCATCTTCGGGAACGGTGGCACGCACGGCAACGACCGAGCGCGGATTGGGATTGATGGTCATGCTTTTGTCCTGCGATGCAATGCTTTGGCGAGGCGATATCTCATATACCTATGCCGCATGGGAGATGGTGCAAGGGGTGTAGTGCTGACCTTCTCCCCTTACGCGGAAGAAGCTCGCTGCGGCGTCGGCATAAAACAATAGTTCAACGCAAGTTGAACTTCCCGATCCGCAGCCCTAGCTGTAGATGGATCAGCCCATCCTTTCCACAAGCCCCCCGAGCACGAGGCCCCGAGATGACCGAATACACCCCGCCGAAAGTATGGACATGGAACAAGCCGAGTGGAGGCGCCTTTGCCAGCATCAACCGGCCGATCGCCGGCCCGACGCATGACAAGGAACTGCCCGTCGGCAAGCATCCGCTGCAGCTCTATTCGCTGGCAACACCAAACGGAGTCAAGGTGACGGTCATGCTGGAGGAACTTCTGGCACGCGGCCACAAGGGCGCCGAATATGATGCCTGGCTGATCCGCATCAACGATGGCGACCAGTTCGGCAGCGGCTTCGTCGAGGTCAATCCCAACTCCAAGATCCCCGCTCTGATGGACCGCGGCGGCAAGACGCCTGTGCGCATCTTCGAATCCGGTTCGATCCTGGTCTATCTCGCCGAAAAATTCGGCGAATTCCTGCCCAGCGAGCAGCCGGCCCGCGCCGAAGTGCTGTCCTGGCTGTTCTGGCAGATGGGCTCGGCACCGTATCTGGGCGGCGGCTTCGGCCATTTCTACGCCTACGCGCCGGAAAAGTTCGAATATGCCATCGACCGCTTCTCGATGGAGGTGAAGCGCCAAATGGACGTGCTCGACCGCCGGCTGGCGGTGTCGCAATACCTCGGCGGCAAGGACTACTCCATCGCCGACATGGCGGTGTGGCCCTGGTATGGCGGGCTGGCGCTTGGCCGCATGTATAACGATTCCGCTGAGTTCCTGTCCGTGCACGAGTACAAGCATGTGCAGCGCTGGGCCCAGGCGATCGACGCCCGCCCGGCGGTCAAGCGCGGCCGCATGGTCAACCGGGCCTTCGGCGAGCCTGCCCTACAGCTGCACGAGCGCCACGACGCCAGTGACTTCGACACGAACACGCAAGACAAGCTGGCAGCCGAGTGAGCTGAAGGGCTAGCCGGCCGACCTCCCTCCCCCGTGGGGAGGTTGGCAGCTTCAACCGCCCGCCTCGTGTCGACGGCCGACATCCACAGCCTGTCGATGTCGGCAAGAAACGTCTCGTCGATCTCGTCGAGATGGTTCCCCTACAGGCCATCCTCGTAGAAATAGCCGAGGTCGCTCTCGATCTCCTCGGCCTTTTCGGCCTTGTCGGCCCGGATGTTGCCGAGAATTTCCGCCGCCGCCGAATAGACCAGGCATGGCAGGCCTCAAAAACAGAGCCCGCCACGACCGCCAGGTCGTGACGGGCTTTTCCCAAGTCCGACGCGGCAACCTTGTGTCGGCGCCATCATTCAGCGCAGGACCTCGACGATTTGACGGGTCTCGGGATCGACCAGGACCGTCCGGTGATTGATAACGGCGACGCGATATCTGACGTCGGGTACCTCACGCAGTTCGACCGTGTCCGGCACCGACGAGCCGAGCTTGAGCTCGACGCCCAGCAGGTTCACCGACGCAAGCGGCTCCCTCTTGATGTATTCGCGAACGACCGTCTCCTGTTCCGGCTGGACGACGACGACATTCTCCGCCAGCGCCGCACCGATACCGCCCATCAGGACGATCGCGGTCGCCGCACTCGAAAGATGAAGTTTCATGACCATTCTCCTATTGGTAACAGAACTTCCGCCCTGCATGGAAACTCCACCGCAGGTCCGGGGTTCCATTCCAAATTCAAGAATTGAAGGCATCACGAGGTTGGCCATGGTATTCAATGGTTGTTGGAACGATGCTCGGAAATTGGCGCGGAATAGCTCTCCAGCTTCACGGGTAAACTGCCGATCTGGGGCAGATATTAATGCGATTCACCTTGATGTTTGTCGTGTCCCGTGGCGCCGTTCACCGGACTTGTCTTTCGCACACGCAAATAATAGATGGGTCTGGCCACGACAGACACCGCAATCCGCTGGTCGACCAAACCAGTCATAGGCTGACGTGCAAGCCAGCGGCGATCCAGACTCACGCCCCGTCTTGGCGAGTCGGGCGCGGGAACAAACGCCGGCACCGTGAGTTTCGCCTCCAGTCTTTTGAAGGATTGGAGGCCAGCATGGCACCGCGCGGCAAACCACGCACCGACATCGAAGATGATGCACCGCGGGCCGATGGCCCGACCATCGAGCAGCAGGATTGGGACGCGGTCAAGGGCGGCCAGATCCTGCCCGACTCCGAAAACGGCGACATCGAGAAGGACGGCGAACTGCCCGAAGAAGACGACGACAACGCCTACCAGAACAGCGACGAAGCCTTGCCCGACGATCAGGAAGAAGCCGCGATCAAGCGCCACCCGACCCGCGAAGGCCGGTTCGACGAGACCTAAGCCGGAGCACTTGCAGAGAGGCTGGCGACGCTAGGCGGCGTCACTCATCTTGACCATCTTGTTGACCAACTTGCCAAAACCACATTTTCCGTGCCCGAATTATTCGCGAAAGACGCTTGGCCGGCTAAGTTTTTGCCCAGGCATTATATCAGTTTTGACTAAAATAATGGAACGTCCAATGGACATTGCCGGAACCGAACAGGCCCCCTTGGACCTTTGCGTCCGACCGCTAAGACCTTGGTCCCACGGGAGAACGCAAAAGCCCGATGTGACCGATTGAAGCCCGCACACGGGAACATCGGGCGCCGCTTGTCGTTTGTCGCAAAGGCCTGGCAGGACGACAGTCGACATCCAATTCGGAGGAACAGCGCGATGCCCCGTCGATCCATTATCGTCAAGACAGGCCATGGCCCAGGTACGGCGATTGCCGTGCTGATGGTCGGGTTGATGACGGTGGGCATCGTGTTCCTCGTCCTGGGCGGTTCGCTCTATTTCAGCGAGCCGCCACCGGATCAGCGCGCGCTGTCTTCGCCGCCCGCCCGATCGATTCAGGCGGCGGATGGCAAAGCGGCAAACTGATCGAGCCTCACCCGTCATCGTCGCCCCGGCGCAAGGCGCGAGTCTCATCATCACGACGGGCAACGGGGATATGGGGCGGCACTGCCGGCGCCGGCACCACGACCGTGATCATTACCGGCGCGGACATCACGATCGCCGTTGCTTCGTGAAGGTGACGAGGCATTGGCGCCATCGCCACTGGGTGATCAGGGAAGGTGCGCATCTGCGACTTCTACCGCTACTGAACGATATCGAAATTACCACCGCGCAGGGCACGGCCGCTGTCTGAAGCGCAGCGGCCGTCAGGCTGGTGCTGATGGCGCCTGGCGCGGTTTGACGCTCGGGACGAGGGCATTTATCCATCGGGCCGCTTGCATTAATATTAGAGACACCGAATATAGAGGTCGGCCGATGACCGCCAGAAGTCGGCCGGGCCCGGCGTGCCTCCCTTTGCACCTGGCCGCCGGGCCATTTTTCTCCTTGCCGTTCCGCCCTCAGGCGGCACCCTCAGCGCGCCAGCATCTTGCCGTCCTTCGCCGCCGCGACTGTCCGCGCCTTGGGCACCGCGACCGCCGCCTCGGGCACGCGCCTGCAAGAAAGAGAAACTGTTTTTAGACGCGAGATTCGGGCCTCGAATCCGCACTTTAGCCCCCGGCCTATTCCGCTTTCGCGGAAGTTTCGGCCGACGCGCAATATGCAATGCTCCTAATGCGGCGGTACGAGCCGCCCTGGTTGACGCGGGCGCCCGAGCCATCCCAACAATGCGCCCCCCGTCCGCGTCGACCACGGCAGCCGACTGGCGCTATAATCCGATCCGCGAAGTCGTGCGCCGGCAGTGCCGACAATGCAGTCGCGCAGACGGCAGCCGCAAGCACCACGACGGCCCCGAACAGTATCTCATCTCGACGAGGCCAAGGTCAGGCATGCGGCCTCGATCCACAAGTCCTGTTGGAGTCGGTGTTCATGGGCAATCCGGCTGCGTTGGGGCACTTTGCAACAGACTAGCCTGCGACGACGACGCTGCACAGATGATGCTGGCGGCGGTAAGGGGCAGGCCACCGCCGCCAGTGGCTTGAAAGCAGTCGCCTTACTTCAATTCCACCCACACCGGCGCGTGGTCGCTGGCACCATCCTTACCGCGCACGTCGCGGTCGATGCCGGCGGCCGTCAGGCGCCGCGCCAGTTTCTTCGACAGCAGGATGTGGTCGAGCCTCAAGCCCGCGTCGCGCGGCCAGCGGTTCCGGCGATAATCCCAGAAAGTGTAGAGCGTCTCCTTCGGGTGTTTCTTGCGCAGCGAGTCCGTCCAGCCCTGCTCGAGCAACGCGGCGAACGAAGCCCGGCTTTCCGGTTGCACCAGCGCGTTGTCGTCATAGGAGCGGGTGGGGTAGATATCACGCGGCTCGGGCACGATGTTGTAATCGCCGGCCAGCACCACAGGCAGGCCTGTGTCGAGCAGCTGTTCGGCATGCGCCTCCAGCCGCGCGTGCCATGCGAGCTTATAGGCGAATTTCGGTCCGGGCTGAGGATTGCCGTTCGGTGCATAGAGGCAAGCGATGATGATGCCATTCACCGCCGCCTCGATGTAGCGGCTCTGGCTGTCGGCATCATCACCAGGCAGGACATCGCGGGTCAGCACCGGTTCGGCACCCCGCGCCAGGATGGCGACGCCGTTCCAGGTCGGCTCGCCCTTCCACACCACGCCATATCCGGCCGCCGCAAGGGCCGAGCGCGGGAACTGCGTGTCGCGCGCTTTCAGTTCCTGCAGGCAGACGACATCGGGCTTTGCGACGGTCAGCCACGCCAGCAGGTTTTCCAGCCGGCTGTTGATGTTGTTGATGTTGAAGGAGGCTATCTTCATCTACGGGTCAGGAGGCGACCCTGCCTGCCCAAGCCTTCACCGTCTCGGCAAGCGTCTTCAGATGGTCGGCGGTGGAGAAGCCCGAGACATTCTTGCGCGGCTTCAGGTCGTGGTCGCCATCCTCCAACCAGACAACCTCAATGCTGTCGGAGAGCCCATAGCCGGCAACTTCGTCCCTGGTGCCGAACTCGTCGCGCGTGCCCTGGAAGATCAGCGTTGGCGTCTTGAGGTCGGCGAGGTGTTTGGTGCGCAATTGCTCAGGCTTGGCCGGCGGGTGGAAAGGATAGCCGAGGCACAGCAGCCCGGCGATCTCACCCTTGGCAAACATCTCGTCCGCCACCATCGAGGCGACGCGCCCGCCCATCGACTTGCCGCCGATGATCAACGGTCCCGCCACGCCCTTGCCCCTGAGGTCGGCGATCGCCTTGATGCATTCCGGGTTCACCGTCTCGGCCCGCGGCGGCGGCTTGCGGTGGCCATAGCGGCGCGCGGCCATATAGTGGAATTCGAAACGCCCACCTGGAAGCCGGCCGCGGCCAGCGCCTTGGCGGTGGCCGTCATCGAAGGCGAATCCATCGACGCGCCGGCGCCATGGGCGAGCAGAATGGTGACGGGGGCGGTGTCGTGGCCGTCGAAGAGGAAGGTGGTCATGGGGCGGCCTTCCCCGAGAGGCCGAGTTCCTTCGCACCCCCCTCTGTCCTGCCGGACATCTCCCCCGCAAGGAGGGAGATTGCGCGCTCAGCCGCTTTCGCCAATCTCCCACTTTGCAAGAAGGAGCGGAGCGCCCAAGCTGCCGATCTCCCCCCTTGCGGGGGAGATGTCCGGCAGGACAGAGGGGGGGTGCTCAAGCGCGACCATCAGTCCCTCACCCCGCCGATGTCCGCGCCAGTTGCAAATCCACGAACTGCACCCCCTTGGCTGCAACCCTCGCCCATTCGGACTCCGCGTCGAGTTCGAGATACCGCGCCCACAGCCGCCGCGCCTCCAGCAGATTGCCGGCGTCGAATTCCAGCCGGGCGAGGTTGAACACCGGATCGGCATAGGTCTTGTCCAGTGCGATCGCCTTCTGCAGGTGCCTTCGCGCCGAGGCCTCGCGGCCTTGCTCGCTCATCAGCCCGGCCAGGTTGAACCAGGCTTCGACGAAGGCCGGGTCGAGCTTTATCGCCCGGGCATAATCGTGCGCGGCGTCCGCCGCGTGGCCCCCGGCGCGCAGGCAGTTGGCGCGGTTGAAGGCGGCTATCGCATCGCTCGGGTCGATGGCCAGGCAGCGCTGGTAGAGCGCGGCAGCCCCTTCATGGTCGCCGCCCTCCTCCGCCGCTTCGGCCTCGGTGAAAAGCTCTTCCAGCGTATCGTCGCCTGTCGAACCGACGTTGCCGAGATCGAACAGCAATTGGCCGTCGAGTTCGCTCTGGCCATCCTCGAGATAGATAGCGCCGGCGCGCCCGTGCTGCGAGCCGACATTGAGCGACTTGGCAGTGAGCGAAGCCACCGGGCCGGAACGATGGACGGAGCGCGCGATCGCGCCCCATGTCGCACCGCCGGCGATGAGCCCGGCATATTTGCGCGCCAGGATCAGGTCGCGGAAGGAATAGGGTTCGCTGTCATGCTCGAAAGCGTCGAACAGGCTGAGCAGGCCGAGGTCGGCGCCCGATAGCCGCGATTGCTCGATCAGAGATTGCCTGGACAGTGAGGACGCCTCCGGCGCCTTCATCAGCCCGAGCAGGCGCAGGAAACCGTTTTCACTGAGGAGTACGCGCCCAGCCACACGCTCAGCGGAGACGCGGCGCTCGATCTCGACGTCACCGTTCCTGGAGAGCCCGGCCTTGGCCAATAGCGCTCGCCCGAACACCACATGCGTGGCGCGCCTGACAACGCCGCGCCGCAACTGGCCGTGCTGGCGCTCGACCTCGCGTGCGGCCAGCCGCAGCGGAAACGCCGCCAGCGCGCCGATGGTACCAAAGACGGCCCCTGGGACCAGGACGGCCGGTGCCGTCATTTCTTGCTCTTGCCGACCGCCTTCAGCAGATTGGCCTTCAGCGGATTTTCGGCAGCGCCGCCCGCTGCCGCCTTCCTGGCGGCGGGCTTGGCGACCTCGTCGGCCTTGCTCTTCGACTTGGCCGGTGGCTTCGACTGCGACAAGCTCGCCTTCAGCGCATCCATCAGATTGATGACATTGCCGCGCTCGGGTGCCGCCGCGATGATCGGCTTGTGGCCCTTCAGCTTCTCGCGGATCATCGTCATGAGTGCCGCCTCGTAGCGGTCCTCGTAGTTCTTCGGATCGAAGGTGGTTTCCTTCTGCTTGATCAGCGCCTCGGCGAGTTGCAGCATTTCCGGATCGGGCTTGCCGGCTGGGATGTTGCCGAAATATTCAGCTGTGCCGCGCACTTCGTTCGGATTCCTCAACGTGCACACGAACATGCCGTTCTCGCGCGGGCCGATCGTCACCACGCGTTCCCGGCTGGACAGTACAAGGCGGGCAATCGCCAGCTTGCCGGATTTGCGCATGGCTTCGCGCAGCACGGCGAAGGTTTCTTCCGCCATCGCGCCATCGGGCGCCAGATAATACGGCGCGTCCTGATAGATGAGGTCGACCTCGTCCTCGTCGACGAAAGCCTCGATGTTCATCGTGTGGCTGGATTCGATTCGCACCGCGTCGAGGTCGGCATCATCGATGATGATGTATTGCTTGTCCTCGTATTCGTACCCCTTGACCAGATCCGAACGCTCGACGAGCCCGAGTTCCGGGTCGACCGGCTTCATGTTGATGCGGTTGTGGGTCTTCTTGTGCAACTGGTTGAAGCTGATGCGCTCGCTCGCGCTGGTGGCGGGGTATAGCCGCACCGGACAGCTGACGAGGCTGAGTTTGAGGTAACCTTTCCAACTTGCCCTGGGCGCCATGATAAACTCCTACGCGGCCATGCACTGACATTACTGCAGCGCTTTTCGTCCGAAGGACGAACGAGGCTGCGGAAATCCTACACCGACCCCGCACGATACCGGCAAATCCCTGACGAAATCTTCCAATACGCCTAGGGGGCGAAGACAGAGAATAATTCAAATTGTCGGAAGCGTCGATGGAGGCGGGGCGCAAGCTTCACAGAACCTGGGTTCTGCGAGCCTGCAGATGGATGCGCGCGCGACGGACAAGCATCCTGCGCGGCAAATTATGCGGTTCCGAGTTCCATTACCTTCTTCGCCGCAGCAGTTAGAAAGCCAGACCGATTGTAGCCGTGTAATTCCGCATACTGATCGATCTGACGGAGAATGTCCTCGGGAATGGTGACATTGACCCGAACAACCTTCTTCGCTTCAGCTTTCAGCGAAACCAGGATCGCAACACCGGTTCGGTTGTCCTTGCTCGCCATGACATCTTCTAGAGAGGATGGCTCCGGAATAGCTTCGCCATCCTCAACCAGACCGTCAACGTGGAAAGCCAGCGCCTCTTCAGCCATAGCTCGGGCGTCGTCCAAGTCCTTCCCGGCGGTTACAACCCCAGGAAAATCAGGGAAAAACACGCCGAAGTCGCTTTCGGCATCCTTATGGATAACTCCGATATACTGCTTCATGTCTCTCACCTCAGTCTCAGTCCAGATTGCTTTTCAATGCTACGCAGGGTGCCGATGGGAATGTCTCGTTTTGGGTGTGGAACGGTGACCCGTCCCGGTTTGTCGTTGTGCTTGAATTGAGCGTGACTGCCTTTTCGAGCTACCTCGAACCATCCATCAGCGACCAACGCTGAAATGACATCGGCGCTCTTCATGTGTGTGTATAAATACACACGATTTGATGCGATGTCAATGACCCTGGGCGGCGTCTACTTCGCCGTTGCGCCAACCACCGGCAAATCCCGCGCGAACTCATCAATCTCCGCCCATGGGTCCCCTGACGTCGCCAACAGCCCCGGCAGCGAGGCATAGTTCAGATCCTGCGGCGAATCGATTGTTTCCAGATCCGCCCAGCTCACAGGTGTCGAGGCCGGCAGATTGGTGCGGGCGCGCAGCGAGTAAGGCGCAGCGGACGTATGGCCGCGCGCATTGCGGTGATAGTCGATGAAGATGCGCTTCTTGCGGTTGTCCTTGCCCATGGTGGTGGTGAAGGTGTCGGGTGCGGTTGCCGCCAAATGCGTGGCGATGGCGTTGGTCGCCTGGTGCAGCTTCTTCCAGTTCTGCTTGCCCGTCACCGGCACGGTGATGTGGATGCCGCTGCCGCCGGACGTCTTGGCGAACGGCACCAGCCCCAGCCCCTCCAGTTCGCTCTTGATGTGCACGGCAGCCTCGACCACCTCGCGCCACGAAATCCCCTCGCCGGGGTCGAGGTCGAAAACGATCTGGTCGGGTTTGTCGAGGCTGGTGCGGTGGGTGCCCCAGGTGTGAAACTCGACGACGCCGAATTGCGCCAACGCCAGATAGCCCTTGGCGCCTTCCACCGAGAGGTAGGATTTGGTCTCGCCCTCGGAGTTGGTCGCCTCGAATGTCACCACCGAGGGCGGCATGCCGGTGAAGGCATGACGCTGGAAGAAGCAGTCCTTCGGCAGGCCGGTCGGGCAGCGCACCAGCGACACCGGCCGGCCGAGAATGTGCGGCAGCATGAAGTCGCCGACCAGCGCGTAGTAGACGGCGATGTCGAGCTTGGTCGGGCCGGTCTTGCCGAACAGCCGCCGCGTCGGGTTGGTCACCCAGATGGTGGCGAGGTCGGCCTCCGAGATCAGCCGCTTGCGTGTTGAAGAAACCGGCGTCGACAGGCCGACATCGCGCAAGCCTCTGAACACCGCGTGGCGCAACGCATTGTCCGATGTACGGTTGGCGTAGTGGATGCGGGCCGAGAGCAGCGGCTTCACCCAGTTCATCTCGCGCATGATTTCGCGCGGCGCCCCCTCCGGCGCCGTCGCGCCTGCTGTGAGCGGCTCCAGCCTGGCGAGCAATTCAGCCGCGGTCCCGGCATCGAAGCCGGTGCCGACCTTGCCGCGATAATGCAATTCACCGTCCTCGAATTCGGCAAGGCCGAGTGCTGCCAGACCCTCTGCCGCGTCCGATTTGGTGTAGCCGGCAATGACAAAGTCATCGCTTTGCAGCGCCTTGGTCTTGGTCCAGCTCTTGGTGCGGCCGCTCTGATAGATTGCGGTGGCACGCTTGGAGACGACACCCTCCAGCCCGAGTTCGGACGCCTGATCGTAGAGCCCCTGCCCCGAGCCCTCGACATGGTCGGAGAACTGAATGGCGGAATTGGCGCCGAGGCCGGTCAGCAATTGCGCCAGCAGCGCCTTGCGCCGGACAAGCGGCGCCTTGGTCAGGTCCCACCCATCGAGATGGAGAAGGTCGAAGGCGTAGAAGTGCAGCTTGCTGCCTGCGCCCGCGGCCAGCGCGTCCTGCAGAAGCGCGAAGCGGCTGATGCCCTTGGCGTCGAGCACGACGATCTCGCCGTCGATGATGGCATCGCGGCACGGCAGTTTGGCGAAGGCGCTGGCCAAGTCGCCATAGCGCTTCGTCCAGTCGATGCCGCCACGGGTGATCAGCTTGACCGTGCTGTCGGCGAGATGCGCCATGGTGCGGTAGCCGTCGAATTTGATCTCGTGCAGCCAGACCTCTTTGGTGCCCTCGCCATCCGGCGGTTTTGGCACCTGCGTCGCCAGTTGCGGTTCGATGCGGCTAAGTGCCGGGGCCTTGAACGCGCCCGGCAAAGTGCCTGGCTTCAGCGAACCCTTTCTGGATGCGGGTTTGGCGGCCGGTTTCGCCGGCACTACCAGCTCCTCGATGCGTTTCCCGGATTTGACGCTTTCGGGCCGCGCGGTGAGAATGTCGAGCGCGGTGTCGGAAGCGAGATCGCGCTCCTTGAACAGCAGCCAGTTTTTCTTGCTCGGGTCCTCGCCGGGTTTCGGCTTCAGCCGAGTCAGCATCCAGCCGCCATTGAGCTTCTCGCCGGCCAGCCGGAACTTGAAGGCGCCGGTCTTGAAACTCTTCTCGACATCGTCCATCGGCGCCCAGGTGCCGGTGTCCCAGACGATCATCGGCCCGCCGCCATATTCGCCCTCGGGGATGACACCCTCGAAGTCGATATATTCGAGCGGATGATCCTCGGTCTCGACCGCCAGCCTTTTGTCGGCCGGATTGAGCGAAGGCCCGCGCGGCACCGCCCAGCTCTTCAAGACATCGCCGACCTGCAGGCGCAGATCATAATGGTCCGATGTGGCGTGATGCTTGTGGACGACGAAGCGGTTGCCTTCGCCGGCAATGAGCCCGCCGGCCGGTTCCGGCGTCTTCGAGAATTCGCGCTTGGCGCGATAGGCTTTGAGTTTTGGTGGGGTTGTCATGACGAAGAGCGAAGCACGGCGGCCAGGAACAAGCCAGTCACGCTCTCAATCGTCGGTGGCCGGCGTCAACTCAAGCTCCGCTGGCGACAGCCCTTGTTGCAGTTGGCTCAGCCGGAACTCGTCGACCCAATAAGCCTCGCCGTCGACCAGAACGCGTGCCTGGTAGGTGCCGGCGGAAAAACTCCGCGCGGTGATGTAGACCTTGTGGCGATCGAGCGCCTTGCGAACCGCTGCGCGCTTGGAATTCTGGCCGATGACGGGACTGAACATGACGCTGCCCTCGGTCGCCCTGACACGCAACATGGCCGCTGTCCGCAGCCTGGCGACTGGGCTCAAGGATGACGGAGACGCGATCTCCTGTCAATTTCGGTGCATGCGCCTTGATCGGGATCGGATGCACAAAAAAACCGCCGCCTTGCGGCGGCGGGTTTGATGGTCGCGTTCGTCGAACGGCGGTTGCCTGTCAGGTCGGTGCCGACCCGGCGAAGACCGCCGTGACGCGCGAGAGCTGCTGACGCTTGTTGAGCGTCGGCTTTTCGTAAGTCTTTTTCATCGGTATCCCCAAAGCCCCAATCGGGCCGCGGCAAGGTGGGCACGCACCGGTGCTTTGTCAAGCTGCGGCTGAGATACCTCGGACTCGGTCGCTTCTGGCAGCCAGGCTCCCCAAGGTCGGATAGCTGCCCTCAGTCCTTCAATCGCCGCAAGCGGCTCATCAGGCTCCGCACTGCCTTGAGCAGCCGCGGACGTGATCGCGCCATGCCTTCGGCCCGGCTGCGCAGCAAAATGGCAGCGTTCGCAGCCCTGCCCCGCACCGTCATCGGTTCGCAGATCTCCGCCAGAACCGAGCTCGCGGCACCGATATGTTCCTTGTAGCCCTGGCTGCCGACCGACAGGTCGAAATAGTCGAACCCCTGTCCGCGCCCCCACATCATCAGCTTGCCCATCATCGTCAGGCCGGGTGAGACATTGGCGACCGCATTCTGGTCGATGCCGAGCAGGAGGGTGTGAAGCGTGCCTTTTCTGGCCAGCACGTAGATGGAGGCGAGCCAGGCTTCACCGACGCGCAGCCCGAACAGCCGCACCGATCCATCGGACAGGCCTTGCATCGCCGCGTGGCGGTAGAAGTCGACGACCGGGGTCTGCGTCAGGAGGTCGAAACGCCCCAGCTCGCGAAAGCGCTTGAGCCGCAGTTCCAGCAGCGTGTCGAAAAGCTCCTCGGTCAGCGCCGGCGTGTCGGCCTCGACCAGAGCGAGGCCGACACGTCGTTCGAAGGCGCGGCACTGCTTGTGGAACGTCTTGGCGAAGGATGGCTTGCAGATGCGCCTTATGAGCGTCTCCGGGTCGCCGTGCAGGACGAGGCCGGAGGTGAACTGGATGGAGTCGCGCGCCACCGAAAGCAGCGCCAGCGGATTGGCCACGCCGTGGATCTGCCGCGGGATTCCCGTGATGTGGATGCGATCAGCCGGCGGCAGCACGGCGCGGACCGCCGCCCAGACGGCGTCGGCACCCGGCCTGGTCCACGCTCTCGCATCCGCCAGAAGCGGCACCGAATAGTCGCACACGCGACAGCTCAGCCACTCGATCACATGATGGCCGAAGGCCCGGCGCCGCATCAGAGGCAGCAGCAGGATCGGCGCGCTCGTAGCAGCGTCGCTCACCTCGACGATAAGCAGGTCCGCGTCTTTGGGCATCAGCCGCGCGGCGATTCCATCGACCCAGGCATAGTGCTGATGGGCGGTGCAGACGCCGTCCGCCTGGTGTTGCAACCAGAGTGGCTTGACGGCCTCAAAGCTGGGGTGCAGCCGCGCCGTATAGCACGTGCCGGCACCGGCGCAGGCGGCACTCGGGGAAACCGGCCCATCGTCCGTCATCGCAACCACTTGCATTGTCCGGCTTGCCACGTGCTTTTCCTGTCATTCCGGTCCCCCACGCGAGCGCCGCAAACCCCGCATCAGTCCCTGGATCGTCTTGAGCAGCCGAGGTTTGGAGCGCACGAACACCTCGATATGGTTGCGGACCTCGAGGGCGGTGGTCACGGCATTGCCCCGCACCGTAATCCCGTGGCAAAGTTCGCGCAGGGTCGAACCCGTGGCGCCCATATGCTCCTTGTAGCTCTGGTTGCCCACCGACAGGTCGAAATAGTCGAAACCCTTCTCGCGCGCCCAGCCCATCAACTTGCCCATGATCAGAAGTCCCGGTGACACGTTGGGCACCGCGCCCTGATCGATTGATATCAGAAGAGCATGAACGGTGACTTGATGGATCAGTAGGTATTGGACCGCGATCAGAGCCTCACCGACGCGCAGCCCGAAGAGCCGCACCGATCCATCCGACAGCCCCTCGAGGGCGGCGTTTCGATAGAAGTCGACAGCCGCCCCCTGCGTCAGCAGGTCGAAACGGCCCAATTCGCGAAAGCGGCTGAGCCGCATGCGGACCAGGCTGCCGAAAATGAGCTCCACCAAGGCCGGTGTGTTGGCCTCGACCAGTTCCACGCCGCCGAGCCGTTCGAGCCGGCGCCAGTCCTTGTTGAAGGCCTTGACGAACGAAGGCCTGCATAGGCGCTTGAGGACGGTTTCCGGGTCGCCGTCGATGGCGAGGCCGAAGCTGGTATGAAGGGAATCGCGCGTGGCCGCGAGCAAGGCCAGCGGGTTGGCGACGCCGCTGATCCTTTGCGGAATTCCCGTGATGTGGATGCGGTCCGCCGGCGGCAGCACGGAACGCACCGCCGCCCACGCGGCCTGTGCGGATTGCCTCGTCCACGGGCTCGCATCGGCCAGAAGCGGTGCCGAATAGTCGCAAACGCCGCAGCTCAGCCATTCGATCACCCGATGGCCGGGAGCCGATCGCCGCATCAGCGGCACCAGCATCCGGGGCGCGCCGGTCGCGGCGTCGTTCACCTCCACGATGAGCACGTCCGCGCCTTTCGGCATCAGTCGCGCGACGATCCCCTCGGCCCACGCATAATGCTGGTGGGCGGTGCACACGCCGTCCGCCTCGTAGCGCAGCCAGAGCGGCCTGGCCGCTTCCAGGCTGGTGTGCAATCGCGCCGTGTAGGCATCGTTGGCGACGATGGTTACGGGACTGGAAGCCTGCCCTTCGGACAAGCCGGTCGCCGCAGCACTTTGCACTGCCTGGCCTGCCATATCTTCTCCTATCGTTTTGCCGTTGCGAACGGGACTGCCCGCCGCCACGAGCCCAATCGGCTGTAGCGCGCCTCATCCGGATGCTCGAGATTCCATATGCGGTGATGCGCGAAATACCATGATGCCGCGAGCACGAAGGTCTCGGAGACGGCTGAACCCACCAGCGCCCACGGCGGAGACGCAATCGCCAGCAGGATCGCGATCAGCACCAGCCCGACGACCGCACCGCCCGTCGTGGTGAACGCGACGATCCGGAAATCGCCGAGTATCTCAAGCACGATGCGGGGCATGATGTAGAGCATGATCGGGACAAAATTCGCGATCACGAAAAATCCGATGAAGCCGACCGAGGCATCCTGGAGGGCCTGGGATTTTATTGTCGGCAGCACGAACATGATCGCGCACCCATAGACCAGGCCGCCGAGCCCCATGACGAGCGCCCAGATCTTTGCCTGCGCCCAAACACGGCCTGTTTCGTGGTTCCGTATCAGCCTGGCAAGATCCGGCTGCGTCATGTTTACGATAGCAAGGCTGATGATGCGCAGCGGCGCAAACAGCACCAGAACCGCCGCCAGCGGTGCGTAGGCGGCCGGCCCGGCAATGCCCGCGACCAGCAGCGCCAGACATTGACCCTGGATGTTGGTTGTGGTCGCGCTGAATGCCGACCAGCGCAGCTGGTGCCAGAGCCTGATATAACGTCGCCGCGTCGGCATACGGAAGCTGACGCGAAGTGTGCGCCGAGCCAGCCGAACCAGGACGAAAATGCCGAACACATTTGCCGCGGCAAGTGCGTAGAACACGATTTGCAGCGGGTCTTGGGCCAGCCAGATCGTCAGCCCGGTCAAGACGGTGCCAACGATCGTAAAAGCGACATCGCTGATGGAAACGACCACCTGCTGGCGACGCGCGAAGAAAGCCGTGCGCATATGGCTTCGCAGCGACCAGGCGCCGACGAAGCAACCGGCGGCAATCCCGCTTGGATCGCCAAGCAGATGCATCAAGATCGCCGTGCCGACGGCCATCAGCAACGCCACGATCAGCGCCGCCGTTCCGAAGGCGACATCATGGGCATCGACGCCGGCACTGTTGGTGCTTTTGCTCATCCATATGCTGGCGGGAACGGCGGTGAGCGACCTGATGTAGGACAAGCCGACGCCACCCATCACCATGGCGATGGCGAAGAGGCCGTAGCCTTGCGCCGACAGCATGTGCAACAGCGCGATGTTGAGGGCAAAGTGAAAGCCGCTCTGCATCGCCTCGCCGCCGATCATCAGCACCAGGCGTCGAACCAGATGGCTCGGGAACGCAAGCTTCACGGCCGTGTCTCCGCTTGGCGGGCGGCCCGCGCCCGTCCCGGCCGCGCCACGGTCATCTTCAGCTTGTCGGCGGCGATCGCCGTGATCGCGGCGGCCGCGACCGGCTCGGAGAAGATTGCCTCGTAGCGCGCGCGCCCGGCAGCGACAAAACCGCGCCAGGCCTTGGGCCGCAGGATGATCTCCTGCAATTTCACGGCAAGAGCTGCCGCGTCGCCGGGCGGAACATGCCAGCCGGTCTCGCCGTCGCTGACCACTTCCACCAGCCCGCCAATCGCCGACACCAGCGGCGGGCGGCCATAGGCCATCGCCTCGATGGCGACGCGCCCGAGTGATTCCGGACGCCGCGACGGCACAGTGACGATATCGGCCCAGCGGTAGTGCTCCGAAGGGTCAGACACGAAGGGCAAGACGCTGACGCGCCCGGAGAGACCCATGGTCTCGACCAGTTCGGCCAAAGCGCGCTCACGCTCGGTGCTTTCGAAGGCGCCGCCGACCAGCCGCACCTCGATCCTCGCCTGCAGCTCCGGCGGCATCGAGGCGATCGCCTCCAGCAGGACCTCCTGCCCCTTGATCCGGTTGATGCGGCCGAGCAGCAGCACCCGCAACGGACGCTTGCCGTCATAGGTCGTCGGTTCGACAGTCGCCGGCCCGGCAACGCCGTTGTAGACGACATGCGTGCGCGCGGCCTTGGGATCGCCGAACGCGGCGCGCGTCGCGCGCGAGTTGAAGATGAGATCCGCATGGCTCCAGTGCATCAGGCCAACGAGTATCCTGCGCATGGCGCCTTCGGGAATCTCGTGGATGTGCAGGACGGCCTTGTGGGGAAGAAGGCGCGCGGCCAGCGCATAGTCGGCCACGATCGAGGTGTTGACGTAAACGAGGTCGCAATCCCTGAGACGCCGCCACGCCCTGAAAACGGCAACCGGCAATCGCGCTATCTCGACCGTTGCAAGGCGCGCGATGGCCTGGCGCCTCAGCACCCAGAGCGGTTCGAAGACAATCCGGCTGGCATGGGCTTCCAAAATCTGCACGATAGGTCCGCCGCGCGGCAGAACCACCTCGATGTCGGCCGACGGAAACGCGGCGCGCAACGCAGCAACGCTCTCCGCGAAGCTGCGGTCGGAACCATAGAGTTCATAGCCCTGATGAACGCAGGCAATCCGCATCTTTGTATCCCGCCAGGTGCTACAACCATCGCGCTGGGCGATAATGTGCAGCGGCATTGCCGCAAGAATCATGCCGGATTCAGTAGGCCGACTACCGGCCGCACGACCTTGGCACTGCTTCGTTTCGATACAGCTACGCACAGAAGGGTTGACCGAGAATGAAACAACCACCGGGTTCAACACCGTTTTTTTACAACCCCGCGCGATGATCGCTGCCAAGAACGCTGAAACAGGGAGATGGCACGGAAGTTGCCACTTGCTTCTCCTGAATTCAGCAATCACTAATATATCCGAGATCACGTGAAAGTTCCGCCGCCCATGAAACCAGAGACGCCTGCCATTCTGATCCTGGGGACCCGCGGCATACCCGCGGCCCATGGCGGCTTTGAAACCTTTGCCGAAAGACTGGCGCTGTTTCTTGTCGGGCGAGGCTGGAAGGTCGCCGTCTATTGCCAGGATGAGGTCGAGCGGATCGACCGGCGGGTGCGCAGCGAAACCTGGCGCGGCATCGAGCTCATTCACATCCAGGTTGCCTCCAAAGGGCCGCGCGCGACACTGGAGTTCGACTGGCAATGCGTCCGCGACGCCGCCAGGCGACCGGGCGTATGCCTGGTGCTCGGCTACAACGGCGCGGTCTTCCTGACCTGGCTCAGGCTGAAGCGGCGCAAAATCTTCACCAACATGGACGGCATCGAGTGGCGTCGCCCCAAATGGGGTTTCGCGGCGCGCACCTGGTTCTGGCTCAATGAATGGATCGGCGCCTGGGCCTCGCATCGGCTGGTCGCCGATCATCCCGCGATCGCCGATCACCTGGCGACGCGCCGGCCACGCAGCGCCATCGCCACCATCGCCTATGGCGCCGATCCGGTGACATCGGCACCGGAGGCGCCGATCCGGGCGCTCGGCCTCGAGCCCGGGCGCTATCTGGTCTCGATCGCGCGCATCGAACCCGACAACAACATCCTGCCGATCGTCGAAGCCTTTTGCGCCGCCAAGCGCGACATGAAGCTGGTGGTGCTGGGAACGCTGTCCGACGACATCCCGTATCATGCCGCCATCCGCAAGGCGGCGAAAGGCTCGGTGGTCCTGCCGGGCGCCATTTACGACCAGGCAACGGTGAAAGCGTTGCGCTTCCACGCACGCGCCTATCTGCATGGCCACACGGTGGGCGGCACCAACCCGTCGCTGGTCGAAGCGCTGGCGGCCGGCAACATGGTGATCGCGCACGACAATCCCTATAATAGGTGGACCGCCGGTGCGGCGGCGATCTACTTCACCGACAAGGACAGTTGCGCCGAGCGGATGCGGCAGGCGCTGGACGATGACGAACTTGTCCGCAACTGCGGCAATGCGGCGAGGGCGCGCGCCCGCGAAGCCTTCCGCTGGGACGATGTCCTGACTGCCTATGAAAATGAAGCCTATCGGCTTCTCGGTGTCAGCCCCGCCGAAGCCCTCGCGACCAATCGCGCATCAGCCGGCACCGCATGACAGGTTGGTCGCGCCGGCGGGTGCTGCGGACGGCGCTGTCCACGGCGGCGGCCTTTGGCCCTCTCTCGATCGCACCGATCGCCCGCGCCACCGAACCGCGGTTTCGGCGCGGCGTCAACGCCTGGCCGTGGTTCTCGCTGACGCGCGAATTTCCCGCACCCCGTACCGACTATGACTGGCCTCCCTTCCAGTCGCAGCGGCCGGTACCGACCCCAGACGATCTTGGTCGGCTGCGCCAGACCGGGCTCGATTTCATCCGTCTGCCCGTCGATCCCGGTCCTTTCCTGGCCGCCGACGCCAAGACGCGCGGTCAGTTGCTGGACATGGTGGACGCGGCCGTCACCGCCACGCTCGACGCCGGCCTTGGCATCATCGTCAACATCCAGGCCAATGGCGCCACCCATTACTGGAACCCCGATCGCATGGTCTCCAGCACCGCCGCGCCCGCCTTCGATCTCTATCGCGGGCTGGTCGGCGAGCTTGCCGGCAGGTTGGAGCGGTTCCAGCCCGGCAGGATAGCGCTGGAACCGGTCAACGAGCCGGCGCAGGCCTGCGCATCAAATGTCTGGTCGCAAATCCAGCTTGCGCTTCTGACAGCGGCAAGGGCGTCGGCCGCAACCCTGCCGCTGGTCGTCACCGGAGGCTGCGGCTCAATGGTGAGCGGATTGACCGCGCTCGATCCGGCGCCGCTCTCGCCGTTCGAGCCGATCCTGTTCACCTTCCACTTCTACGAGCCCTACCTGTTCAGCCATCAGGGCGCGCCGTGGATGCGCGAGCCCGTCTACCGGTCGCTCAACAATGTGCCATGGCCGGCATCCGCCGGCTCGTTGGAACAGACGCTGGCGTCGGTCAGGGCGCGCATGGCGCAGGACACCGAAACCCCTGAAGACGCAAAGCAGGCCGCTTATGCCGAAACCGAGCGCGTGCTGAAAGTCTATTTCGACGCCCGGCCCGATCGCTGGTTTGTCGACAAGTATCTTGGCGAGGTTCGCGCCTGGGCCGACATCCACGGCCTTGCGCCGGAACGCATCGTCATGGGCGAGTTCGGCGCGCTGCGCACCGACGCGCGCTATGTCGCCGCGCCCAATCCGGATCGCGCCCGCTACATCGCCGACGTCAGGCGGAGCGCCGAGGCGTTCGGCTTCCCCTGGGCGTTCTGGGATCTCTTCGACGGCATGGGTATGATGGACGACACCACGCGGGCGTTGGACCCTGATATCATCGCGGCGCTTGGCCTGGCCATGCCGGCGGACTGACCGGTCTCAACACCGCCCGCGCCGGCCGGTACAGCACCAGAGCCAGCACCACGAACTTGGTCAGCAGCGTCGTCTTCGAAGCGACGCTTTCGGAGGTGTTGATCAGGATGATCCAGCTCAGCATCGGCAACCAGATGCCGGAATGGCAGCGGCGCGCCACCTCAAACAAGAACAGCACGAAGCCGAATGTCAGCAAAAGGGTGAAGAAGGCGCCCTGATAGACAATCGTGCGGATGATCGGGTTCTCGATGCCCTGTTCGAGACCGTTGATACGGCGCAGGCTGTCGATCAGATCGACATCCGGCCCCACGATCAGATCGCGCACCTCCAGGTACTTGAAGAGCTCGAACATCTCGACGCGGGCATTGGCGCTGCCGCTGTCCGACACGAAGCGCTCCAGCAGTGCGTCGAAGAAGCCGTAGGACGCCGCCACGGCGATGACGACCGGCAGCAGCGCGGCAAGCATGAAGCCGAGCGCCGCACCCAGCAGGTTGACCCGTCCCCGGCGCAATTTGGTGATGCCCTGAGAAAGCAGATAGCAGCCGCCGAGCACGATCGTCGTCACCATCGCCGAGCGACCGCCGAAGGCGACGAGTGCCGCCAATTGCAGGCCGATCAACCCAATGCGCACAGGCGTCGACAAGGATCTGGCGCCAGAGAACAGCGCGAGCACATAGATCGCTGTCACCATGGCATTGGCAAGCGGATGCCCCTGCAACGCGCTTGAGCGCAGATCGGTGGTAAACGCCACGCCGTCGAGGCGATAGGGGAAAATCAACGTCTTGGTGGCGAACTCGAAAAGGGCAAGCAATGCATTCGCAGTCATGACCACGTGAACGACGGTCTGCAGCCCGGCGAATGTTCGTTCGTCGTCCTCGCTGAGCATCAGCACCAGAAGTGCCGCGGCCATGAACGTATCGATCATGCCGGCCATGCCGGGACGCTGCCTGGCGATGACGACGAACAGGAGCACGATCGAGATGGCGGCCATCGGCGCGCTGGCCGGCCGCCTGTCGGCGACATGGACGATATAGCCGACCGGATTGCCAAATGTGCAGGAGCGCCAGGCAAGCAAGAGCACGATGAGATAGGTGGACGGGTGGATCTTGGTCGCCGGGTTGCCGAACAGGCCGTCGTAATTGTAGCCCACCAGCCACAGCATGCCGCCCGAGACGCTGAACAGAATCGCCACCGCCGCGATCAATCCGAAGCGCGTCAGCGCATCGACCGACGTGACGGCGCGGGGTGCGGCGGCACCATGGTTCGAAGCGCTTCCGCTCCAACTGGTGGCCCAAGGGGTGGCCATGTCAGGCCGCCTCGTCGACCAGCAAGGCGGCTGTTGGCAACCGCCCCATGACGGAAACAGCCTGCGACGTCGCGGTAACGTCGCGTATCGGCGTGGCGTTCAGCGTGGCGACGAGCACAATCTCGTCGACCATGGCAACCAGCGGCGAGGCATTGAGATTGTCAGCCAGCGCGCCGCCATCGATGACGACGAGTTCGAAGCTCCGGCTGGCGTGGGCCAGCATTTGCTGCGCGTAGTAGATGCCATGCGCTTCTTGGAAGACCGCCTTTGAGCGGCCCGTACCGAGCACCGCAACGTTGCTGCCGGCCGCGTAGTGGCTGACGGCCTCGAACGCATACTCGCCGCGCAGCACGTCGAGGATTCCCGGCTGGGCGTCCTTCTGGCCACCACCGCTGGCATTGGCATCGATGAAAAGGACACGGCTGCCCCTGGATGCTGCTGTATTGGCCAGCAAGCGTGCCACCCGGCTGCGCTGCGCGCCCTCGCCCGGCGACGATGTCACCAGGATGGATGGCACCAGCGGCCAATCCGGCGGACGCTGGCCCGAACTGAACATGCGCCTCAGCGCAAGGCCGACGACGGCATCGGTCTTCTGGCTGGAGGCGGCGGCCGCACTCCCGCCGAACGGCCACCAGCGGCGGACAGTGCCTGACTTTGCCGGCACCACGCCCAGCACCGGCGCCTCGATGGCCGACTGCATCTGGGCGCTGGAAAGCACCGTCGGCGAGGAATATTCGGCGATCAGCGCCAGACCGGTGCCGAGCCCCAGGCCGCCGAAGATCGCGCCGAACAACAGTAACGAAAACGGCGGCCAGCTCTTCTTCAGGGCCGGCATGGCGTTGGAGATGATGCGCGCATTGGTGCTGTCGACATTGATCTGCTCGCGCGTCTCCTGGGCACGCTGGAGATAGTTCGCGTAGACGGAGCGCACCGCCTCGAGATCGCGCTGCAGTTCGCGCAGCCGCACGGAGGCCTGGTCGGTGTCGAGCGACTTGCTCTTCATACCGGCGACCTTGGCTTCCAGCGCCTGCTGGTTGGCGAGCGCCCGCTCGTAGTCGGTCTCGGTGGCGGTGGCGATGCGGCCGAGCTCGCGCGCGATGAGCTGGCGCGTGTCGCGCAGCTGCTGCTGGGCCGCGATCAGCGACGGATGACGCGGCCCCAGTTCCGTGCCGAGCTGCGAGACCTGGTCAACGAGCGTCGCCTCCTGTGCCCGCAGGCTTGAAATCACCGCGGAGCGCATCGCTTCCGAGGTTGCATCCGCCGTGCCGCTCTTGCGGCGCATCTGGTCGACCTGCGCCTTCAGCGCCGCCGTGCGGCTCTGCGCCGCCGAAAGCTGCGTGTTGATCTCGGTCAGCTCTTGGTCGCTGACCAGATTGCCTGCCGCCATCACCATATTGTTGGCCGACTTGTAGGCCTCGACGGCGTTTTCGGCTTGCTGGACGCGTTTGCGCTGCTCGTCCAGCCGCGCGGTGATGGATTCGGAAGCGTCCTTGGCCATCTTCGCGCGCGCACTCGCCTGGTCGACCAGATAGGCCTGCGCGATGGCGTTGGCCAGAAGGGCGGCCTTGTCGGCGCTCTTGGCGGTGACGATGACGTCGAGGACCAGGACCTTGTCGGCCCGCTTCACCGCCAGGCGTCGGCGCAGCGCGTCGAGCGTCTGCCCCGACCTGTCGCCTTCGGCCGATCCCGAACCGAGCAGGCGCGACAGCAAGCCCTGCCCGTTGAATTCGGGATCCTGCGTCAGGTTTGTCGCCGCGATCGCCCGCATCAGCACGCCTGTCGACTGGACCACGCTGACCTGGCTCTCGACCTGCGTGATGCCGCCGTCGGGTGAGATACGGCTCGGATTGACGTCGTTGGTGACCACCTGAAGGTCTTGCGGATCGATGAGGATTTCCGCCGCCGAGCTGTAGAGCGCGGGCGTGAAAAGACCGTAGAGCAAGGTGACCAGCGTCAGCAGCGCGACGGTGCCGAAGATCCAGAACCGGCGGCGCACCAGGATGCGCTTCAGATCGCCCAGTTCGACAGTCGAAGCCGCGTATGATCCCGCATCCGGAGAGTGTTGCTGAGCAACCATTGGCAGGGATGATTGCATGGCTGCCTCCGACAATATTCCATATGCCGGCAAGATCAGATTGCGGCACTAACCTAGCTATTCCTCCAACTGTTAAAAGATTGTTAATTATGTTGAGAGGTCATGTGAATTTTGGCACGCGGTTTGCTTAAAAATATACATACCGAAGTGCTGGGTGCGCGGCGAGCGGAGACGTATGCGGATGGGGCTACAATTTGACCGGATCGGCCTGGTCGGCAGGGGCCGGATACCGCCTTTTCGGGTCTCCAACATGCGGATAAGCCTGCGCCTGGACGGCGACTGCGTCCGCGCTTTTCATGTCGCGCTGCTGGAACGCCTCGCAGCACTTGATGATGTCGAGCTGTCCGTCGACGCTAGGTCCGCGGGCGGCGGCATCCCGCGCAGCGCCGCGGCCCTGTTTCAACTCGAAACGGCGATACACGGCCTGTCCGATGATGGGCTGGCGAAGCGTGTGCCGCTTTCAGCACTCGCTCCTTACCGGACGCAGTCGCCCGCTTCGCCCGACCTGGTGGTCGACCTCTGCGGCGATGTCGAGCTGGAAGGGACGCGGGTCTGGCGTATTACCTATGATCGCGCCAGCGGCGAAGCGGCCTTGCTGGCCTTGATCCTCGCCGGCCGGACGCCGCTTGCCCGCATCGAGGAAAGCGGTGTTGCGATCGCCGCCGGGCGCCTGGGCACCGAATATGGCGGCATCGCGCTCGCTTCCTTCCAGGACATGCTGGCGCGCACGGCCAGCCTGATCGTCGCGGCGATGACCGGCTCGGCCAGATCCGTGCCTGATCTGCCCGAGCCGGCGCAACCCACTGCCCCGCCAATGCCCTCGGCCGGCAAGCTTGGCGTAAGAGCCGGCAAGGCGCTGGCGCGGCGCATCGTCCAGAAGATCTACCACCTTTGCTACAACGCGCCGCACTGGAAGGTCGGCTGGCGGCAAACCAACGGCCGCGATCTGTTCGACCTGCGCGAGCATCCGGCATCGGGCTGGCAAGAGCTGCCGGACGACGGCAGCCGCTTCTACGCCGACCCGTTCCCGATCGCTTACCAAGGCCAGCTAACCCTGTTCGTCGAGGACTATATCCATCGGCTGGGCCGCGCCATCATCTCCGCCGTGCCCTTCGGCCCGGCCGGCCCGCTCGGCTGCCCCGAGCCGGTGCTGGATCTGCCCTACCATCTCTCCTACCCCTTCGTCTTCGAGCGTGACGGCGAGGTCTGGATGGTCCCGGAAAGCTGCGCCAACGGCACGGTCGATCTCTACCGGGCCACCGCCTTTCCCGGCGGATGGGTCAAGGAGGCGACGCTTCTATCCGGCGTCGTCGCCAGCGACGCCACGCTGGTCGAGCATGGCGGCGCCTGGTGGCTGTTCGCCACCATCCGCGACGGCGGAGGAGCCTTCTCAGACGCGCTGCATCTATGGTCGGCGCCGGATTTTCGCGGCCCCTGGACGCCGCACCCGAACAATCCCGTGCTGATCGATATCGCCTCGGCGCGGCCGGCCGGCCGCATGGTCAAGCGCGGCGACGACCTGCTGCGCCCGGTGCAGGACTGCCGCGGGAGCTATGGCGCGGCTCTCGGCATCGCTCGCATTTCTCACCTTGATTTGATCGGCATGGAGCAGGTCGTTGAAACCATCTTAAATCCAGGTGCGCTATGGAGTGGGCGCAAACTTCACACACTCAACGAGGCGGGCGGGTTTGAATTCATCGATGGCTCGGCGATCGCACCGCGCTGGAAACGACGGGTCCGCGATTAACCTAAACATTGTTTCTGCCAGACACGCGTTCCGGTTGCTTGAGGTTGAATTGGGTCCGGCGGATATCTGGAAGTTGCTATCAGAAAGGGCAGCGAAATGAGTATTGCAGAGGCTGGCCAAACCGAAGTCGAAGTGGCGATCGTTGGCGCCGGACTGGCCGGCACCACCTTGGCAACCGTGCTGGGCAAGGCCGGGCGCAAGGTGGCGTTGATCGATCCGCACCGCGTCCATCACGACGAGTTCCGGGCCGAGAAAACCCGCTTCGAACAGATGCAATTATTCGACAAGATCGGCCTCGGTCCCGTCATCAGGCCCCTCGTCACTCCGACGACCGACATCCAAGTCTTCCGCTTCGGACAGTTCTTCAAGCGCAAGCAGGACTCGGAGTTCGGATTCTCCTACGGCCCGCTGGTAAATGGCCTGCGCGAGGCCCTGCCGCCGGAAGTGCCGCTGACGGTCGGCAAGGTCGCCGAGGTCTCAACTGGGCTGGACCGGCAGCGCCTTGTGCTCACCAACGGCACCGTCATTGACGCCAGGCTGCTGGTTGTGGCCACCGGCTACAGCGAAGCGGTGCGGCGCGCCATCGGGGTGGAGCGCGTTGAGCAGTCGAAGGCGCATTCGCTGTCGATCGGATTCGACCTGGCGACCTCGCCGCAGGAATTCGGTTCTCGTTCCCTCACCTTCTACCCCAGGCGCATTGGGCACCGCATTGCCTTTCTTACCGTCTTCCGGATCGGCAATCGGATGCGGGCAAACATGTTTGTCTACCGGACCGTTGCCGAGGCGTGGACGCAGGCGTTTCGCGCGGACCCGCAACAAATGCTTCTGCAACTGATGCCCGAGATATCAGCGCAATGCGGCAACTTCGCCGTCGCCAGCCCGGTCGAATTGAGACAGGTCAGCCTGACGACCACCAGTGGCCACCGCCGGAGCGGCGTCGTCTTCATAGGCGACGCGTTCTCCACGACATGCCCAGCGCAAGGTGACGGCATCCGCCGGGTGGCTACCGATGTCGATCGCCTGTCGACCCACATCCCCGCTTGGCTGGAAACGCCTGGCATGGGCGTCGACAAGATCTGTGCCTTCTACGACGACCCGATCAAGATCGCCGCCGACGCTACCGCCATGCGCTCCAGCCTCTACGCCAAGGCAATCACCACCGAGACCGGATTGGAATGGCGTATCCGCCGGCTGCGCAACAACACCGCCCGTCGCCTGATTATAGTCGGCCGCAAGATCAGACACTTTTCGCCGAGGCGGACGCTCGAGCCTATTCCGGAGAAACGAGCCTAGACGTCCGCCCTCCGCTCGACAGTATCTAGAAAGGCGTTGGCGCTTCGACATCTTCGATAAACTGAAGAAACAGTGCTGCCCCTCCCTGACTGGAAAACCTGTCAGTGAGCGGTGGGCTGAAACAGCACCCATCACGTTTCCGGAACTCCCCCACGTGACGCGCGTCCACCATTTGGACGGCATCCAATAACTCGACAGCATCCAGCAGGAGTCAGCGCCAGGCGGCCTCATTCTTTTGTTCGTAGTCACTGAAGGCCTTTTTCAGGCCGCCGAGGACTTCTGCCGCGGTTTCGAACATCGCCTTGAACTTGGGCTCGTCCACCTTGCCGATGTCCTCGCGAAGATGATCTATGGTGTCCTGCAGGCGTGCCTGCATCTTCTGGGTATGGTGCAGTGGATCGCGGTCGGCTTCGCTGGCCATGACTCTCTCCTTCGTTCTGCTGAATCCACCCGCCGAGTCCGATCGGCGAATTGCCATTTCAACGAACAAGGCTGAAGTCCGTTCCCGACATCGACACCCGAGGCCCGCTTCGAGGGCGTCATGCAACTGAGGCTCGTCGTACGTCGTCGCGAGCCGGCCTCGAAACTCTTCTCCTCGATGTGCATGTGATAGGTGTCGAGATGGATGAAGATGTTGTCGGCGCCGCCGGACCGCGCAATCACAAGGTTTGCAGCCCCAAGATATTCATCAGCTCTGGGCTCTTTGTGCGTGCGTCGCTGCGCTGATGTCGCCGCCGACGATGGCCGACGAATTCGTTCATGTCGGTTTTGGCTGTGACAAGCTTGCCGAGCCAACGGATTCCCGCATCAAAACCTTACAAGGCTCGAGCCGCGCGATCGGCGGCCCCTCCCCACCTCCGATCCTGGCAAACAAGGCCTCCATGGCGTGGCCGGCGATCTGGCGCACCGGCTGCACCACGGCGGCGATGGCCGGCCATGTCACCTGCATCCATTCGGCGTCATCGAAGCCGACCAGCGAAATGTCGTTGGGGCAGTGCCAGCCGCGCCGGCGGAATTCGGAGAGCGCCACCAGCGTACCCTTGAGGAACAGCGAGTAGACCGCTGTCGGCCGCTCTCCCTTTGCAAAATAGTCGCGCAACTGCGCCCTGAGCGGTTCGACATCGGTTTCGGCAAGCACGACGTCGATGCGCACATCCGGCACCAGCGCCCGTGCGGTGGCGCGAAAGCCCTCGAGGCGGGCGCGCATCGTGGCCGCCTGTTCGCCGAGGCCGACCACCAGGATGTGGCGGTGGCCCTTGCCGATCAGTTCGCGCGCCACCTCGGCGCTCGCGGAAGCACTGTCGGCCGATACGGTGTCGAAGGCGTCGTCGGACAGCACGCGGTCGATCAGCACGCCGGTCATGCCGTTGGCCTTCATGAACGCGGCCGCCGGGCCATGCTCGTTGCGCACCGGCGCCAGCACGACACCGGCAACACGCCAGTCATGCATGCGCGACAGGATCTCCTTTTCGCGTGCCTCGGATTCACGGCTCGATGCCGCCACCAGCGTGTAGCCGCGCTGCTCGGCGAGGCTTTCGAGCTGGGTGATCATCTGGCCGAAGAACTCGCTTTCGAACTCGGGCATGATGGCGCCGATGATGCGGCGCTTGGCCCGGCGCATGTCGGAAGCCAGCGGATCGATGCGGTAGCCCAACAGCTCGACGGCGTCGAGGACGCGCTGCGCGTTCTCGGGCTTCACCGTGGTGACGCCGGCCATGACCTTGGAGACTGTGGCGGCCGACACGCCGGCACGGCTTGCCACGTCGTGGATCGACGGACGCCGCTGCTGGGCCTGCCTATGCGCCATTGGTCCTCCTCCCGAGGCGCGGACGTCAGTATTCTTGTCCGCCACCGATGTGAGTAAATCGATTTTTCGTGGTTGTAAATCGTTTAATCCGAGGTAATTAATGCCCCGAGAAAGCGTGATGCGGATCGCGCCGGGAGGAATCATCATGTCGAACAATGCCTTGCCGCTGGTCATCAGCGCGCCGGAGCCACGCACGCTCGACCTCATCTTCACACCGCCGCAACTGGCGCGTCTCAAGTCAAAATACCGTGTCGTCGAGACCACCGCCGACGGCGTTGCAAAACTGCCGGCCGATGTGCTGGGAGAGGCCCGCTACATCGTCGGCCAGCCGCCGATCTCGCCGCGGACGCTGGAAGCGATGAAAGCGCTGCGCTGCGTCTTCAATGTCGAGACCAATTTGATCAACAACATGCCCTACGAAACGCTGTTTCAACGCGGCATCCATGTCGTCACCACCGGCCTCGTCTTTGCCGAACCGGTGGCCGAGCTTGGCCTGGCCATGGCGCTCAACCTCGCCCGTAACATCGTCGATGCCGACCTCGCCTTCCGGAACGGCAAGGAGTTGTGGGGCGGCGATGGCAACCAGACGGCGCGGCTCTTGTCCGGCGCCGATGTCGGCATCATCGGCTTCGGCGATCTCGGCCGCGCGCTGAACCGGCTGCTGTCGGGCTTCCGCACCCGCACCAAAGTCTTCGATCCCTGGCTGCCGCCATCGATCCTCATCGACAATGGCGTCGAGCCGGCGTCGCTCGGCGATGTGCTGTCGACCAGCGATTTCGTCTTCGTCGTCGCCTCGGTGACCAGCGAGAACCAGGGCTTTCTCGGCACCGAGGCCTTCGCCAGCATGCGCAAGGGCGCCGCCTTCATCCTGCTCAGCCGCGCCGGCGTCGTCGATTTTCCGGCGCTGATGGCGGCGGTGAAGAGCGGCCATATCGTCGCCGCCAGCGACGTCTTCCCGGAAGAACCGCTGGCGCCGGATCACCCGGTGCGCGCCCTGCCCGGCTTCCTGCGCTCGGCCCACCGCGCCGGCGCGCTCGACATCGCCTTCAAGCGCATGGGCGACATGGTCCTGGAGGACATGGACCTGATCGACCGCGGCCTGCCGCCGCTGCGCTCCAAGCGCGCCGAGCGCGAGACGGTGTCGCGCATGCGCTCCAAGCCGGCCGACAGGAACTGAGCCAGGTTTTCGGCGCTGGCGGCTGGGGACATGCCTGCCCGCCTCGCCCACCCTTGACGTCTTGACAAGAAGGAGGCCGGCGACGACGCTGCCGCGATCGAACTTTGCGGAGGGAAGCCATGAAGAAGACCTATGAAAAGCCGGTGCTGGTCAAACGGCAGAAGCTGTCGGCCATGACGGCGCAGCAAATCCCGTCATCGGGGTCGGCGGACTGACGCCGACCAGAGCGGTCCCGCGACGAACTTCAGCGCCAGAGCGCGACTCCAGGGCCATGCCGGCGCTGGAACCTTTGCGCGGCGTTTGCGTGTTTCACCCGGATCGTTTCTCATTCGATCCGGAATTCCTCCAATCAAATACCCCATCAGGCTCCGGCCGGCGGGGTTTTTCATTACGCACGGCCAGTCGCATCATGTGTCCGTGGCCTCGTCCTTGACCGGATCCCGGCCGGTCCGAAATATCCGCCTGAGGATGTCGCGCGCTATCTCGGCCCGATGCTTGTCCTGGCCTTGCAACTCGGCGCCGCCCAGCCTTGCCGGAGCGCCGCTCTTGTAGTCCCACACCATCCAGCTGCCAGAGGTTTCCTGCAGGCACTCAAATCTGTCTCTTGGCATCAGACGAGTCTGTCTCTCGGCATCAAGCGTCCTCGTTCACATGGGCCCGGCGATCGAGGCACCTTTATCGCTGGCCGACGCAGGGTCAGGTTGGGCGGGGGGCCGGATCCCGCGTCGGCCAAGGCGCTCCTGAGATCCGCCGCGCTGGAAACCTAGCGAGTTACCGCCAGGCGAACAATTGCGCGGGTCTCTGGGTACGCTTTCGGACAGTTTGCGAAACCATACCCTGCCGAGACAATTGCTTCAGGTGGCGGTGGAGCATCGCGCTTCCCTCAAGCTGATGGTGCTGATCACTCCGCCAATTCGTCGCCACGCCCTCCAGGGAAAAGATGCAAGCAAGCAGCGGTTCTCAAGCAGCGTTTCTAATGACTCGCTAACCGATTGTCGGAAGCGTACAGTGTTTCTGTCGCTGGCCACTGAACGGGCGCTGGCGCTTGAGAGTGTCGATCGTACTCCCGCCCTGCGGGAGTTACACTTTGAACTGCGAAATTCCAAAATCGACTGCCACTGACCAGGCACCGGCTTGTGAGACCTCCTCTCAGTCAAGATTCCGAAATGAATTGCTGCGGAGGATGACCGCCGAGGACCTTGCGCTGCTTGAGCCGAGTTTGCACCGGGTAGCCCTGCCGCTGAGAATGTCCCTCGTGACGCCCGACGTGCCTATTGAAGCCGTTTATTTCATAGAGCGCGGAATTGCGTCGGTCGTCGCGCGCACGTCCAGCGGACGCGAGGCCGAGATCGGGTTCATCGGCTTTGAGGGGATGGCTGGGTATTCGCTGGTGATGGCCGACGACCGCGCACCGCAAGCCTGCTTCGTGCAACTCGAAGGCGAAGCAATGCGCATTGACGCAGGCAGCTTCAATGCGGCTTTAACGACCAGTCCCACGTTGCGATTGTTCCTGTTGCGCTTCGTCAATTCTTTACAGACCCAGACCGGATGTACTGCGCTTGTCAACGCGCGGCTGAAGTTGGCGGACCGCCTGGCTCGGTGGCTGCTGATGTGCGATGACCGCGTGGTGGGGGTGCGATTTTCCATCACCCACGAGTTCCTCGCCACGATGCTGGGCGTAAGACGGCCAGGCGTCACCATCGCCCTTCAAGAATTGGAAGGTCTTGCTCTGATCCGGTCGCGCCGGGGTGAGGTCGTCATACTGGACCGCCCTGGACTGATTGCGCTGGCCAATGGCGGATATGGGGAGCCGGAAACTGAATATATCAGGCTTTTGGGAGAGACTGGTTCGGGGGACTGAAGACCGAGACAGAGCCCGTTGCCCTTGGTCGGCCTAACCCGTTTCGTGGCCGGCGCCCCCCTCGCGGCTATGCGCATGCGCTCAATGACAAATGAGATCGGACCGGGATGATATTTTTTCCGTCCTGGACGACTTGTCGCCGGAACATTTCCTCTCGGCCGGCATTTTGAGTGCCACCGAAAGGGGAGAACTTCCTTGACCCGACTGCCTCAGGATAAAGACCGGATCGAACGTGCCACCCGCGAGGCGCAATCGATCATCGCCATCGAGCGCCAGGCGCGTGAGGCAAAGACGGCGCGGCTGCGAGAACTGCGGCTTTCCTCGGAGGCGCCGGCTTCGACCGGAGCGGCAAAGCGCAAGCCCGGCGCGCGAAAGACGACACGCAAAACGATCGACGTGAGGTGAGCTTGTCTCAACGTATTCGAACACCCCTCGCTTCGTGGACCACCCTGAACCAGCGGTTCTGGAGGGCACGCGCCTAAATGGCCTTGCCCGTGATTTTCTGCGGCGCCTCATGTGCCGTCCATCACAGGCAGGCCAACGAGAGGACGCTGACCAGCAGCAAAATTCCGGACGAATTGCTCTTACTCGAACAGACGCCGTGTGATTTTACCGTCCTCGACGATCTGGACGGCCCACTGGCAATCGATACGCTCGATGGAAACGGCGGTCGGCCTCGGCACATCTTCAGCATTCATGGCTGCTTTTTCGACCTGCGCGCGACCGCTTCCATAAAGGAGCGCGCGGCAGCGTCGCAAGCCATTCTAGACGGTCCATTTGCGAACAGCACGACCTTCGCGGCTTTCTCCGACATGCCGTATTTCTTTGCGAAGACCGCGGCGTCGTAAGGCTCGTTTTCAACCCCGGGCGTCGAGGACGTGACCCTGACCTTGGTCATTGGCGTGTTCGCCTGAAACTGTCGAGCAATTCGGTTTCATTGCTGCAGCCATCCTCGAAAAGAGCAAACACCGTGGCTGCCAGCTCCTGCACGTCCGGCTCCAGCGACATCCGGTCAAGTTTGCGTTCGAAGCAGACCTGATCGAAGACGCGTTGGCACAGCTGCAGGTCGGAAGGATGAAAGCAGGGATGGCGCTTGTTAAGGCTCGACATGAGAAACCCCCACTCCGAGCAGCGCCCCACTTGCCAGACGCTGTGGTGGAAAATCTAATTTGCCTGCGGGGAGAGTCAATATTGGCGTAGTCACTGTATGGATCGTACAATTCTCCCCCGGCAAACTGTGCCGTTGGCTGGCTTTCGAAGGGTTTGCAGGGCCGGATATCAGATGGCGCCTTTGTCGTTAGCCGGCGGATTTTATTGGCCCCGCCCCGCGATCCGCGTCCCAGACAACGTGATCCGCCTTTCTCGGACAATATGTCGGTTTTGTACCAAGCGGCGCTTGGTACGTTTCCGACACTAACGTTTGGGTCGATCTTTTCGTATGCGAGCGGCGTTGGGGGGCGCCGTGAATCGAATTCCTAGATTTTTTTGTCCAAAGCCCCTATACACAGGTGATCGTCCGCACGTTTTTACGGGCGCGGACGGCTGGGAGATCGGATGGCTCTTGCCCTGCATTGGGCTGTGCCATGACTAATTCGGATAAGCCGGATTCCAGCAAAAACCATCAACACCGGAATGAGCTGTTGAGGCGGATGAGTGCGGATGACCTCGCGCTGCTCCAGCCGCATATGCAGCGCTGCGATTTGCCGTTGCGTAAGATGCTGGCGACTCCCAATGTCCCGATCGAAGCCGTCTACTTCATCGAACAGGGCATTGGCTCGGTGGTCGCCAGGACGACGAGCGGCCACGAGGCCGAAGTGGGCTTCATTGGCTTCGAAGGCATGACCGGATCTTGCCTGGTGATGGGCGACGACCGTTCCGCGCATGCTTGCTTTGTGCAGCTCGAAGGCGAAGCGATCCGCATCGAAGCCGGCCCTTTCAAAGCGGCATTGGCGGCAAGCGCGACCTTGCGCATGTTCCTGCTGCGCTTCGTCAACACGCTCCAGACCCAGACCGGCTGCACCGCGCTCGTCAACGCACGGCTAAAGCTGGAGGAGCGGTTGGCGCGGTGGCTGCTCATGTGCGACGACCGGGTTCCCGGCGAACACCTCACCATCACACACGAATTCCTGGCCATCATGCTTGGCGTCAGGCGGCCAGGCGTCACCGTCGCCCTCCAGCTGCTCGAAGGTCGCGCGCTGATCCGGGCGCGCCGGGGCGAGATCATCATTCGCGACCGCGCCGGGCTGATCGAGCTCGCCAATGGCAGTTACGGCGACCCCGAGGCCGAATACGTCAGGCTGATCGGCGAGATCGGCGCAGCCTGACATATCAAGTTTCGTTGTCAGGCTTTGGGACCTGCAGCGTCTCGACAGTCGCGGCGCAACCGGTGCCGCGGTCGATATTATCCGCCGCTTGGATGACCAGCGGCAGAGGCAACGAGTAAGGTGGCATGCTGATCTGGTGCCAAAGCCCTTCGAACTCGTCCGTTGTGCCCGGATGCTCGAAGGAGGGCTGAGAAAAGGCTCAAGACGCGCGCCTGGCCCGCGGTTTCGGGCTCCCCGTGGCCGGCTTGCCCAACGGCATGATCTCGTCGGCCCGTGCCTCCCCACATGCATCCCACGCGCCGTGCCGGCCAACCGGCATCCCGGCGTGTTCAAGGCTCGCGAGCTTGCATCTGGTCTGTTCGGCCGCCGCGCCGAGAAGACAATCGATGGCGAACATGGTGTCGGCGTGGCCGCTTGCCGCGAGCACCTGGCGTATCGTGCTCAATTGAGCGTGCGTGTAGTCCAGAAGCTTGAGCAGATCGATATGATCCAAACCGCCCTCCATCGCATGATGTCGAGAGGCCGATCCGAGGTCGCTCTTGCCACCGGCAATACGCCCATTCGCGCGGCTTGGATAGCCGGATTGTACGAATCGTACAATTTCCCTATTGTCCAGACCGGTAAATACAGGGGGCCCCCTTGGGCATGACCACCGCGCAATCCTAATTGCGCGGCAAATGATTCCTGTCATGGAATCCCGCTTTGGCCGAAACGAGCAAAATCCGAAAAAGTTTCAATTTCTTTCCGATTGTATTTTACCCGAGATGGCCTGAATCTTGGAACTTTCATCCGAACCTGTCGTTTTTCAGGACGATCGTTACTCTACGATCTCAAAGCAACAGGAGGATGACACCATGAAAATCAAGATGATCTGTTTCGGCGCGATGACGCTTTCGATGGTTGCCGGCTCGGCTCTGGCTGCCGGCGACACTGGCACGTCGGCTCTCGACGATCCGGCCAAGATGCAGCCCTTCTACACCGACTCCAGCATGAAGACGATGGTCAGCAATGACGCCTTCGCAACAGCCTGGAAGGCGCTGACGCCGGACGACCAGACGGCGATGATGAAGGCCTGCGAGGACGAGTCCAAGAACGCCAACCCCACCAACACCCATCCGGAATTCTGCAGCAACGCGAAAGCGATCGGTGGCAGCAAGTAGGCGCCCACTGGATCGATGAGGGTCAGCGCTGCCCCTCATCCGCCTGCCGATACCTTCTTCCCGTATGGTGACGGGGAGAAGGTGACTCGCCGCAACCTGGGCTCTTCTTCCGCGACGCAGGCAAATCAGCGGAGCCATCGATGACTGCCCTTCTCCTCGTCATTATACGGGGAGAAGTGCCCGGCGGGCGATGAGGGGCGGCGCTGACTTTGCCAACATGAAGGCACCACGGTCGTCAATTGACGCCGGCTCACCCTGGTTCCTTACCGTCTCGCGGCAACCGGCGCATTCCGTGTCGCCTCCCTATTCCGCCATGTTGCACTGCGATAGATTTGTTGCATTGCGATATCAGCCCGATTGATCCACACTGCCAAGGGCTGGGCTGGGCTTGCACGAAGGATTTATCGTGGCAGCTGCGTTCCGGCCGGACATACAAGGATTGCGCGCCCTCGCCGTCGGCGGCGTCGTCGCCTATCATTTCGGCCTCACCGCGCTGCCCGGCGGCTTTGCCGGCGTCGATATCTTCTTCGTCATTTCCGGCTGGCTGATATCAACCCACCTCATGCGGGAGATCGCCGAGACCGGCCGGCTCGATCTCTGGCGCTTCTATGCCAGGCGCGCGCGGCGGCTTCTGCCGGCAGCCCTGTTCGTCATCCTGGCCACGCTCGCCGCCGGCTACTTCATCCTGGCGCCGCAAGAGCAGGCGCTCTACTCGCGCGGCGCCATGTTTGCCTCCGCCTACACCATCAATTTGTGGCTGCTGCGCTGGTCGTTCGATTATTTCGCCGCCGATGCCGCCAGCAATCCGTTCATCCACTTCTGGTCGCTGTCGGTGGAGGAGCAGTTCTACCTGGCCTGGCCGGCACTGCTTCTGCTGGCCGCATGGCTGCGTCCTGGCCGGCGAACGGCTGCGGCCTTAATCGGCGTCGCCGGCCTCGCCTCGTTCGCCGCCTGCCTGTGGCTGACCAGCGCAGCACCTGCCTGGGCGTTCTATTTCTCGCCGCTGCGCGCCTGGGAGTTCGCCGTCGGCGGCCTGGCGACGCTGGCGCCGGTGGCTTTCCTGCGGTGCCGCGCAGGGCTGCTGGCTGCACTGGGCTGGCTCGGCCTGGTGCTGATCGCGGCGGCGTATCTCTTGTTGAGCGAGAACCTGCCCTTCCCCGGCTGGCGTGCCCTGCTGCCGGTTGCCGGCACCGTGCTGGTGCTGCTGAGCGGCGCCGGCGCGGAACAGACCGGCAGGCAGGCCGAACAGCGGACCGGCTGGCAGGCTTTTGCGCCGGCCGCCGCTCTGTCGCTGCCGCCTTTGCAATGGATCGGCACGCTCTCCTATTCACTCTACCTGTGGCACTGGCCGGTCATCGTCTATGCCGGCATGCTGGTGCCGGACCTATCCGTCCAGCAGCGACTGGGCTGCGGCGTGCTGGCGCTGTCGCTGTCGGTGCTCACCTATCATCTGATCGAGAACCCCGCCCGGCGTGGCGCTTGGCTGGCGGCGGGCGCCCGGGCGCTGATCCCGGCCGTTGCCCTCACCGGTGCCGGCGTGGCGGTCGCCTATGCCAATGCGCACCTGGCCGCGCGCAACATCGACACTGCGCAGCGCGGCATCGAGCAGGCGGCCGAAAAACCTTCCATCGTGCGCGCCACCGACAAGAGCTGCCTGCTCGACTTCCACACGGTGACGCCAAAACCTTGCGTGTTCGGCGCGGCGGACGCCACCCACACCATCGTGCTGTTCGGCGATTCGCATGCCGATCACTGGTCGACGCCGCTGATCGAAGCGGCGAAGCGCAACGACACCAAGGTGATCACCTATCTCAAATCCTCGTGCCGCGCCTCGCGGCTCTCCACCTTCAATGCCGTGCTGAAGCGCGACTACACGGAATGCGACGCTTGGCGCGAGCAGGCGATATCAGACATCATCCGCCTCAAGCCGCGCCTGGTGGTGATCTCCGAATTCTCGATCGGCAATCTGATCCGCGACATGCCCGCCACCAGCCGCGCAGCCGAAACAGCGCGCTGGCAGGCCGGCCTGCGCTCGACCTTGCAGGCATTCAGCCGGGCCGGCGTCGAGACGGCTGTCATTCGCGACACGCCGATCAACGCCAGCTTCGCCGATTCCTGCGTGGCGCGCGCTTTGTGGTGGCGCGAAGCACCCTCGCCGCACTGCGACACGCCCAGGATCGAGGCCGCCAACGACAGCGCCGCGGCCGCCGAGCGCGCCGTCGTGAACAGCGTGCCTGACACGCGCTACATCGACCTCACCGACCGCTTCTGCGGCCCGACCGCCTGCCATGTCGTCATATCGGGCCAACTCGCGTTTCGTGACCGGCATCATCTGGCAACAGCCTTTGCCGAGACGCTGGAGGGACCGTTGGAGCAGGCGCTGTTTTGAGAGTGGGGTGAGAAGCGGCTCGCGCAGCGAAAGCCAATTGTTTGGCTTTTCTCGGACGCCCTGAGCCTGCGAAAGGCCGGGTGGCAGGCACATGAGGGGTGGACCCGGCCCTGCCAATCAATGCATGCCGGAAAATTTCTTTTGATGGCGCGCCAGGAACACCGACCGCAGCGGTCCAGGGCTCTCGCGCGCCGGTATCCGTATCCTTTGTCTTACGAATCCGTGGAACGCGGCCGCGTCTCGGGGGTTATATTAGGTCAACCTTGAAAAGGAGGTAGCTATGAAGAAGCTCCTGCTTGTTTCGGTTATCGCCATTGCTTCGGCGGCGGCGATGATTGCCCCCGCTGATGCCCGCAGTCGTATCACTATCGGCATCGGTGGCTATGCCGACAACTATTACGACGACTATTACGGTGACTACGGCGATCGCTATGTGTATCGTCCTTATTACCAGTACGACACTTACGACAACGGCTACAGGCCGCGTTATTACCACCGACACCACCGACACCACCGTTGCCACATCGAACTGGTGAGGCACTGGCGCCACCATCACAGGATCATCGAGGAGATTCGCGTCTGCGGATAACCTGATCTTGTGAAAACCGATCCGGCCGGCATTGCCGGTCGGATCGCCTCTTGCCCCATTTACCGCCTCCCCATCATCATCCCATAGTGCACCGCCAGCAGATCCAGCCCGACCTTCAGCAGCTTCGTCACCACATCCCGGCCCTCGCCGGTCTGCTCCGCCACCCCCTTGATGGACCCACCGGCGCAGCAGACCTTCTGGACCACGGCGGCCACCTCCCAGTGGCCCAGCGCCCTGGTGGCGGCGGCGTGGGCACGGCCGGCGTCGAGCACGCTGTCGGCGATGCCACCGCCGTGGTGGCCGCCATCGACGCGCTCGGTCCAGCGCATCGGCTTGACGCTTGCCTGCTGGCTGCAGCGGAAATCCTCGCGGTAGCGCAGCCCGGCCTCGCGCTGCTGGCGCGACAGCGAGGTGATGCCGATCAGCGGATCGATGGTGCGCATCCGCACGATGCCGCCGGTGGATGTGAAGCCGTCATTCGACACCTCGTAGACCCGCCTTGCCTCCAGCGTGCCGGCGGCCAGCCGCTTGCGGCCGAAGGCGTCATCCCTGAGCGCGAAATCATGGCCGACCTCGCGGCGAATGCGCACCTGCTCGGCCTCGCCCTTCGGCAGTTTCGGCGCCTGCGGTTTGGCGGCTTTGGTTTTCCTGGGCATGGCTGAGGTCCTCGGTTAGGGTGTTGGGATGGAATGGAACTGGCGATCCTTTGCGCGCCCCTCTGCCCTGCCGGGCCATTCTCTCCCCTCGTGGGAAGATGGCCGGCAGGCCAGGGCTGTCCCGCCGACCTATCATCGCCAACAAGAGCAGCATGTAGGCGCCGACCCGATCGGTGGAGAGTAGCAACATGTCGCCGATGAAATTGGAGACATAAAGCTGCATGAAGGGCCGTTCGCTGGATGGCAGCGCCTCCATGCCGACATCCGGGCTAATGGAACCAGCGCGAATTTTCGACGTTATGCCGCGTCTACGGGAGAGATGCCGATGACAGCCTTCATGCCGGTTACCCTGCGCTTTTGCGACAACACAACCATGCTGGTCGGCTCGGTGGCCGAGGCCGCCGGGGCGCTCAGGCAGAAATGGCCCGACAAGACAGCACCTGGCTATGTCGAGGCGGCCCGGCTCGTTGCGCTCGCCGTCGACGGCACCTGCTGCCAGCGCATCGCCTTCAACGCCCTCACCAAGGCGGCCAGGCAACAGAACATACTGGTGACCAAGCCGAAAAGCCGCGCCCATGACTGGCTGGACGCCGTGACCAGCCCGTGAGAGGCGCGCACGGGCCGAAAAATTGATGCAACCGCCCGCCGGCGCGGCGCGTTTACGAGCGCGGTAGCTGAAGCCGCGCGCAGAGCGAAGGTGAACGCCGTGGGTACCATGAAGACAGGAGTGCCGCTCAAGGTGCGGATGGACGGGGAGATCGAAGAGATCGACAGCGTCAGCGAAGCCGCCGATTTCCTGCAGCGCTGGCCGCTTGAGCGGCGCGGTCATGTGTACCGCAGCGCCCTCAACGCCTGCGGCGCGGCAATCGCCGCGCAGATTTCCGAAGCCGACGCCATGAAAGTGTTCACCGGCTTTGCCCGGGTGGCCAACATACTGGTGGCCGAAGGTGGGCCAGCCATGACGCTCGAGGCCAAGACCATGCAAGGCCGCATGCCCAAACAGGGTCGGCAGGTGCCTAAATAGGCTTGCGGCGGCTTTTCCGCCTCTTTCTCCCCGTTTACGAGGCGTGGTCCGCGCAGGGGACGAAAAGCCAATTGCTTGGCTTTTCGAACAACGAACGCCCGGCAGGGCAATTGGGGGCGGCGCCAGCGCTTCGCAATTGGCATCGGACGCTTGAAGTTCATATCCGCTCTCAATCCGCCACGTCAGCGCGCCGTCCCTCATCCGCCTGCCGGCACTTCTCCCCGTGAACGGAAAAGGGATGCTCATCCCGCCACAAACACGCGGCGCTGGAAGCGCGCCTGGTGGTAGGTGCAGTAGCTTTTCAGCGCCCCAGTCCGCATGCCGCAGCACAGCATGTCGGCGTCCGGCCGGCCGCCCGGCACGTCGTTATCGGGGTCCTCTTGCAGCGCCAGGTCCAGCGGCGCGCGGCAGCGGGAAAACAGGCAGTCGATGAAACGCATCGCCACGCCATGCGGCTGGCGGCCGACGGGCGCACGCGGCGGCACCGGCACCTTGAAACGGTAGGTCTCACCGTCGGCGATCAGCACGCCCACCTCGCGCACGAACAGGCGCGGCGGCAGCCACGCCGGCGAAGGGTCGCGCTTAGGCCCTGCGGCCGTCTTGCACACGCCGGGACCGCTGGTGGCGGCGTCGATCATGCCGGCGGCCGGCTTGGCGCTCGCCATGCCCTGCGCCGGCATGCCATTTGCCAGCTTGCTTCCAGCATACTTGCCCGCGGCCCGCTTGGCCCCGACCGGCGGCCCCTTGCCATTGGCAAAGCCGATCGCGTCCAGCATGGCGTTGCGGTGCACGATGCCGATGATGGCATTGCGCGACACGCGCGCGCCGCGCAGCGCGCTGAATGCCATCGCGATCCTGGAGGCGCAAAGCCCGTCCTTCAGCCAGCGGGCGATCTCGTGCAATTCCGCGTCGGTATAGCTTGCCATTTCCAGACTCCATCCAAGGTTCTGCCTTCGGCCGCGCGCCGCCAGGCAGGCGGTCGGGCCCGGTTGGCCGGATCGCGGTAAGGGGTTGTGGTTCGAGGGCCGGCGGGCGCTGGCTCAGCCGGACCGGCTTCGCGGCCCGGCCGGTTCGACGAGGCGCGAAAGCCGCGCCTCGGCGGTTTTTCTGTCGGGAGCGGAAACCGCCCTGCCCGTCAGCCTGTCGATCAGGATGACGGTGCCGTCTTGGGTGCGGATGCACGACCGGGCGGGCAAGCCAGCGCCATACCGGTCGAATTGGGGGCCGGAGCCGAGGGGAGCGGCGGCTCCGGCCGTTCCGGTCGCCAGGGACGGGCGGACCGGACCCAAGGCTGGTGCATTGAAGCACCAAGCCTCGGGCTTCGCCCCGGCCGGGGAGGAGGACGGCCAGGACGGAAGGGTGCCGACAGGCGCCAGATGCGCCTCATGTGAGGCAGGCGCCTCGGCACCATGAAAGCTGGACAGGTTTTGCATGGCCATATATAAGCATAACTCAAAAATAGATGCAAGCCATTCTTTCATAGACGAGAGCCGCTTTCATCGCTCACATGAGTGCCATGGCAAAAACGGAACTGTCGATCAAGGTCGGGGCGGCGATCCGCAAGGCGCGCAAGCAGCGCGGCCTGGTCATGCGCCACATTGCCGAGCACAACGACACCGATGTCGCCGCCGTCGGCAACTGGGAAACCGGCCGCAACCTGCCCAAGACCGAGAACCTCTTGAAGACCGCCGCCTTCCTGCGCGTCGATCCGGTAGCACTCGGCAGGGGCGAGGTCGTCTTCCTCGACGATGCCGGCCCGGTCGCCGACGCCGAAATCGTCACCGATGCCGCACCCTTGCCCGCCGGGTCGATGGATATCGAGGTGCTGGGCGCGGCCGTCGGCGGCGACGATGGCGATTTCACCTTCAACGGTGAGCCAGCCGGTTACGTCCAGCGCCCGCCGGGCGTCCGCAACCTGCCGAAAGTGTTCGCGCTGCACGTGCTGAGTGATTCCATGGTGCCGCGCTACGAGCCCGGCGACCTGATCTATTGCGGCGGCCGCGACGCCGTGCCCGGCGACCACGTGGTGATCGAGACGTTTCCGGAAGAAAACGAGCGCAATGGCAAGGCCTTCATCAAGAAGCTGGTCAAGCGCACCGCGGGTGAGCTGATGGTCGAGCAGTACAATCCGCCAAAGACGCTAACCTTCAACCGCTACGCCATAAAGCACGTCTGGCGCGTGATTCCGCTGAAGGAGTTGCTGGGGTATTGAAGGTGGGGCGCCTCTTCCTTCTCCCACAAGGGGAGAAGGCAGAACCAGCGCCCTTCTCAAGCCCGCCGCGACCCCTCCAGCGGCACCTCCCGGTCGCTCAGCATCCGCGCTTCGCTGCGCACCCGCTGGCGTTCGTCGATGAACGCCGCCTGGATCGTAACGGTCGCTCCCGGCAGCCCGTCGGCGCGGCAGGCCGAGCAGACGATGCGGCCCGACAAGGCGGCCAGCGGCGTATTGCCCGTCACTCCGAACCGCTTCAACTGATCGGGCCGCCACCAACGGTTGCGGCCGCAATCGGCGCACTCGACCGAGATCGAGGCGACATGCGCGATTGTTGGTTCCCTGCCTGGCAATGCCATCGCCCCTCCTTCGCCTTTTGTTCCTGATTTGTTCGCATATTCCTGCGTTTCGCGCCGGGAGTCGAGTCGCCGTTTTCAAACATTCCCAAAAGTTTTTCTTCTACATATCTTTGAGTTATGCTTATATGAACTCGTAAATGTAAGTCGGAGGCGTAAGCCACCGCCACATCAAGCCCGGGAGTGACGATGGACGCCGCCGATTTCGCCCGCGCCTGCGGTTACACCGGCGGCAGCCCTGCCCTGCTCGAAGCCTTCGAAGCCATCCGCCGCGACGGTATTGCCCACGCCCGCCAGGATCACATCAGGCGCAAGGCGATGATCGACGAGCTGAAACAGTCGGAGATATTGTTCCTGGCCGCGGTCGGCCCGGCGCTATCGGCTGGGGAAGCCATCGAGGATGCCGCCCGCGTCATCGCCTGCTGGCGCAACATGCCGCGCTGGCGCCAGGAGCGGCGCCTGCCCGATCTCGTCAGGGCCAAACAGCAACGGCTCGTGGCGCGCTACTTCCGGCGGTACAGCGAGCGGCTCTGGGCGCGCGAGGCGGCGTGAGGACTGGACCAGCCATTTGCGGGTTCCATCAGCTATCTTGTCTTTCCAGACTGCACCCGGGTGGCGATCGTTCGACGTGCATGATTTGGAATGTTCAAGACTGCCCGCTCAACGGTTCAGACCTGGATAAGGGCCGGCGCGGGAACCATCGCCGCTTTGTTCGTCGCCGGGCCTGACGGGTGCCTTCGGCGCCCTACCCTCCCAGGCCCCGCACCTCGGTCACGTCGGCGAAGCGCTCGCGATCCAAGGAAATGGCTACAAAGCCGTTGCCGGCGAGATGCAAGGTCACCTGCTCGTTGGTGATCGTCACACGTTCGACCAATCTGGCATGGTGATCCGCCAGACGTGCGGACACTTCGGTATTTACAGTGGTCCCCGCCTCATCGGAAAAGCTTATGCCAATTCCGTATCCGGGCTCGCCGCTGTCAATGCTCTTGATCGACTTTCCTACCAACCTTTCGGCTAAGGGCCCTCATGACTTCCTGCTCATCTTGGACGAATGCCTCTCCGGCGGCGTAGCCGCCCGTCCCGCCTCTCTCACCGTCTCACCCGCGACTTCAGCCACCGGTCGAACGCCACCGCCAGGATCAGGATCAGTCCGATGACGATGCTTTGCGTGTAGGAGGAGACGTTGTTGAACTGCAGCCCGTTCTGCAGCACGCCGATCAATGCCGCGCCGACCACTGTGCCGCCGACCGAACCGATGCCGCCGAACAGCGAGGTGCCGCCGATGACGACGGCCGAAATGACCGTCAACTCGTAGCCGATGCCGGCGACCGCCTCGGATGAGTTGAGCCGCGCCGACAGCACGAAGGCGGCGAGCCCGGCGAAGAAGCCGACGATGACGTAAACCGAGATCAGGATGCGGTCGACGCGCAGGCCTGACAGGCGGGCCGCCTCGGCATTGCCGCCGACGGCATAGACGGCGCGGCCATAGCGCGTGTAGCGCAGCACGATGTGGCACAGGATGGCGGCCGCCGCGAAGATGAGCGCCGGCACCGGCACGGGGCCGATCAGCCCGGTGCCGAACCAGCGCATCGAGGCGTCGAAGCCCGAGATCGGGCCGCCATTGGAGATGGTCAGCGTCAGCCCGCGAAACACCGTCAGCCCGCCCAGCGTGACGACGAAGGGCGGCACTTTCAGCCTGGTGATGACTAGCCCTTGCACGCCGCCTGCCGCCGCCCCCACAACGACGGCGGCGAGCAGCGCGGCGAACCAGCCATAGCCTTGCGTGCCGGAGGTCGACAGCGACAGCGTGTTGGCGGTGCCGCCCTTGGCCACCACGGCGGCGACCATGCCGCAGAAGGCGAGCAGCGAGCCGACCGACAGGTCGATGCCGGCGGTCAGGATGACGAAGGTCATGCCGAGCGCGATCAGCCCGGTGATCGAGATCTGCCTTGTGATGTTGAACAGGTTGATCGGGTCCATGAAGCTCGGCTTCAGCACGGTGAAGACGACGATCAGAGCCACCAGGAACAGCAGCGGCCCGAAACTCATCAAAAGCCGCGCGAAATTGATGCCGCCGCGCTGTTCCTCCGCCACGCTCATGGTGTCTCCTTGCGGTCGAGTGCCATCAGTTCCATCAGTCTTTCTTCGCTTGCCTCGACGCCCGGCATCTCGCCGGTGATGCGTCCGCGGCGCATGGTCACGATGCGGTCCGAAACCGCCAGCACCTCGGGCAGTTCGGACGAGATCATCATCACCGCAATGCCGCGCGCCGCAAGCCGCACCAGGATCTGGTGCACTTCCGTCTTGGCTCCGACATCGACGCCGCGCGTCGGCTCGTCGACGATCAGCACCTTGGGATCGCGCGCCAGCCAGCGTGCCAGGACCACCTTCTGCTGGTTGCCGCCCGACAGGCCCTCGATCGCCTGCTCGGCAGAAGCCATGCGGATCGACAGCATCTTCCTGAAGCCGGCGAGCGCATCGCGCTCGCGCCGCTCGGCCATGAAGCCGAAGCCGTTGCTGAAGCTGCCCAGCGAGGCGACGGAAAAGTTCGGCAGGATGCCGAGTGCGGCAAAGATCGCCTGGTGCTTGCGGTCTTCCGGCACCAGGCCGATGCCGAGCGCGATGGCATCGGCGGGTGATGCCGGCGCGATTTGCTTGCCGTCGAGCGTGATCGTACCCGCCGCGATGCGGTCGGCGCCGAAAATGGCGCGCGCCAGCTCCGTGCGGCCCGAGCCGACAAGGCCGGCGACGCCGAGGATTTCGCCAGCCTTGAGGTCGATGTCGACACCGTCGAGCACGATGGCGTGCGGCGCCTCGGGATCGCGCACGGTGCGCAGGCCGCGCACCGACAGCACGACATCACCCGCGACCGCGCGCTGCGTCGGCCGCGCATAGAGCTCCGATGCCGCCCGGCCGACCATCTTTTCGATGATCCTGGGCAGCGCGATTGGCCCACCCTCGCGGTTAAGATGCCCGGCCAGCCTGCCGTCGCGCAGCACCGTCATGCGATCGCAGATGGCGGAGGCCTCCTCCAGCCGGTGGGTGACGAACATGATGGCGACCTTGTCCTTGCGCAGCCGATCCATGATCGACAGCAGGCGCTGCACCTCGGTCTCGGTCAGCGCCGATGTCGGCTCGTCCATGATGATCAGCCGGCTTTTCAGCGACAGCGCACGGGCAATCTCGACCAGCTGCTGTTCGGCCACCGACAGCGCTGAAACCGGTGTCGTCGGATCGATCGACAGGCCGACGCGGGCGATGATGTCGCGGGAGTCTCGCTCCATGCGCCGCCAGCTGACCAGTCCGAGCGGACCGAGCGGCGCGCGGCCGATAAAAATGTTCTCCGCCACCGTCAGCGTCGGGATCAGGCTGAGCTCCTGATAGATGGTGACGATGCCGAGCCGCTTGGCATCCTGCGGGCTCGATGGCTGATAATCGGCCCCGTCGAAGATGATGTGCCCGCTGGAGGGCGGCATGACGCCCGACAGGATCTTCAGCAGCGTCGACTTGCCCGCGCCGTTTTCGCCAAGCAGCCCGAGGATTTCGCCGGTGCGGATGTCGAGCGAGACATCGCTCAGCGCGGTCACGCCGGAAAAACGCTTGGTGATGCCCTCGACGGCGAGCAGGATGGGCGATGGGGCGTTGGCTTCAGCTGGCGACAAGGGGTGCTCCCGGATTGCGGTTCATACCAGCCCCTGTCAGCGCTTGAACACCCCCCTCTGTCCTGCCGGACATCTCCCCCGCAAGGGGGGAGATTGGCAGCGTCATTTGTGGCGCTCTTCCTTGCAGCGTTGAAGATTTGGCGAAAGCAGAACAAACAGCCGATCTCCCCCCTTGCGGGGGAGATGTCCGGCAGGACAGAGGGGGGTGCTGTCCCGCCGGCTTTGCGAATCGGCCGATCCCCGCCAAGTTCTACTTCGTCTCGCCAATCCGCTCCGCCTTGTCGAGATTGTCCTTGCCGATGACGATCGGCGTCAGCAGCACCAGCTTCTCCTTGGGCTCGGTCTTGTCCTTGGCGAACGCCACCGCGATGCGGACCGCCGTGCGCGACTGCTCGCCGGGGAATTGCTCGACGGTGCCGGCAAGTTTGCCGTCACGCACCGCGACCAGCGCCTCGGGAAGCGCATCGAAGCCGTAGATCTTGACGTCGGTGAAGTTGCGCGCCGCGCAGGCCTCCATGGCGCCCAGCGCCATATCGTCATTGGCGCAGACGATGGCGTCCGGCTTGCCGTTGGCGGCGAGCCCCGCCTCGGTCACCGACAGCGCCTCGGCGCGGGCGAAATTGGCGGTCTGCTCGAAGACGATCTGGTACTTGTCCTTCAGGGGATCGAGCACATTGTGCACGCCCTTGTTGCGGTCGATCGCCGGGCCGGCACCCGGCTGGCCCTGCAGATGGAAGATCTTGGCGCCGTTGGGGAACGCCGCCACCATAGCCTGGGCTTCGGCCTCGCCGCCCTTGACGTTGTCGGCGCCAACATGGGCCAGAATACCCTCGACACCGTCGACGCGGCGGTCGATCGTCACCACGGGAACGCCGGCCTTGACCGCTTCCTCGATCGCCGGCGCCAGCGCGTTGACGTCGAGCGGCGAGATGACGATGGCGTTGACCTTCTGCACCAGGGCGGCCTCGATGTCGGCGGTCTGCTTGGTGGCCGAGTTCTGGCCGTCGCTTTCGGTCAAATTGACGCCCTGCGCGGCGGCTTCCGCCTTGATCTCGTTCAGCATGTGCACGAAGAACGGAAAGCCGAGATTGGGCACCGAGCCCAGGATGGTGAGCTTGTCCTGCGCAAACACCGAGGGTGCGGCAAGCATCATGGCGCCAAAGGCCGCGGACGACAGCAGGAATTCGCGTCTGTTCATGGGATCCTCCTCCACAAGAACGCACGCCCCCGAAAACCGGGATCGGTTTCAGGAAGGATCATGCGTCGGTTCAAAGTGTTGGAGCATCCTCCCTGCGCCCGAAAACGCATGCCGCTCCAGCTGGCCGCCGCTGTAAAAAAGAGCCTCCCACCGACGCCTGCGCGGGGATGCTAGCCCAGGGTCAATCATTTGTGCAACATCGATATAACAGAGCTGCCGGGCAACTTATCGGAATTGTCGGATTTTTGAATTGCGGGCTTCCTGCCCTTCGCCGATCGGCTCCGGTGCGCTGCCCCAACACCGCGTGGCGGCCGTCTCGCATGATCGGCGCGCCTGGCTTCCATTCCCTGGGTCCGGCACTATTTCTGGACAATGCGGATCGCCCAGTAGTGGCACCGGTTTTGGGAGAACGATATGCACGACAACACGGCCTGAACTTTCAAAGCCCACGATTTGGAGAATTGCATGAAGCCGCAAATCATCTGCCATATGCTGGCATCCCTTGACGGCAGCCTCCACCCGAGCCGCTACACCAGGAGCCCCGACGGCACCCTGGCCGAATGGTCGAGCCTCTATGAGCATATCCACAATGACCTCGCGGGCGACGCCTGGATCGTCGGCCGCGTCACCATGGCCGAGATGAGCAAGGCCGTCGCGCATCCGCCGGCCAATGCCGGCAAGGTCGACCGGCCCTATCATTTCGCGCGGGCCGGTGCGGGCATTTATGCCGTGGCGCTCGATACCTCGGGCAGGCTTCACTTTTCCAAACCCGACATCGGCGGCGACCATGTCGTGGTGCTGCTCGGGCGTGACGTCGCGGACAGCCATCTGGCCGAGCTCGCCGCCGACGGCGTGTCCTATGTCGTCGCGGAAACCGCCGACATCGATCTCTCGGCGATGGTCGAGGTTCTCGGCCGCGAATTCGGCATCCGCAGGCTGCTGCTCGAGGGCGGTGCCGGCATCAACGGTTCTTTCCTCGCGGCAGGGCTCGTCGATGAGTTGAGCCTTCTCGTCGCGCCGGCGCTCGACGGGCGCGCGGCAAACCAGGGTTTCGTCGAGTTCGGCGAGAGCGGCCTGGCGGGCAAGACGCAGTTGTCCCTGAAGAGCTGCGAGGCGCTGACGCACGGGGTCGTCCATCTGCGCTACGCCGTCACGCCTGGTTGAGCGCTCGCAAAACGGCCGGTAACCTGACTGTTACCAGCCGTATCTCGCCAGCCTTGTCGCCGAGGCTTCAGCCCGTCAGGCGGCGTATTGCATGGCTTCGAGATCGGCGATCAGCGTCGGGCCGGTCGGATGCCAGCCGAGCCGAGCCTGGGTCAGCTGGCTGGAGGCCGGCAGATCCATGGACGCGAACATCCCCATCCAGCCGAAATGCTCCGCCGCCTTTTCCGGCGGTATCGAAACGACCGGCAATTTCAGGCCCCGGCCAACCGTCGCGGCGATCTCGCGCACCTCGACGCCTTCCTCGCCGACGGCGTGATAGCGCGCGCCGGGCTGCCGCTTTTCCACGGCGAGACGATAGAGGCGCGCCGCGTCGAGGAGATGGCCCGCGGAGAAGCGATTGCGGCCTTCGCCGACATAGGCCGAGACGCCCTTCTGACGCGCGATCTCGATAAGCGGCGAGATGAGGCCCTGTTTGACCGGGTTGTGGACCTGCGGCAGCCGCACCACCGACAAATTGACGCCTGCCTCCAGCAAGGCATTGCCGGCCAGTTCCGACGCGATGCGCGGATTGGGATGGCTGGTGTTGAAGACGTCCTCGCTGGCCAACTGGCCGTGTCCGGGGCCGCCCATGCCGACGCCGGAGGTGATCACCAGCGGCCGGTCGGATCCGGCGAGTGCGGCGCCGAGTGCCGCGATGACGCGCTTGTCCTTTTCGCAGTTGTCGGCAAACCGCGAAAAATCATGATCGAACGCCGTATGGATCACGGCCTCCGCCTTGGCCGCGCCGTCACGCAAGCCCTCGGGATCCTCGAGGGTTCCGCGATGCACTTCGGCGCCGGCTGCGGCAAGCGCCTCGGCGCCGGCGTCGGAGCGGGTCACGCCGACCACCTGGTGGCCCGCGTTGATGAGTTCGGGAACAATCGCCGACCCGATGAAACCGGTCGCGCCGGTGAGAAAGATACGCATGCAAAATCTCCTGCATAGTTGCCTGCGTAATATTGCTGGTCTATTATTCTATTAAAGTAGTGACCCTATCATGGTATAATGGCTAACAGGATGCCCTCCAATTCCGCCGGCTCACTGGCAGCGTTCCTGAAAGACCGGCGCACCCGGCTCGATCCCGCATCGTTCGGGTTTTCCGGGCGCAGGCGCACGCCGGGGCTGCGCCGCGAAGAGGTCGCCCAGCGCGCCAACATCAGCCCGACCTGGTACACCTGGCTGGAACAGGGCCGAGGCGGTGCGCCCTCGGCCGATGTCCTCAACCGCATCGCCAAGGGCCTGCTGCTGACCGAGGCGGAACGCGAACATCTTTTCATGCTCGGGCTGGGGCGCCCGCCCGAGGTCCGCTACAGGGGCGTCGAGGGCGTCAGCCCCCGGCTGCAGCGCCTCATCGACACGCTCGATGCCAGCCCCGCTTTGATCAAGACCGCCACCTGGGACGTCGTTGCCTGGAACCGCGCCGCGCAGGTCGTGCTGACCGACTACAGCGCCCTGCCCGCCGGCCAGCGCAACATCCTGCGCTTCATGTTCCGCAGCCCTGTCATCCGTGCCAAGCAGCACGATTGGGAAGGCCTCGCCCGTTTCGTGGTGGGAGCGTTCCGCGCCGATGCGGCCCGCGCCGGCGCGGTCTCAGAGGTCGCCCAGCTCGTTGACGAGCTTTGCAGCGTCAGCCCCGAGTTTGCCGCGCTGTGGCGCGAAAACGACGTGCTCAGCCACGGCGACGGGACAAAGCGCCTGAAGCACCCGGAACTCGGCGATATCGAGCTGGAATATTCGGGGTTCGCGGTCGACGGCCGGCCGGATTTGAGCCTGACCGTCTACAACCCGGTCGACAGCGCCGTCGCCGATCGTATTCGCGCGCTGGCTCTCGCCCGACACCCCAAAGAGTAAGGGCAGGATGACCCATCCGCCGCGATGACGCCCGCCGCCCTCAAGCGCGCTCGCAGACCGCCTTCAGGATCTGCAAGGTCGGCCCCCAGTAGAGATTGGCATGCCAGACGCTGGCCGGCGCGGCGGCGATGACGATTGTCTTGATGATCGGCGCGGCAGACTCATTCATGCGGTGCAAGTCTACCGCGTATGCAGCGGCGACAATATCGCCGTTCCAGGCGGTGCGGATGCCTTCACTGCTTCATGCCCTGCGCACGAAGGCAGCAGCACGGCTTGCGAAGCCATCGCGGCCCGTGGCATCTGTCGGCTCCACCAACACAGACGGCACCATGACACCACGGCGGACACCACCAAGCGGCAGGCAGGCGGCGCCCGGCGTCAGCTTAAACCGCGCGCTGTCGAAGCTCGGCCTGTGCTCGCGCACGCAGGCCGAGGTGCTGATCGCGGAAGGCCGCGTGCGCGTCGGCGGCAAGGTGGTGCGCAATGCCTCACTGCGCGTCGACCTCAACCGCGACCGCATCGTCCTCGACGGTGAGCAAATTGTTGCCGAGCGCAAGGTCTATCTCATCCTCAACAAGCCGCGCGGGCTGGTCACCACCCGCGACGACCCGCAACAGCGCGACACCGTCTATGCCTGCCTCGAAGGGCTCGATTTACCCTTCGTCTCTCCGGTCGGCCGCCTCGACAAGGCCAGCGAAGGCCTGCTGTTGATGACCAACGACACACAATTTGCGAACCGGCTGATGGATCCGGCCTCGCATTTGCCCAAGACCTACCACGTGCAGATCGGCACGGTGCCGGATGAGGCGATGCTGGACAAGTTCCGCGCGGGCGTGACCGTCGACGGCGAGACCCTGACCGCCAGTTCGATCGAGCTTTTGCGCAGCGGTGGCCGCACCGCCTGGCTGGAGATCGTGCTCGACGAAGGCCGCAACCGCCACATCCGCCGCCTGCTCGCGGCGCATGGCATCGAGGTGCTGCGCCTGATCCGCATCGCCATCGGCCGGCTGCAGCTTGGCGACCTCGCCAAGGGGAGCGCGCGGCATCTAACGCCGGAGGAACTCGCGCTGCTGAGCGGGTAAGCGAACGGGCTCAAGGTAGCGTTCTGTGGCGGTGGGTTCTTGAGAGCGCCGCAGAAAAAACTTTTGCACCTCACCGATGATTCCCACCCACCTCCGCTGTCTTCACCTACAGGCACCGGAATCCTCCGGGCCGCAAAAGCGAGGTGATCCATGGGATCGTTACAAGGTCAGAATGTCGTTGTTGTTGGAGGCAGCCGGGGTGTCGGCCGCGCCATCGTCGAAACGGTGTTGAGCGAGGGCGCGACCGTGCTCGCCGTCGCCCGTGGCACGGAACCCCTTCAGGAACTGTCCTGGGAGCACCCCAGGGTGAAGACGCTTGCCGCCGACGCCACGCAGGACACGGCGCCCGAGGCGGTGTTCGCAGCGCTGCAGCCTGACGTGCTGGTGATCTGCGCCGGCGCGCTGGCCCCATCAGCGCCTATCCCGGAACAAAACTGGGAGGACTTTTCCGCCAACTGGGACATGGACGTCAAGGCATCCTTCCTGTTCTGCAAGGCGGCACTCCAGGGCAGGCTGAAGCCGGGCAGCCGCGTAGTGCTGATTTCCAGCGGCGCCGCGCTCAGCGGCGGGCCGCCGAATTCCGGCGGCTATTCCGGCGCCAAGCGCATGCAGATGTTTCTTGCCGCCCACAGCCAGAAGGAGGCCGACCGGCTGGGCCTTGGCCTTCGCTTCATGGCGCTAGTGCCGATGCGCATCATGGCCGGCACCGGCGTCGGCCAACACGGCATTACAGGCGTTTCGGCCTATCTCGGGATCAGCCCGGCGGATTTTCTGGCCAGCATGACCGATGTGCAGACGCCGGCCGATGTCGGGCGCGCCGTGGTCACGCTCGCCGGCGGCAGGCTGCAAGGCGTCTCCTTCACGGTGAGCGGCAGCGGCCTTGCGGCGGCAGCATGAGGCGCGCAGGATGCCGGCCGAAATCAGCACTGCAGGCTCGCTATGACAGATGCTCCCGGCCCGCTTGAGCCGCTGGGCCAGCCGATCCTCGATCGGCTGGCCTTCGAGCGCCTGACAACGGCCCACCGCCGCGAGCTCAAGCTGCACTGCTACCGGATGATGGGTTCGCTGCACGAGGCAGACGACCTCGTCCAGGAGACGTTCCTGAAAGCCTGGCGCGGCCGTTCGCAATTCGACGGGCGCGGTTCGCCGCGCGGCTGGCTCTACACGATCGCTACCAACAGTTGCCTCAACGCCATCAAGGCAAGATCCACGGCGTATCGCATTCTCGAACCGCCCGGACGGCCGCCGACCGAGGGGCGCGCCGCCGGCGGACCCGCCGCCGAGCTCGCATGGCTGGAGCCCTACCCGGACGTCGAGCTGCCCGATCTCGTCGACGGCGAACCCGGTCCGGAAGCGCGCTACGAGACCCGCGAAGCCGTGCAGCTTGCCTTCGTCGCCGCGATCCAGCTTTTGCCGCCCAGGCAGCGCGCCGCCCTTTTGCTCTGCGATGTCCTGGGCTGGTCGGCGCTCGAGACGGCGCAATTGCTGGGCGGCTCAACCACCTCGATCAACAGCGCCCTGCAGCGTGCCCGCGCAACGCTGGTGACGCGCTATCCCCAAGGACGACCCCTACAGCGCGATCGGCCCAACCGCGAGGAGCGCCTGCTGCTCGAGCGCTACATGCAGGCCTGGCAGGCCGCCAATCTCGACGACTTCGTCGAATTGCTGCGCGAGGACGCCACCTACCACATGCCGCCATGGCTGGACTGGTACCGGGGACGCCGGGCGATCCGAACTTTCTTCGAGACTGTCTGGGCCAATTTCGCCGGCTACCATGCGGTCGCCACCAGGGCCAACGGCCAGCCCTCCGTCGCGATCTATGCGCGGCGCCACCAGGATCCCGAGTGGCGCGCGCAGTCACTGCATGTGATCGAGCCGGCCGACGGCCAGATCGCCTCGCTGACTGTTTATGTTGGTCCGCTCGGTCCCGACCTGTTCGCCGCCTTCGGCCTGCCGCCCGTCTGGCCCGAGCCGAACAAATGATCATCGCATCCATCTCCTGACAGAAAGCTGCCGAGGCGATCAGGAAGTTCGACAAGCAGAGACATTTGGAATTGGCCGAAGCATCCCCCAACCACGGGGCGGAGCAGGAGCGAAGATCCGTCGCGAAGACCCGTGAAATGCAGCGGACACAATTCTGCACCGTAGCAACGCTTTGAAGTCGCGGCATGGATCCCCGGGTCTGCGCTGCGTCGCTGCGCTCCTTGCTTCGCCAGAGGATGACGAAGCGACGGCGTGTTGCGCCGAGCCGGCGTTGCTGCCGCCCTACTTCTGGTTCCATTTCCGAATGACCGGTTCGCCCAGATCGTGCTCGTAGCCGAGCACGCTGATGCTGGCCGTGTCGAGCACGAACAGCGCGCCGCCTTCGGGTGGCAGGCCGATCCAGCGCGCCGCGAGCACGCGCAAAAAATGCGCGCTGGAAAACACCAGTATCGAGCCGCCAGCTTCACGAAGCTGTCTGATGATAGCATCCGCCCGCGCACCGACATCGGCCGCCATCTCGCCCTTCGGGCAACCGTCGCGAAACACATTCCAGCCGGGCCGCTCGGCTTGGATCTGTTTTGTCGTCAGCCCCTCATAGGCGCCGTAGTCCCATTCCTGCAGATCGTCCTTCTTGACGCTCTCGGAACCGAAGCCGGCCAGCACGCTGGTGTTGTAGGCGCGCTGCGACGGGCTCGACCACACGGCCGCAAACGACAGGTCTTTCAGGCGATCCGCGACACCGCGCGCGGCCGCCTCGCCGGCCGGCGTCAACGGCATGTCGGTGCGGCCGGTATGCCGCCCCGAAAGGCTCCACGCCGTCTCGCCATGCCGGACCAGATGGATTTGGGGAAACGCGCTGCCCATGAGATGCCTTTCGATGTCGCGAGCACCTTAGGGGACGATATGGGAAAGGGGAATTCGGTTGGTACAAAGTGCGTGGTCGCCTGGCCTTGATCCGCGTCAGGCTGGACCTGTGAGGAGCCCTATACCGCAACTATATCAGGGGTAGCCGCTTCAAGGCTCCCGCCATCCAAGGGCATCGGCCCTTGCTCAACAGGTCGAGATCATCATGTACAAACATCTGCTCATTGCCACCGACGGATCGGAACTGGCCGACAGGGGCGTTGCCCACGGCCTGGCGCTGGCCAGCGGCATTGGTGCCGCCGTCACTTTCATCACCGTCTCCGAACAATTCCCGGTCTTCGCCTGGGGCGGCGCCATGGCCGGCTTTGCCGCGGGCGATGAACTGGCCGCCTACCAGGAAGAGGCGCGCAAGTATGGCAAGGAGGTTCTCGACAAATGCAAGGCATCGGCGGACGCGGCCGGCGTCTCCGCAGAGGTCGTGCATGTCGAGGACAAGAGGCCCGCCGAGGCGATCCTGGAGCTGTCGCAGGCTCGAGGCTGCGACTTGATCGTGATGGCCTCGCACGGGCGTCGCGGACTGGGCAAGCTGCTTCTGGGAAGCCAAACGACGGAAGTGCTGTCCTACACCGAAATCCCGGTGCTGGTGGTGCGCTAAACCTGTCCGCAAATCTCAGCCGCGCGACTGTAATGACAATGTCATTACAGTCTGCTATGATCTGGACGAAGAAGGGAGCTATTCATGCCACCGTCACATCATCCGCTGCCGAAGAGCGTTCCGCTCAATATCCGCGTCAAGCCGGAAGTTCGTAATCTGATCGACCGTGCAGCGGAACTGCTCGGCAAGAATCGCACCGACTTCATGCTTGAAGCGTCGCAACGGGCCGCAGAGGACGCGTTGCTCAACCGGCTTGTGTTCACCGTCGAGCCGGATGTCTACGCTGCGTTTCTGACCCGTCTCGACGCGCCGCCGCAATCGAACGATCGGTTGCGCCGCACCATGACGACAAACGCTCCATGGGACGCTGCGTGACGCTGTCGGCCCCGGTTCCGCTCGCGGAACATCACGAACTCAGCGAATTTTTATCGGGCATACCCTCACTCGACGATTGGTTGAAAAAACGTGCCCGGACCAATCAGGCGGGCGGTGCATCCCGTACCTATGTGACCTGCGATGGCAACCGTGTCGTTGGCTACTACGCCATTGCCAGCGGCGGCGTGAAGATGGTCGAAGCTCCTGGTCGCTTCCGGCGCAATATGCCCGATCCGATCCCGGTTGCGGTGCTGGGCAGGTTGGCGGTCGACAAGGCACATCATGGCCGAGGCATCGGTCGTGCGCTCGTGAGGGATGCCGGTCTACGGATACTCCAGGCCGCTGAGATACTGGGAATCAGAGGCATATTGGTGCACGCCATATCCGAAGACGCCCGAGCCTTCTATCTGGCTGTCGGATTCGAGCCTTCTCTGGTCGAGCCATTGACGCTGATGGTCACGCTCGCCGATCTCAATGCGAGTCTCAGCTGACGATCGCGGGCTGCAAAGCGTCCGCTAGCGCAGAGCCTCGCCCACAAGATATACCCCCAGCGCCATCAGCCCGACGAAGAACATCTTGCGGAAGGTCTCGACGCTCATCTTCTGGCGCAGCGCCTGGCCGGCGAACATGCCGGCCAGAGCCGGCGCCAGCGCTAGGATCGACCCCGCCAGTTGAGCCGTCGGCGATGCCAGAGCGCCGGTCCTGAACAGCCCGATGGCGAGCGCTGCCGTCGACACGGTGAAGGACAGGCCAAGCGCCTGGATCAGGTCTTCCCTCCCCAGCCGCAGCGATTGCAGATAGGGCACCGCCGGGATGACGAAGACGCCGGTGGCGCCGGTGACCAACCCGGTCGCCACGCCGACCAGCGGCGACGCCCACACTTCGTGGTGCACCGGCGTGATGAAGCCTGCCTTGGCGAGGCCGACAAGCGCATAAAGCACCAGCGCCGCGCCCAGCCCCGCCGAGGCCACGCCCGTATGCGTGCCGGTCAACAGGCCGGCACCGGCTACGGTGCCGAGCACAATTCCGGCCGTCATCGTCCATAGCCGCCTGCACAGGCCGCCAAAGGATGGCCCAGTCAGCAATTGCCAGAGATTGGTGACCAGCGACGGGATCAAAAGCAAAGCGGCGGCCTGCGCCGGCGGCATCGTCACCGCCAGCAATCCCATCGCCACGGTCGGCAAGCCCATGCCGACGACGCCCTTGACGAAGCCGGCTGTCAGGAAGACGGCGCCGATCCAGGCGAGGACGCCGGCGCTCAGCATGGTGGCATCTTCAGGGCGGGATCAGTCATGCAGCAGCATGTCCGTGGCGTCGGCATCCGGGCTGGCGGCCTCGGGTGTGGCTTTTGCCGGCGCGGCATCGCGGCTGACAGGAGTCGTCGCCGCGCATCTCTGCAAGCCGGGCTCCGCCCGCGCCATGGCAAAGCAGGCCACCGCAATTGCCAGCGCAATCGCCGCGCCTTCAAGAAGGCCGAACCGGCCCGATGCTCGTTCGCTCATCACAGACCTCTACGCAAAACTGTTTGACGAAGATCTCGGCCGATCACAATGTGGAAGTTGCGTTGCCAGCCTTCGTCCAGAGCGAAGGCTGGCGCAAGGAACCGACCGCCTCCCCCGGGGCGCCGGACCGTTTGCAGGAGCAAAAAAATGCGCTTCGATCTGGTCGATCTCCGGCTGTTCCTGCTGGTGGCCGAGCGTGGCAGCATCACCCATGGCGCCGAGCTTGCCGGACTGGCCCTGGCGTCGGCCAGCGCCCGCATCAAGGGCATGGAGGAGCGGCTCGGCGCGCGGTTGCTGGAGCGCCGCCGCCGTGGCGTGGTGCCGACGGCGGCCGGACAGGCGCTGCTGCACCATGCAAGGGCGGTGCAGAACCAGATCGAGGCGATGGCCGGCGACCTCGCCGCCTATGCCACGGGTCTCCGCGCCCGCGTGCGGTTGATGGCCAACACCGCCGCCACAGCCGAGTTGCTGCGCGACATCCTGCCTGCCTTCCTTGCCGCGCACCCCGGGATCGACATCGATCTCGACGAGCGCCCCAGCCACGAGATCGCGCAAGCCGTGGCCAGCGGCACGGCCGATCTCGGCATCGCCGCAACCTGGGCCGGTCTGTCGCATCTCGAGCAGAAACCGTTCTTCATCGATCGGCTGGTGGTGATCGCCGCGCGGAACTGGCCTGGTCTTCCAGGCTTGCGTGCAGCCAGTCTCAGCTCGGCGAGCCGTTCGTTGGCCTCAGCACTGGCCATGCGCTGCAGGAGCACATCGCCCGCCAGGCCGCCCGCCTTGGCGGCCATCTGCATTTTCGCGTCCGCGTGCCCGGCCTCGACAATGTCTGCCGGCTGGTCGCGCAAGGTGCGGGCATCGCCGTCGTGCCGGAAAGTGCGGCGCGCCGTTCGGCGCGGACGCTGCGCACATTGCGGCTGACCGACGACTGGGCGACGCGCCAGCTCAACCTCTGCGCCCGCCGCTTCGACGATTTAACGCCGCAGGCAAAACTGCTGGCGGCAGCGCTGGTCTGAAGCGGCGCCGCTATCCCCATCAACACTGAATCATTGCCTTGCATTTCAAAAATTCGTGACGTAGCTTGTTTGCACATTGGCAAAAAAATTGCCAAAGTTTTTTCCTTTTATGAAAGACGGGGACTTTGCGGGAACATCTCGATCTGACCGATCGGCGGCTGGTCAAACAGCTGTCGCAGGATGCACAGCCGGGCATCAACCGCATCGCCGAGATCTTGGCGATTTCGGTGCCGACGGTGCGCACGCGTCTGCGCAACCTGCTCGACCGCAACCTGCTCAAGATCGTCGGACTGCTTAACCTGACCGAGCGCCCCGAACTGATCTCGGCCATTGTCGGCATCAACGCCCAGGGGCGCGGCCGGGCCCGCGAGCTGGCGCAGCGTATCTCCGAACTGCCCTTCGTCAACTCGGCCTCGGTGGTCACCGGGCGCTTCGACATCATCGTCGATGTGACGGTGGCCGGCGACGTCGCCGATCTCTACCGCGTCACCAGCGAGCTGATCCCTGGCGCCGGCGAACCGGGCGAAGTCGTTCGCAGCGAGACCTTCGTCGTCATGGCGTCCTGCAACAAATGGGTCAGCCTGCCGGAAGGCTGCTGGTCGGACGATCGCAAGGAGCCGGCATGAAGGTCGCGGTTCTCGGCGGCCTCGGCCTGCAAGGCCGCGCGGCGATCGCCGACCTCGTCGCCAGCAACGGCGTCGAGGAAATCGTCTGCGTCGACACCGCAGCGGACGGCCCGGCCCGGCTTGCCGGCCTGACCGATCTTGCCCGCGTACGCTTCGTCGTGCCTGAAGGCGCGATCGGCCCGGCGCTGGCCAATGTACTTGATGATGTCGACGCCGTCATCGACCTGTTGCCGCAGCCATTGATGCACGAGGCGGTTCAGGCCGCGATCACCACCCGCACGCCCTTGGTCACCACAAATTACGCCAAGTCGATCGCCGACCTGGCGCCGGCCGCAGAACAGGCCGGCGTCTCGATCATGACCGAATGCGGGCTCGACCCCGGCATCGACCTCGTGCTCTACGCGCGCGCCGCCAGGCAGTTCGACTCTATCACAGCAATCGATTCCTATTGCGGCGGTATCCCCGAGCCGAAGGCGATGGCCAAACCACTGTGCTACAAGGTGAGCTGGAATTTCGACATGGTCCTGGTCAGCCAGAACCGCGACAGCGTGATGATCGAGGATGGCGAACGCGTCGCGGTGCCGGCCGGCCAGCAGCACGCCAATCCCTTCATCCATGAGATCGAAGTCGCGGGCCTCGGCAGGCTGGAAGCCTTCCCCAATGGCGATGCGCTGCATTATGTCGAGATGCTGGACGCAGCCAAGGGGTTGCGCCGCTCCGGCCGATACACGCTGCGCTGGCCGGGATGGTCGGCCTTCTGGGCGCCGCTGAAGGAACTCGGCTTCCTCTCCGAAGACAAGGTGCCTGGCACCTCCAACAGTCCGCGCGAATTCCTCGGCCGGCTGCTCGGGCCCCAATTGCAATATGGCCCCGGCGAAAAGGATCTTTGCGTGATGCGCAATGTCTTTTCCGGGCTCGAAGACGGCCGCGCCAAGACGGTGACGTCGGACCTGATCATCGAGCGCGACCTGGCTTCGGGCCTGTTCGGCATGAGCCTCGGCGTCGGCTATCCCGCCAGCATCGTGGCGCAGATGCTGGCGCGTGGCGAGATCACCAGACCCGGCTTGCTCAATCCGCTGCTCGATGTGCCTGACGAGCCCTTCTTCGACGAGCTTGCCAGACGCGGCATCAAGGTCACCGAAACGGTGGCCTGGGACTGAGGATTTTCGAACGGTGGCCGCCGCCGACAACGGCGCCGCCGCTCAAAAAAGCACCCCCAAAGGGTGAAAAATAACGAAGACGTGGAACAATAAAACAAGGAGGACTACCAAAATGAAGATTGCCAGACTTTTCATCGCCGGACTTGCGCTCGCTGGGCTCACCACTGCCGCCACAGCCGGAACACTGGACGACATCACCAAGCGCGGCGAACTGCGCGTCGCCGTGCAGACCCAGGGACCTCCCTTCTCACTGGTCGGCGCCAATGGCGAACGCACCGGCAGTTCGGTTGAACTCGCCGAACTGATGGCCAAGGAAATGGGTGTCAAGATCACCTTCCTCGACTTCGACTGGGACGGGCTGATCCCGGCGCTGCTTTCGGGCAAGGCCGACTTGCTGGTCGCCGACATGACGCCGACGCTGGCGCGCGGCATGAAGGTCGCCTTCACCACGCCTTACATGTATACGGGCAGCACCGTCTTCACCAAGGCCGACAGCAAGTTCAAGACCACCGAGGATTGCAAGGCCAAGGGCACCAAGATCGCCGTGCTGCTGGGCGCCACGGGCGAAAAGGAAGCCAAGACCGCCTTCCCCGATGCCGATATCAAGAGTTACAAGGGCGGCGGTCCGCTGCTGCTCGACGCCGTCAACAACGGCCAGGCCGATTGCGGCGTCAACGACATCTCGGCGGTCAAGGGCCAGTCGACCGCTTATCCGGCCGGCTCCTTCACCATCATGCCGGACCTTTTGTCGAAGGAACCGCTTGCCTTCGCCACCCGCTATGACGAGCCGGAACTGCTGGTCTGGATGAACCTGTTTCTCAACCAGGTCAGCATCGACGGCCGCCTGCAGAAGAACCTCGACTACTGGGTCAATTCCGACGCCTGGAAGAAAGACCACTGAGGAATTAGCAAGTAAGGGAGTAGCGAATAGGGAGTAGCGAGTAGGGAATGGCCGTTCCGGCCATGCTCTGCTGCTCCCTACTCCTCTACTCCTCTACTCCTTATTCGCTACTCGCTACTCGCTATTCGCTATTCGCCCTTCCCTCTTCACCGCCGCGCGCCCATGCTCGAAAATTTCAGCTTCCGCACCATCGTCGAATATCTGCCTCTGTTTGGGCAGGGCCTGATCACGACCGTCTGGCTGTCGGCGCTGTCCTTTGTCGGCGCGCTCATTGTCGGCATCGTGCTGTGCGCCATGAACCTGCAGCGCGGCTGGCTGTTTCGCGTGCCGGCCAAGGCCTATATCGACGCGGTGCGCGCCACGCCCTTGCTGGCGCAGCTCTATTTCCTCTATTTCGGCTTGCCCCGGCTCGGCTTCGTCCTGCCCGAACTGGTCGTCGGCATCCTGGCGCTATCGCTCAACAGCGGCGCCTATATCACTGAAATCATTCGCGCCGGCATCCTGTCGATCCCGCGCGGCCAGGTGGAAGCCAGCGTCGCCTCGGGCATGACCTATGTCCAGCGCATGCGCCTGGTCGTCCTGCCGCAAGCCTTCAAGGTGACGATCCCGCCGCTGCTCGGCCAGGCGATCGTGCTGGTCAAGGATTCCGCACTGCTGTCACTGATTTCGGTTTCCGAACTGACGCGCGCCGGCCAGCTGCTCGCCTCCGACCGCTTCATGCCGGCGGAAGGTTTTCTCACCATCGCCGCCTTCTACCTGCTGCTCTATTACGGACTGAAGGGACTGGCTGGCCTCTCCAGCCGCTGGCTCGGCACCGCGGGGGCGCGGACATGATCTGGCAACAGTTGCAAAGCCTCGCCGGCTCCTATCCACTGGCCCTGCGCGGCCTCGGCATGACCGTGGTGCTGTCGCTGATCAGCCTGGTGCTCGGCACCTCGCTCGGCTTCGGCCTCGGCATCCTGCGCACCGGCGGCAACCGGTTGATATCAGGCGCCATCGGCGCCTGGGTCGATCTGATCCGCGGCACGCCGTTCCTGGTGCAGATCTTCCTGATCTTCTTCATCCTGCCGGAGTTGGGCATCGAGCTCGACGCCTTCACCGCAGGCATCATCGCGCTGACCAATCTGGCCGCGTGCTTCATCTGCGAGATCGTCGCCGCGGGCATCCGCTCGGTACCGACCGGCCAGGTCGAGGCGGCACTCGCGTCGGGCCTGTCGCGCTGGCAGCGCATGCGCCAGGTGGTGCTGCCGCAGGCGATGCGCATCGTGCTGCCGCCGCTGGTCGGGCAGTATGTGCTGCTGATCAAGGATTCTTCCGTCGTCTCGGCGATCGGCCTCACCGACCTCACCCGCGTCGGCTGGCTGGTGGTGCAGCGTGTGCCGAACGGCCTCTTGGTCTTCTTCCTCGTTGGCGTCGGCTATTTCATCGTCTGCTATCCCCTGATCATGCTTGCCCGCCGGCTCGAACGCCGCATGGGTGCGGCGCATGGCGAGGTGCAGCTGTGACAGCGAATTCCAAAGGGCCAACAGCCATGAGCAACCCAAGCCTGACAAAAACCGGCATGATCGACTTTCGCGGCGTCAACAAATGGTTCGGCTCGCTCAACGTGCTGAAGGACATTACGCTGAGCGTCGAGCCGCGCGAAGTGGTCGTCGTTTGCGGCCCGAGCGGCTCGGGCAAGAGCACGCTGATCCGCTGCGTCAACGGCCTGGAGGCGATCAAGGACGGCGACCTCGTAGTCGACGGCCAGCGCCTCGGCGATCCCGCCACCAACATGACGCAGTTGCGCACCGAGATCGGCTTCGTCTTTCAGGCGTTCAACCTCTACCCGCACAAGACCGCGCTCGAAAACGTGACGCTGGCCCCCATCCATGTCCGCAAGATCCCGCGCGCCGAGGCCGAAAAGGCCGGCCGCGAATTACTGGCCAAGGTCGGGCTGGCCGACAAGGTCAATGCCTATCCGGCGCAGCTCTCCGGCGGCCAGCAGCAGCGCGTGGCGATCGCGCGCTGCCTCGGCATGCGGCCCAAGATCATGCTGTTCGACGAGCCGACCTCCGCACTCGACCCCGAGATGATTTCCGAAGTGCTCGACGTCATGGTGGCGGTCGCCGAGGAAGGCATGACCATGATGGTGGTGACGCACGAGATGGGCTTTGCCCGCAAGGTCGCCCAGCGCGTGGTGTTCATGGACGCCGGCGCCATTGTCGAAAGCGGCACGCCCGACGAGTTCTTCTCCCACCCCAAGACCGACCGCAGCCGAGCTTTTCTGAGCAAGATTCTCAGGCATTAAGGCGCGGTGTGGAGCCTGTCAGTCGATGGCTCTCTCTCGGGCGGCCGGTAACGATCCCACTGTTATCGTTGCTGAAAAGGCCAATATCCAGGGTGCGATTCACTGCCATTCCCGCCAAATCGCACGGATCTTGGTAGCAAACGCACTTCGCCCGTCACAGATGTCGTTCGATGTCCATTCGTTGATGCAGGATGCGGATGACATCTAGGATCATTTCGGATTGACGGAAGAAAACGAAGTGTTGACCGAGGGGATATTTGAAATAGTTCTCGCGCACTTCGGTGCGGCGGCCGTTTTTGACGCCGCTGGCCAAGGCCTCGATAGCACCGATCAGATCGTGGTGATACCGATCCGCTTGTTCAAGCGACCAGTGTTTGAACGTGTAGAGCCAGATATCTTCCAAGTCAGCTTCGGCGAGCGGTGAGAGTCGATATTGGCGGCTCTCATTTGGCATGCTTGGCCCGCATCTTCCTCAGGAATGCAGTGCTATCGAAGGCAACGGGTACGCCAGATTCCTCGCCGGCAATGAGTGCGTTTTGCAAGGCACGGACCTTGGCCTCATGCTCTTCGAGCAACCGCAGGCCTGCACGCACGACATCACTCGCCGAACCGTAACGGCCTGTCTGAACCTGCGTATCGATAAAGCCGGCGAAATGGTCGCCAAGGGAAACAGAGGTATTTCGGGACATGAGCTTCACCCTGAGGTAACGATGCAAACATATACCAAAAATTGGTATATGTCCATGTTGTGGCGCCCAGAAGGGGTAAGGTCCCGGTCGGTCGACGGACTCCAAATGGCAAGGGCGCGCCCGCGCCCTTAGAGTTCCCTAGTGGGATCGGCGCCGGCCGCGCCCCCAAAAAATGTCAAACACTACTCGGCCGCCTCATACCCGGCGATGCCCTTGATCTCCAAAAAATCCTCGAGCCCGTATTCGGCGTATTCGCGGCCATTGCCCGACTGCTTGTAGCCGCCGAACGGCAGGCCGGCATCCCACTCGGGATAGTTGATGTAGACATTGCCGGTGCGCATGCGCGCCGCCACTTCACGCGCCTTCTTCATGTCCTTGGCCTGGATGTAGGAGGCGAGGCCATAGACGGTGTCGTTGGCGGTGGCGATCACCTCGTCGACGCTGTCATAGGGCATGATCGTCAGCACCGGCCCGAAGATCTCCTCGCGGGCGATGCGCATGTCGTGGGTGACGTCGGCGAACACCGTCGGCCTGACATAGTAGCCGCGGTTGAGTTCGGCCGGACGGCCGGGGCCACCGGCGACCAGCGTCGCACCCTCGTCGATGCCGGCTTGGATCAGGTCCTGGATCTTGTCGAATTGGATCTGGCTGACCACCGGGCCGAGCTTGGTGCCCGCCGCATCGGCGGGGCCGACGGTGAATTTTTCCGCAGCCGCCTTGGCATAGCCGGCAGCCTCGTCATGGCGGTCGCGCGGCACGAACATGCGCGTCGGCGCGTTGCAGGACTGGCCGCTGTTGCTGAAGCAACTGGCGACGCCCTTGGTGACGGCGCTTGCGAGATCGACGTCTCCGAACAGGATGTTGGCCGACTTGCCGCCAAGTTCCTGATGCACGCGCTTGACCGTGTCGGCGGCGGCCTTGGCCACCAGGATGCCGGCACGGGTCGAACCGGTGAACGACATCATGTCGATGTCGGGATGGCTGGACAGCGCCTGGCCGACGCCCGGACCGTCGCCATTGACGAGGTTGAACACGCCCTTCGGTACGCCGGCCTCGTCGAGGATCTCGGCGAAGATGATGGCGTCGAGCGGCGCGATCTCGGATGGCTTCAGCACCATGGTGCAGCCGGCGGCGAGAGCGGGACCGACCTTGCAGGTGATCTGGTTGAGCGGCCAGTTCCACGGCGTGATCAGACCGACGACGCCGATCGGTTCCTTGACCACCAGATGGTTGCCCTTCACGTGGCGAAATTCGAACGTCTTCAGCACGTCCGCCATCTTCTGCAAATGCGCAAGGCCGATGCCGACCTGGCTGTCCAACGCCATCTGGCGCGGCGCACCCATCTCACGCGACACGGCAATCGCCAGATCGGGGCTACGCTTCTTGTAGATCGCGATGATGCGGTTCAGGAGCTCGAGCCGCTCGCCGACCTCGGTGAAACCAAAGCTGTTGAAGGCGCGCTTGGCGGCGGCCACCGCCTTGTCGACATCGGCCTTGGAGCCGAGCGATATTTGCGCGAAGGCATCCTCGTTCGACGGATCTATGACGTCGAACGTGTTGGGCACAACAGGATCGACCCACGCGCCATCGATATAGAACCGCAGATTGTGTGACATGGTTTCTCCTGGGGATGCACCGCGTGGCGGTACCGGCCGTCATATGTGGCTGGAGATAACGATGCACAAACGCCGCTGTCAAACGCAACCCCCGAAGTCGTTGAGCCAGTGCGTCAGTCGTTGAGCCAGGGCCAGCGGCAATCTGGCTGTTTGCGTCAGCCTGCCGATCGTTTGCTCATATAGACCGTCACGCCGTTCATGAACGGCTCTTCGCGGTCGATCGTATAGCAATGCTTTTTGTAGAGCGAGACATTGGCCTCGAACGCGCCATTGGTCAGCAGGCGAATCTCGAGGCGACCCGCTTCGACTGCCTTCTGCTCGGCCCGCTCGAGCAGCAGCCGGCCGATCCCCCTGCCCTGCTCATCCGGTGCGACGCAGACATTCTCGATCCAGAGGTGATCGTTGGTCAGGATGGTTTCGATCATCCGACAATGCCGCCATCCTCGACAGCGAGATCGAATGGATGCTCGGCAACGGCCTTGTCGTAATCGGTGCGCATCGGCAGCGGCTCGCGGCCGATGACCGGCACCCATTTGGCATAGGCGGCCCGCACGATATTCCTGATCGCGGCGGCATCCGCCGGCACGGCCGGCCGAAGCCGGATGGAAGAAACGATGGTCATGAAAGTGCTCCAGACATGAAAACCCCACCGGCTTATGTCGCGGGCGGGGCTGGAAACGAACGAACCGGATCTATTCCGCCGGCCTTTGTCGTCGCGCAATCAGCTTGCCGTTCCGCATGGTGCGGGGGCGGCGTCGCTTGTCGGTGGCGGGCGCGAGAACGAGCATGGCCTCAAGCTGAAGCAGGAAGCGTGGCGCTGTCAAGGCGCCGCTCGATCGATAGCGCGTCTCGCATCGGCAAAACGCGGTTCTGGTCCTCGCGCCTGTTGGGCATGGAATCGCTATATACTTTGCGCCAACGGCAATTTGATCGATGGAAAAATATGACCGGGACGCTGAACAAGACGGTGGGGATGGTTGCCATCCTGAACGCGAGTTCGCACAAAGCCAAATTTCAAACTGAGCCGCTCCCGCCCGATCCGGACACAAGCCTTGCGTCCTCAATACTTCCGCGCCGTCGGCCTAAAAGGATCTCGTTGATGTCGACCTCGTCAGGCTGGCTCATGGCGAACACCACCATCCTGGCGAAGGAATTGGCCGGGATGGCGACGCGGTCGTAGAGCGCGTGCTCGACCTATGGTGGGCTCCATGCCTGGAAAAGACCCGTCGCATGAATCCATGCGAACGCGACGCGCTTTAGGAGTCGGCCCCCCGTGGCACCAGCAGCGCAATCCATCTGGATTGAATCCGCCGTCGTTCTATCTTCCTGCTCGACCGAGACCTTTCCAAGGACGCCAGCACCGGAGCAATGCCGTGACCGACACCGACCTCGCCGACGCCTATCGCGGCTACATCGCTTGCCTCAACAATCAGGATTGGGCGCGGCTGCATCGCTTCGTCCATGACGAGGTACACTATAATGGCGACCGGGTCGGGCTGGCGGGTTACCAAGAGATGCTGGAGCGGGATTTCCGGGAAATTCCGGACCTCTATTTCGACATCCAACTGCTGATCTCGGATACGCCCTTCATAGCCAGCCGGCTCCAATTCAACTGCACGCCGATCGGAAACTTCCTCGGCCTGCCCGTCAACGGCAGGAAAGTCTCGTTCAGCGAGAACGTCTTCTATGAATTTCTGGATGACAGGATAAGGCACGTCTGGTCGGTGATCGACAAGGCGGCCATCGAAGCGCAGCTTTAGTCAAAGCTATCGTTCGTAAAAATCGATCGTTCTAACGAAAATAATTCGTTGGAAAGATTGGTTCTGGAATGGCATTCCTCCGGCATACCCACCCGGAGCATTACATTGTCTTCCTTTACCCACATCACGAACGATATTCCGAATAGCCTGATTTCCGCCGAGCTCGCCCAAGGACGAAAATCCCTCGACTGGAATGGCGTCGTCCCCGGAATCGTCTTGGTCGCGATGATTACAGCCGTCGCCTTCTCGGCCCGCAATGTCTCGGGCTTCGCTTTGTTCAGCCCGATGATAACAGCCGTCGTCGCCGGGATGATCTATTCCAACGTGCTCGGCACGCCTGCCCACGCCAAGGCCGGCATCGCGTTTTCGCAGCGCCGGCTCCTGCGCTTCGCCATCGTGCTGCTCGGCTTCCAGCTGACGCTTGGCCAGGTGGTGTCGATCGGCGCCGGCGGCGTCGGCATCGTCGCTGCCACGCTCGGTGCCACCTTCGTCTTCACCATCACGCTCGGCCGGCTGATCGGCGTCGACGCCAAGCTGGCGCGGCTGATCGCCGCCGGCACCTCGATCTGCGGCGCCTCGGCCATCGTCGCCACCAACATCGTCACCGATGCGCGCGACGAGGACGTCACCTATGCCGTCGCCTCGATCACTTTGTTCGGCACCGTCGCCATGCTCGGCTTCCCGCTCATGGCGCCGATGCTCGGCCTCGACCAGCACGCTTTCGGCCTGTGGGCGGGCGCCTCCATCCATGAGGTAGCGCAAGTCATCGGCGCCGGCTTCCAGAACGGCACCCAGTCCGGCGAGATCGCCACCGTCGCCAAGCTGACCCGCGTCGCCATGCTGGCGCCGATGGTCATCGCGCTCGGCCTGATGGCCCGCCGCAAAAGCAGCGGTCAGTCGGCAGCGCGGCCGCCCATGCCGTGGTTCGTCGCCGCCTTCGTCGCCGTCGTGGCGCTGAACAGCCTGGTCACCGTGCCGGCCGAGGTGAAGTCGGCAATGGCGCTCGCCACCACCATCATGCTGACCATGGGGCTGGCCGCCATGGGCCTGCAGGCAGACATTTCGCGGCTGCGCTCACGCGGCCTGCGCCCGCTGGCGCTCGCCTTCTCGGCCTTCCTGTTCATCGGCTGCTTCAGCCTGATGCTGGTGAAGTTCGCATGAGCATAATTCCGGGAGCCAAAGGCCCGGTCCGCGCAAGCGCGTTTGGGAATCAAAACCACATCGGCTAGGCTCCACTGCGTATCAGCATACGAGCCCCAACCGATCCATGCCGTTTGTTCCCTTGCCCTTCGTCGTCGCCCTGTTGCTGTTCATCCTGCTTTGGGTGGTCGCCAGGCGCGAGGATGAGTCGGCACCGAACCTGCCGTTTCTTGGCCTGATCCTGCTAGCCGCGCTGCAATCGGTGTTCACCGGACTGCGGTGGGGCTATGGCGTCGGCGAAGTCGGCTATGTCGCGCCCGTATCTGCCGCGATCATGCCGTCGCTGCTCTACGTCGGCGTCTCGAAGCTCATCCGCACCAGCGACCGCCGATGGCCGGCCCTTTTGGTGCTTCACGCAACGCCAGCCGCCCTCGTCCTCGTGCTGGTCCTCTTCTGGCGCGATGTGGTCGACGTGGCGCTGATATCAATCGAGTTCATCTACGCCGCCGCCATTCTCTGGCTGCTTCGCTCCGGCGCCGACGGCCTGCGTCTTGCCCCTTTCGACGGGGCGGTCCCGGCCTATCGGGCCATCGTTGCCGCGGCCGTGACGCTGTGCCTGTCGGGAATGGTCGACATGCTGGTGTCCTTCGAGGTTGCGTACGGGCAAAGCGCTCGCGCGGCGACCGTGATCGGTGTCGCCAATCTTTTCATCCTCATCTTTGTCGGCGTGGCGGCGGCGGCTGCCAGCCAAAGCCATGTGCCGATCAATGCCGCCGAGTTCGCCGAGGCTTCGTCCCCATCCGATGCCGGCAAAGATGCCGAGACGATCGCCAGGGTCAACGAACTGATGCAGGAGAAAAAGCTCTATCGCGACGCCAATCTCAACCTCAACCGCCTTGCCCGGCGTGCCGCAATTCCGGCACGGCAGATTTCGGCCGCGATCAACAGGGCCACGGCCAGGAACGTGTCGCAATATGTCAATGAGTACCGCGTCACCGAGGCTTGCCGGCTGTTGAGCGAGACCGATCAGTCGGTGACGGAAATCATGCTTGCGGTCGGATTCCAGACCAAGTCGAACTTCCACCGCGAATTCCGCCGCGTCACCGACATGACGCCGCTCGCCTGGCGCGACCGGAGCGCGCAATCGCCCGCGCTCGCGAGCGCCGTGAGTGGCTGAACCAGGAAGCGCCATTCCGCACTGAACGGTGCTCAATCGCGATAAAGCACGTCCTCGAACGCGATCGAGGTCGCGGGCTTCGCACCGATCCGCTGATATCGGGGCGTCAACACAGCAATCGAACATGACCGCCACTTGCCCGGACGCTGAGCCTCCGGGCTCGCCAGCCAAAGCCCGTGTTCGACAACGGAGATTTCAATGAAATTCTGGATCACGCTCTGTGCCATCGCTGTTTCCACGGCGCTGATGCAACACGCGGCCGACGCCGGCGACATTGTCGGCGTTCGTCAGCTTCCCGCCCCATCCAAGGAGCGCGGCATCGATCTCGATGTGACGGTCTGGTATCCGGCGCAACCGGGCGGTGAGATGGTTATATCAGGCGACACCGCGCTTTTCGTCGGGACTTCGGCCATGCGCGACGCGCCGATCGCTGGCGGAAAATTTCCGCTCATCCTGCTTTCGCACGGCGCCGGTCTGGCGGGGAACCCGCAAGCCCTGAGTTGGATCGCGACGCCCTTGGCCAGGCAGGGATTCGTCGTCGCCGCTCCCACACATCCGGGAAATACGGGGAAAAACAATTCCGCCGCCGAGACGATGAAACTCTGGTTGCGGCCCGCCGATCTCACGGCAACCCTGACCGCAACGGAGAAGAACGCCTTCTTCTCAGCGCATCTCGAGCAAGGCAAAGTGGGCGTCATCGGTCTTTCCATGGGCGGCAACACCGCGCTCGCGATAGCCGGTGCGCGCGTCGACCCGAAATTGCTCGCGTCCTATTGCGATACGGACCTGCTCAACGCTTCGCTTTGCGAATGGGTCAGGCAAAGCGGAGTCGATCTCCACGCCATGGATTTGCGGCCCGCCGGCCGTGACAACAGGGACGGGCGCATTCGCTTCGCCATGGCAATTGATCCCGCCCCCTCCGATGTCTTTGACACCAAAAGCTTTGCCGGCATCAACATTCCGGTCGACATCGTCAACCTTGGCCGGCCTGGCAAGATCCCCGCGACTGCCGACGCATCCGGGATCGCAAAAGCAATTTCAAAGGCGAGCTATGCGACGATCGAGGATGCAAGCCACTACAGCATGTTCGGTGAATGCAAACCCGGCGCCTCCGGCATCATCGTATCCGAAGAGATAGGCGACCCGGTGTGCGATGATGGTGCAGGACGATCGCGCGGTGAGATCCACACGCAGCTGATCGATATGGTGTCAGCGGCCTTCAACCGCGCGCTGAAGGCTGGGCCGTAGGTTCGGCCGCCTTGCAGTCAGGCCGCGCTTCAGTCCTCGAAAGAACTCGCCGCCACGTAGATCGCCGCCAGCGTCTCGATGCCGGCCTGGTCGGCCTTGTCGAAGCGGGCCGGCAGCGGGCTGTCGAGGTCGAGCACGCCGAAGACGCCCTGATCGTCCTCGAGCACCACCACCAGTTCCGAACGCGAGTCGGCGTCGCAGGCGATGTGGCCGGGAAAATCATGCACGTCCTTGATCAGCATCGAGGTGCCGAGCTCGACCGCCGTTCCGCACACGCCCTTGCCGACGGCGATGCGCACGCAAGCCGGCTTGCCCTGGAACGGCCCGAGCACCATTTCCTCGTCCGATTGCAGGAAATAGAACCCCGCCCAGTTGAGGTCCGGCACCATCTGGAAGATCAGCGCGGCGGTGTTGGCGGCATTGGCGATCGAATCGCGCTCGCCCTCGAGCAGCGCCTTCAGTTGGGTGGCGAGGTCGCGGTAGAACGCGGCCTTGTCCGAGGTGTCGATGGCCTTGGCCGTAAACATGAACTTGTCTCCGTATCGAGGATCGCGGCTTCGCACAGGTCGCTTGCCAAAGTCCGGCAAGCCCCGCGCCCAACGACCACCGGAACAACCTAGCGTGAATCCCGGTCAAAGCCAGCAGAAGCGCATTCAACTGATAGTCCGGGCTCGTGTGCCGCCCCCTGCCTTCAGCAGCATCGCGCGGCACCGGCCACCGTATTCACGGCGAACCTTGCGACGGTCACTGATACCCGACGTTGCAGCCGACGAGCGGATCCACGTCATTTAACAGAACTTCCATTTAACAAGCAGAAGCTAATTTAAAATATTCTGTCGCGCAAACATCACAGGCTTGCCTTTCCTTGCCAACATTAGCGATTTGGTAGTCCTCCCGAATATAGGTCTATTGCGGGGCGAAGTTCTGCGTCGTAAAAAATCAGAAAAATGAGTCGGGGCGGCGGCCTCGGATATTAGGGGCCATACCGATGTTCGCCACGCATATCCGTTCCGGCCGCAAGCCGGCCGTATCGCTCCGTTCCAGCGCTTCTGTCATTACGATCCTTACTGTCGCCCTTGCGCTGAGCGCCGCGCCCGCTTGGGCTGATGGCGGCAATGGCAGCGGCGCAGGTGCTGGACAGGGAGGCGTTGACGGCGCGCCCGCAAGTGCCACAGGTCAGAATGCCGCCAATGGCGCGACCGCCGGTGGCGGCGGCGGCGGCGTTGACCTCACAACGGGCAACGGCGCTCCAGGAGGATCGGGAGGAACCTCGACGACATTTGGCGACCCAAACGGCGTTCCCGGTGCGACCGGTGCTACGGGCCAGGTCATTTCCACAAGTGGGACTATCTCCACCAGCGTCAGCGGTGGGACCGGCGGTGCTGGTGCCGCTGGCGTGGGCGGTACCGCCAGGGGCGGTGGCGGTGGCGGTGGCGGTGTCGGCGTCAGTGCCACGGCGGACAGTATCGTCACCAGCGGCGGATCGGTGACAGGTGGCACCGGCGGCGTTGGGGGCACTAACTCCAATGGCGGTGGCGGAGGTGGTGGCGTCGGTATGTTTTCGTCAGCCAATGTAATCGTCGAAGCCGGCGGCAGCGTCAGGGGCGGCGTTGGCGGCCGCGGCACCTCGCAGGGCGGCGGTGGCGGTGGCGGTGCTGCCATCGTCCTGACCGGTGGCGGAACGATAGAGAACAGCGGAAATCTGCTTGGGGGAACAGGCGGAAGAACCATCACGGGCGGCGGTGGCGACGGCGGAGCCGGTGTTCTGTTGCTGTCGGGCGGAACCATCATCAATGCGTCAGGGGCGACGATCATTGGCGGGACTGGTGGTCAGGGCGGGACAGCCGGTGATGGCGGCGCGGGGATCAAGGGCGCCAACATCGCCATCATCAATGCGGGCACGATCAGCGGCGGCGCCGTCGGTGCAGGCGGCGGAACACCGATAGCCGGCAAAGCCATCGAGTTCACCGGCGGAGTCAATTCGCTGGAGATTCAGGCCGGCTCGACCATCACGGGCAATGTCGTTGCCTTCAGCTCCGCCGACACTTTCAAGCTGGGCGGCGATACCAGCACCAGTTTCGCTGTGTCCCAGATCGGCGCTGGCGCCAAATACGACGGGTTCGGGTTTTACGAGAAGACAGGGAACAGCACCTGGACGCTGACAGGGACGACGGCCGCCATCACGCCGTGGACGCTGAGCGGCGGCATCCTACAAATATCGAGCGACAGCAATCTGGGTAATTCGAGCGGCGGCTTGACCTTCAATGGCGGCACGCTGCAAACCACCACCAACATCACCAGTGCCAGGACCGTCACGCTGACCGGCAGCGGAACGTTCCTGACCGATCCCGGCACGATCCTCACGCTGAGCAATGTCATCTCCGGCGCAGGCGTTCTCACGAAAGCCGGCGACGGCACGCTGGTTTTGACGGGCGCCAACACCTACACTGGCGGCACCTCGATCACCGCCGGCACGCTGGTCGGCAATGCGGCTTCGATCCGTGGCGACATCGGCAATGCCGGCACTGTCGTGTTCGACCAGACGGCGGACGCCAGCTTTGCCGGCGATATCTCCGGCACAGGCGCGATGGTGAAGGACGGCGTCGGCACGCTGACGCTTGCAGGCACCTCGCTGCTCGATTGGACCATCGACCAGGGTGGCCTCGTCTCGGCGGCCGAGCGCTTCGGCGGCGATGTCTCGATCGGCGCGGGCGGCTCCTTGACCTTCGACCAGACGGCCAATGCCAGCTATGCCGGCGTGTTCTCGGGCGCCGGCACTTTCGTCAAGGATGGCCAAGGCACGCTGGTGCTCGCCTCGGACAACTCGGCATTTACCGGCGCCACGTCGGTCAGCGGCGGCACGCTCGCCGCGGGCGCGGCCAAGGCGTTCAGTTCCTCCTCGCAGTTCTCCGTCGCCTCTGGCGCCACGCTTGACCTTGCCGGCACCTCCCAGACACTTGCCGGTTTGACCAACGCCGGAACGGTGCGCATCGCCGGCGGAGGTCTCGGCAATACGCTGACCATCAGCGGCGATTATGTCGGCGATGGCGGCACCGTCGTCCTCAACACCGCGCTCGGTGCCGACGGTTCGGTGACCGACATGCTGGTTGTCGCAGGCGGCACATCGGGGACGGGTACGCTCCAGGTCGCCAATTTCGGCGGCGCGGGAGACCAAACGCTCGAAGGCATCAAGATCGTCGATGTCGGCGGCGTTTCGAACGGAACCTTCGCGCTCAAGGGCGACTACACCTTCGAAGGCGACAAGGCGGTCGTCGGCGGCGCCTATGCCTACAGGCTCTACCAGGGCGGCACGAGCACACCAACCGACGGCGACTGGTATTTGCGCTCCGCGCTGATCGATGGTGGCGGACCCGGAACTCCGCTCTATCAGGCCGGCGCGCCACTCTACGAGGCCTATGCCGGTACATTGCAGAGCTTCAACCAACTGAGCACATTGCAGCAGCGGCTCGGCAACCGCTCACGGACCATCGAAGCGCAAGGCGCCGACGGGGTCTCCGATGATGTGAAGGCGGAGGCCGGCATAGGGTTGTGGGGCAGGATCGAAGGCACCAGCGGCTCCTACGATCCGCAAAGCTCCGCCACCGCAACGACTTACGACACCTCGACCTGGAGGCTGCAGACCGGCGCCGACATGCTTTTGTCCGACAGCGCGGCCGGTCGGCTCATCGGCGGCGTTGCCTTCCAGTATGGCACGGTGTCCGCCGATGTGTCGTCGGTGTTCGGCAGCGGGTCGATCGATACGACCGGCACCGGCGTTTCCGGCTCGCTGACCTGGTACGGCGCGGAGGGCTTCTACCTCGACGGCCAAGCACAGGTGATCTGGTACGACAGCAATCTCGACTCGGCGACCGCCGGACAGCGGCTCGCCGACGGCAACAACAGCGTCGGCTACGCGCTCGGCGTCGAAGCGGGCAGGCGCATCATGCTCGACCCGAGCTGGTCGCTGACGCCACAAGCTCAATTGGCCTGGTCCTCCGTCGACATGGATGCCTTCACCGATACCTTCGGCGCAAGGGTTACCCCCGGATCCAACGACAGCCTGCTCGGCCGCCTCGGCCTCTCGCTCGACCACCAGACGCAGTGGCAGGACCGCACGGGCCGCGCCGGCCACATGAACCTCTACGGCATCGCCAACCTCTATTACGACTTCGGCGATGGCTCGTCGGTCGACCTCGCCGGCAGCAGCCTTTCGAGCCGCAACGAGCAGCTCTGGGGCGGCATCGGCATCGGCGGCACCATCAACTGGGCCGACGACAGGTTCTCGGTGTTTGGCGAAGCCGTCGCCCGAACGGGCCTGGAAGACTTCGGTGATAGTCACGCGCTGACCGGCTCGCTGGGCTTCCGCGTCAAGTGGTGAGTGATGCTGCCCTGTCCGACAGCACGGCACGTCCATCGAACCGTGCTGCCTTGATCAAGAAGGCAAGTCCATCAGCCGGCGGGTTTGTACGCGCCGGCGGCCTTGTTGGCGGCCGCGAGCACTGCCTTCATGTCGAGCTCTTCCAGTACGACCATGTCGGTCAGCGAGCCGCTCGCTCGCACCGCGAGGGACATGCCAATCCCGGCTGACTGGTCCGGCACCTCGCCATTGACGACGACGTCATAGATGCCGCGCGTGAACATCATGCTGGTCACCTTGCCGCCAACGCTTTCAAAAAGCGCCTTGACCGCGGCTTGCCTGTCCGAGCCTTGCATCAATCCTTTGGCGGCATGAGGCGCATAGTTTGCTAAAATAGTCACTTTCATGGGTATTTCCTCCAAATGTCACTGTCTCGTGGCTGCTCCATAATTCGAGCGGCACGGAGTGATTTTTTCGGTAACGAACGCAGGCGCCCTTGGACGCGTTGGCGGCCGAGGGCCCGCTGCCCGTGAAATATGCGCCTTAGCTAATATAATGACAATACTAGACAGGCCGATAGCAGCCACCGGGATTGCGGAGGTGATCGGCTGGATCTCGGCTCAGCCAATGGCATCGAGCTCGGGCCGGAAAGTGGCGGCGGCGCCGCAGCTTCACATCGGGCGTTTGGGCTCGCTCTTTGATGGCGTCGCCGTGTTGGAATCAGATTTCTTGTGCTTGTCGGCGGCAATCCTGCGGATGCGGTCGAAGCGGCTTTCCTCGGTTTTTTCGGTCGTGACGACCGTCTCTGGCTTCCGCACGAACGTGATCATGGATCCGTCTCCTGGGCTAGAGGCCTGCACGCCGGGAGAAAACACCCCCGGCGGTAGCTATCCAGGCTCCATTGAAGAGCCGGGGTGGCTGATTCAGGTCAGGTCTGAAAGGTGGCTTTTATGAAGCCACCTTCGCAGGCCGACTGAATCTTTAGTAGCCGCCCATGCCGCCGCCGCCACCGCCTGCCGGGGCAGCTTCTTTCGGCGGAATGTCGGTGATCATCGCTTCGGCGGTGATCAGAAGGGCCGCGATCGAGCCGGCATCCTGCAGCGCGGTGCGCACCACTTTCGCCGGATCGACGATGCCTGCCTTGATCATGTCGACATAGACCTCGTTCTGGGCGTCGAAGCCCTGATTGTGGTCCTTGCTGTCGGTGAGCTTGCCGACGACGATCGAGCCTTCGACGCCGGAATTCTCGGCGATCTGGCGGATCGGCGCTTCGAGCGCCCGAAGCACGATCGAGATGCCCGCGGTGACATCGGCGTTGGCGCCATTCAAGCCGGCCAGTGCCGACCTGGCACGCAGCAGCGCCACGCCTCCGCCAGGCACGATGCCTTCTTCAACCGCGGCGCGCGTTGCGTTCAGCGCGTCGTCGATGCGGTCCTTCTTTTCCTTGACTTCCGACTCGGTGGCGCCGCCGACGCGGATGACGGCAACGCCGCCGGAGAGCTTGGCCAGCCGCTCCTGCAGCTTTTCCTTGTCGTAGTCGGAGGTCGTCTCCTCGATCTGGCCCTTGATCTGGGCGACGCGCGCCTGGATGGTCGCCTTGGTGCCGGCGCCGTCGATGATCGTGGTGGTGTCCTTCTCGATCAGCACGCGCTTGGCACGGCCGAGCATTTCGATGGTGACGTTTTCGAGCTTGATGCCGAGGTCCTCGGAGATCATCTGGCCCGATGTCAGCACGGCGATATCTTCCAGCATCGCCTTGCGGCGATCACCGAAGCCCGGCGCCTTGACGGCCGCGACCTTGAGGCCGCCACGCAATTTGTTGACGACCAGCGTGGCGAGAGCCTCGCCTTCGACGTCCTCGGAGATGATCAGCAGCGGCCTGCCGCTCTGCACCACCGCTTCGAGGATCGGCAGCATCGCCTGCAGATTGCCGAGCTTCTTCTCGTGGATGAGAATGTAGGGCTCTTCCAGCTCGACGCGCATCTTGTCGGCATTGGTGACGAAATAGGGCGAGAGATAACCACGGTCGAACTGCATGCCTTCGACGACGTCGAGCTCGGTGTCGGCGGTCTTGGCTTCCTCGACGGTGATGACGCCGTCATTGCCGACCTTGTCCATCGCCTTGGCGATCATCTCGCCGACGCTGGCATCGCCATTGGCGGCGATGGTGCCGACCTGTGCGATCTCGGCCGACGACTTGACCTTCTTGGCGCGCGCCTGGATTTCCTTGACCACGGCGGAAACCGCCTGGTCGATGCCGCGCTTGAGGTCCATCGGGTTCATGCCGGCGGCGACCAGCTTGGCGCCTTCGCGCAGGATCGAGGCGGCCAGCACCGTGGCGGTGGTGGTGCCGTCACCGGCCAGGTCGTTGGTCTTCGAGGCCACTTCGCGCACCATCTGCGCGCCCATGTTCTCGAACTTGTCGGCAAGCTCGATTTCCTTGGCGACGGTGACGCCGTCCTTGGTGATGCGCGGCGCGCCATAGGCCTTGTCGATGATGACGTTGCGCCCCTTGGGGCCGAGCGTGACCTTCACCGCATTGGTGAGGATTTCGACGCCGCGCAGCATGCGGTCGCGCGCATCGGTGGAGAATTTGATTTCCTTGGCAGACATAATTTTTATCCAGTTCGGTTGAGAACGGCAGAGCCCTGCCCTCCATGATCAATGCTCGGAGCGCACCCCGAAGGATGCATGGCGCTCCAGTCAGGCGGCCTTCTTGGCCTCGACGGCCTTCTCGATGACGCCCATGATGTCGGCTTCCTTCATGATCAGAAGGTCCTCGCCGTCGATCTTGACCTCGGTGCCCGACCATTTGCCGAACAGGATGAAGTCGCCGGCCTTGACGTCGAGCGGAACAAGCGCGCCATTTTCATCGCGTGCGCCAGGTCCAACGGCGATGACTTCGCCTTCCTGCGGCTTTTCCTTGGCATTGTCGGGGATGATGATACCGCCTTTGGATTTGATATCGCCTTCGGCGCGACGAATGACGACGCGGTCGTGGAGTGGCCGAAATTTCATGGGAACTTTCTTTCTGGGGCCGGCACAGGCGGCCACGCCCCCTTTCTATAAACGCATTGGCACTCGATAGATAGGAGTGCCAAAAATTATTCGCACCCGAAATTAAATATTCAAAAGTATTATTTCGGCAGCTGGTTTCGTGATATCCGCAGAGTGTCAAATAATTCAAAAGATTGAATTTTGCCGATCGAGTGCCTATTTATCGGACGAGTTCACTTTCACGATTTCAGGTACAAGGGAGATTTCTTCGATGGCCGAAGGCAATCAGACGATCATGGAAAAAGCCGAAGCCCGCTTTGTCGACAAGCAGAAAAAGACAGCGGAGAAAAACAAGGCAACCGCCGAATACATGTCCGAAGCGAGGGCGCGGGAGATCAAGACGGCAAGGCTGAGGGAGTTGCGGCTGGCCAAGGAAGAGGCCGACCGCGTCGCCGAGGCCCTCAATCCGACGCCGAAGAAGAAGCGGGTGACCAAGAAAGCCACGGAGGCCAAGACATGAGTCTCACCTTCCCCAACCGCAGCCGCAGCTATGACGAGGCCGGCCAGCGTATCCGTTTCGTCGGACATGACGGCATGTTCCAGATCTCCTTCTCCGTCGCCGCCGACGCCATGGCCAAGATGCGGCCGGGAGCCGCGGCCGATGAAGCCGGCTACCTCGCCACATTCGACACCGAGAGCAACACCATCCGCGAGGTGGCATCGAAGGCCTACGGCCGCACCCACAAGAGCATGTATGTGCTGACGGCGGCCGATTTCGGCTGATCAGCCTCACGGGAATCCTCGATTTGAGGTGCGGCGGGCTTCTTGCGGCGGCGAAATGCTGTCCTGACGCAATGGCCGCTACGGATCAGGGCTTGCGCTCGGCCCGCTCGCGGCGTTTGACGTCGCGGACATTCATCTGCATGACCATGTCCTCGGCCTCACGCGGGCCCATTCCGACCATCACCTTTTGCCGGACAACGGCAGGCTGGCCGGTGAAGACGTCGATGATGCTCCAGCTCTGGGGAAGCTCCATGCGCAGCGTGTAGCGGTTGGCCATCCCGATCAGCCCTGCATCATGAAAAACACGGCGCCCAGGATCAGCACCGTCCAGGCAATGACCGACAGTTTCAGCACCATGCCGCCATGCGCGGCCAGAAGCTCCCGCAGGCGCGGCACGACACCCGCCGGCCGGGCCGGCGCCGCCGCGAAGGCGACAGGAGCCTTGAGGCCAAGTTTTCCAAAGACAGGCAGCAGCGACGGTTCACGCACGAAAATGACCTCGAATGTCGGGAAGAGCGGAGCAAAGGATGCTCACGCCCCTTCCATAGCACTCTTTTCGCGAGCGCTGTGCATGCCAAGTGAAAAATAGGCGCCAACGACTGCATCGGTGGAAGAGGCGCAGGCCCGGTCGGCGAAGCTGTACGGCAACAACCGCCAGCCCTCAGGCCGCGGCGCTGCGGCCTCTCACGCCGGCCTCGACCTTGAAGATGCGGAACGTGTTGCGCCCTGCCGCCTTGGCGGCATAGAGCGCGGTGTCGGCCTGCGTGAACAGATCGCCGGACGCGCCTGCTTCGATGAAGGCGATGCCGACCGAGGCGCCGAGCCCGAGCGATTGGCCGCAGGCCGCGACCGGCTTGCCCATCGCCTCGATGATGCGACGCGCCAGGCTGGAGACAGCACCGCGGTCGAGATGCGGTCCAAGCAGCACCGCGAACTCGTCGCCGCCGACGCGCGCCACCAGATCGGCCTCGCCGCAGCCGGCGGCAAGCCGCTTCGCCGCCTCCTTCAGGCACTCGTCGCCGACGACGTGGCCGAACGTATCGTTGACGGCCTTGAAGCCGTCGAGATCGACCAGGAGCAGCGCGCCGAGCGGGCGGCCCTCGTCTGCATGCGCCAGCCGCGCCTGGAAGCGGCAGCGGTTGGCCAGCCCGGTCATGACGTCATATTCGGCGAGATAGCGCATCCGGTCCGACAGGATCTTCTCCTCGGTGATGTCCTGCTTCATGCCGAAGATGCGCACGGGAACGCCCGCCTCGCACTCGACGGTCGCGGTGATGCGGATCCAGCGGCTGCGGCCGGCGAAAGTGGTGATCTCGGCATCGAGATTGAAACCGCTGCGCTCGGCGATCGCGCGGCCGCGCATCGTCTCCAGCGCCTTGCGCGACTCCGCCGGGTAGCATTTGATGATCTCCGAGCGATCGAGCACTGCGCCACGCGGCAGGTCGAACAGGTCATAGACCACGTCGGTCCATGCCAGCTGCTCGTCGGGCAGGCTGCATTCCCACACGCCGAGGCGCGCTGCGACCGAGGCGCGGTCGAAGATCTTGCGGCTGTGCGCCAACGAGAGCTCCTGCCTGGCGATCAGTGCCGCCTGCGCGGCGAGCTCCGCCTTGAGCCGAGCGATGGTGGCGACGGCGCGGTGTCGTTCGTCGGAACTGTCGTGCCCCGCGCGCCTGCCGGGCTGCGCGGCCCGCGCCGGGCCTTTCGGACTGTAGGGCGTATCGGACATGGCGAGGCTCTGCTGTCTTGGCGGGAGACCACCATGGCGCGCAAGCGATTAACACTTCGCTGATGATGGGCTGCTTCGCCGGAACCGGACTGCGTATCCGCCGACAATTTTGGACGAGCCCATCAATCGTTGAAGTTGGCGCCGCCCCTCACCCGCCTGCCGGGCGTTCGGGCGATGGGGCAAATGCCAGAACCTGACGCGATTGCCCTGACCCAAACCACTTTTCCCCTTGAACGACCTCCCGATCTGGCCTAGCCTTGACTTGAGAAAAGGTTTTTCCAAACAGTTCCGATCAGGCTTGGCCATGTGCCGGGTCTTTTTCGGGCCTTAAGAGAAAACCTTTTCCCAGCTTAAGGATTCTCGGCGCGATGGCATCGGACGATCTGCCTGTTCCGGTCTTTTCCAAGCCAGTCACCCTGCGTGACGTGGCGGCTGAAGCCGGCGTCAGCGTCGCCACCGCCTCGAAGGCGCTCAACGACCAGGGACGAATGACCGGCGAGACGCGCGAGCGCATTCGCGAGACGGCCCGGCGTCTCGGCTTCCGGCCCAACAGCCTGGCGCAGAGCCTGCTCCGGCGGCGCAGCTTCACCGTCGGCCTGCTCACCAACGACACCTATGGCCGCTTCTCGCTGCCACTGATGTCGGGCATTTCGGACGCGCTGGTCGACAATGGCGTCTCGGTGTTCCTGTGCAATGTCGAGGAGGATCCGCGGCTGGGCCAGATGCATGTCGACGCCATGCTCGACAAGCGCGTCGACGGCATCATCGCCACCGGCAAGCGCATTGATCGCCATTTGCCTGTCGACCTCTCCAATCTGCGCGTCCCGGTGATCTATGCCTTCACGCAGCCCGATCCAGACGCCATCGCCTTTGTTTCCGACGATTCCGACGGCGCCCGGCTGGCGGTCGAGCATTTGTGCCGGCTGGGCTGGAAGCGCATCGCCCATGTCACCGGCCCGGCGAGTTTTGCCGTGGTGCACGCCAGGGCGCGGGCTTACCGCGACGTGCTCATCGAAAACGGCCTGCCGGTCACCGAGCCGCTGCTCGGTTCCTGGTCGGAAGCCTGGGGTCACGAGGCGGTGGCGCACCTGTTCGACGGCGGGAAAGAAAAGCCGGACGCCCTCTTCTGCGGCAACGACCAGATCGCGCGCGGCGTCATCGATGCCTTGCGCGAGCGAGGCCTGAGCGTTCCGGGCGATGTCGGCGTCATCGGTTTCGACAATTGGGAGATCGTGGCCGAGGCGACGCGCCCGCCGCTGACCTCCGTCGACATGAATCTCGTCGCACTCGGGCGCGAAGCCGGATTGACCCTGCTTTCGCTGGTCGGCGGCAAGCCCGCCGCGCCGGGCATTCGAAAACTGCCGTGCCGGCTGGTGGTGCGGCAGTCATGCGGTCATCCGCTGGATGGCTGAAAACCAAGCGCCGCGCAATCGGCGCCAAGCCGCGGAGCGCGGCCAAACCTGGAGGAGGAGAACATGAGGAACCTGATTGCCAAACTGGCCCTGGCCGCTGCCGTTCTGGGTAGCGGTCTCGGCACTGCCGCCGCCGAGACGGCCAACATCTGGGTGCGCGCCGACGGCTCGAATTTCATGCCGAGGATCGTCGACGCCTACAACAAGGCGCACACCAACCAGGTCAAGCTGGACATCATCCCCAATGCCGAGATCATCCCGAAATATGGTGCCGCGGCCGCCGGCGGCACGGCGCCCGACGCGCTATCGCTCGACCTGATCTACACGCCGTCCTTCGCCGCCGCCGGCCAGCTGGAGGACATCACCGACTGGGCCAAGTCCCTGCCCTATTTCGCCAGCCTGTCGCCGGCGCATGTGAAGACCGGCACATACAAGGATCACATTTACGGCCTGCCCTTCTCGGCCGACGCCTCGGTGCTGATCTGGAACAAGAAACTGTTCAAGCAGGCCGGGCTCGACCCTGAAAAAGGCCCGGCCAACTGGGCCGAGATCGCGACCGACGCAGAGAAGGTCAACGCGCTCGGCGGCAACATCAAGGGCTTCTACTTCTCGGGCAATTGCGGCGGCTGCAACATCTTCACCTTCACGCCGCTGATCTGGGCGTCGGGCGGCGACATCCTGTCGGAGGACGGCTCGAAGGCGACGCTGGACAGCCCACAATTGCGCGGCGCCATCGATCTCTACCGCTCGATGGTCAAGAAGGACCTGGTGCCGGCAGGCGCGCAGACCGATACCGGCGCCAACTTCTTTGCTGCCTTCGCCGCCGGCAATATCGGCATCTCGCCGTCCGGCGCCTTCGCCATCGGCGCGCTCAACACCCAGTATCCCGATATCGACTACGGCGTCACCTTCCTGCCGGGCAAGGATAGCGGCTGGTCGTCCTTTGCCGGCGGCGACAATTTCGTCGTCACCAAGGGCACAACGAAACTGCCCGTGGTGAAGGAGTTCCTCGATTTCGCCTACTCGCTCGAGGGCCAGACGATCCTCGCCAAATACGGCAGCCTGCCGGTGCGCGGCGACATCGCGAAGGATGCGCTGAAGGATCTCGATCCGCGCTACCAGATCGCCGCCGAGGCCATGGCCAAGGGCCGCACGCCCTATTCGGTGGTGTTCAACGACCTGATCAACTCCGCCAACGGGCCGTGGACGCAGATGATCAACGAGGTCTTCTTCGGCGACGATGTCGACGGCGCGATCGCCAATGCGCAGGAGACGATGCAGTCGATCATCGACCAGGCGCCGCAGAAATAAGCGGCGTCTGCCGGCCGCCCGCCTGTCTCCCTGGGCGGGTGGCCGCCCCACCTCCCCCTTGAGGGGAGGTCGGACCGCAGGTCCGGGTGGGGTCGCCTCGGAAGTGCTCGACGTTTTTCTTGATGTCGGCGCGCTTCGCAGAAGACCCCACCCCGGCCTTCGGCCGGACCCTCCCCTCGAGGGGGAGGGGGACGCAGTGCCAACGGATGAGCAGCCATGACCGTCATCACCGCAGCAACCACCGCCCCGCCCCGCGCCCGCAAACTCGCCGGCCGCCGGCAGTGGATCGGCCTGCTCTATGTCGCGCCGGCTGTCGCGCTGGTCGTCGTCTTCTTCCTCATCCCGCTCGGCATGACGGCATGGATGTCGCTGCACAACTGGCCGCTCATGGGCGAGCACAGCTACATCGGCCTGGGCAACTATGTCGCCATTCTGCGCGACACAAGGTTCTGGAATGCGCTGCGCTTCACCGCCTACTATACCGTGATCGTCACCATCGCGATCTTCGTGGTGGCGTTTCCGCTGGCGCTGTTCGTCGAACGGCCGCGTCCGCTGACCAATCTCTACCGGACCATGTTCTTCATGCCGGCGGTTGTCGGTTTCGCCTCGGCCAGCCTGCTTTGGTCATGGCTCTTGAATGTCGATTCCGGCCTGTTCAGCCCGGCTGCCTACGATCTCGGCCTGATCGACAAGAAATTCAACCTGCTGGCCACCTTCCAGCCGGCCTTCTGGTCGATCATCGCCATGGTCGTCTGGAAGGTTGCCGGCTTCACCATGATCATCCTGATGGCCGGCCTGCAATCGATCCCGCAGGACCTGCAGGAGGCGGCCGTCATCGACGGCGCCGGGCCGTTCGCCAGGTTCCGGGCGATCACTTTGCCGCTGATGCGCCGCACGCTGGCGCTCGCGCTGATATTGTCTGTCGCCGGCTCGATCCTCGCCTTCGACCAGTTCTACATCATCCTGCGCGGCGGCCCGCGCAACCAGACGCTGACGGCGGTCTACTGGATCTTCAACCAGTCCTTCGTCTCGTTCAAGCTCGGCTATGGTGCCGCGCTCTCGATGGTGCTGCTCGTCGTCCTGGTGGCGCTTAGCCTCGTCCAGCTGTGGCTGCTGCGCAAGCCGGAGGGGCTCGACTGATGGCGCAGGCCGCTTCCCGCAACCGCCGGCTCCTGGCTCGCATCGGCGAGCATTCGACCGGCATCATCGCCTCGGTGCTGTTTGCGGCGCCGATCGTCTGGGCGGTGCTGTCGGCGTTCAAGCCGGCGGCCGAAGCACGCCTGCCGCCGCTGCCGCCCTGGCCAACCTCAGGCTTCTCGCTGGAGAATTACGCCACGCTCAACAGCTTCGGCGACGGGCTCTGGGTCTCGGCGCAAAACAGCATCTACGTCTCGGTGATGACCGTGCTGCTGTCGGTCGCCGTCAGCGTGCTGGCCGGTTACGGTTTTTCGCGGTTTCGGTTTCCGTTCAAGGACCTGTTCTTCATCCTCATCCTGTCGACGATCATGATCCCGTTCCAGTCGATCCTGACGCCCATCTTCCTGGTGCTGACCAAGCTTGGCCTGCACAACACGCTGACCGGCCTGGTCGGCGTCTATGTGACGCTGCAACTGCCGTTCTCGATCTTCATGATGCGCAACGCCTTCGACGCCGTGCCGCGCGAGATCGAGGAAGCCGCCCGCATGGACGGCGCCGGCAATGTCACCATGCTTTTGAAGGTGATGCTGCCGCTGGTTTGGCCGGGCGTCGTCACCATCGCGCTGTTTGCCTTCCTCGGCGCCTGGAACGAATTCCTGGCAGCACTGGTGCTGATGACCGACCAGTCCAAGTTCACGCTGCCGGTGATGATGACGGCACTGCAGTCGGGCCGCTTCGGCGCCATCGACTGGGGTGCGGTGCAGGCGGGCGTCACCGTGATGATGGTGCCCTGCCTCATCCTGTTCCTGGTCCTGCAGCGCTTCTACATCCGCGGCCTGATGGCCGGGGCCGTGAAATAGACCGACCGAATGGAGTAAGTTCATGACCGCATCGCCATCCGCAAAAACCGGGAAACCAAAGCTCGCCTTCCGCCCGCTGCCGGTGCCGCAGGTCGACGTGCACGGCTTCTGGGGCGACCGCGCCGACGCGGTGGCCACGCGCACCGCCGATATCCTCTACGACCGCTGCGTCGAGGCCCGGATGCTGGAGCAGATCGACCCGGACCGGCCCTCGCCAGGCGTCGTCATTCCTTTCCACTCGCCCTCGCCCGACGAGGCCGACCGCCAGGGCGCGGAATTCACGGGATCGACGGTGACCACGCAGATGTTCTGGGATTCCGATCTCGGCAAGACGATCGAGACCGCGGCCTATTCGCTCTACCGGCGCAAGAACCCCGAACTGGAGAAGAAGATCGATGCCGTCATCGACATGTACGGCAAGCTGCAGCAAGAGGACGGCTATCTCTCCAGCTGGTACCAGCGCATCCAGCCGGGCAAGCGCTGGACCAATCTGCGCGACTGCCATGAGCTCTATTGCGCCGGCCATCTGATCGAGGGCGCGGTCGCCTATTACCAGGCGACGGGAAAACGCAAGCTGCTCGACATCATGTGCCGCTATGCCGACCATATCGCATCGGTGCTTGGCCCCGAGCCCGGCAAGAAGAAGGGCTATTGCGGCCACGAGGAGATCGAGCTGGCGCTGGTCAAGCTGGCGCGGGTGACCGGCGAGCGGAAATACATGGACCTCGCCAAATACTTCATCGACCAGCGCGGCCAGCAGCCGCATTATTTCGACGAGGAGGCGCGCGCCCGTGGCGCCGACCCGAAGGCCTATCATTTCAAGACCTATGAATACAGCCAGTCGCACATTCCAGTGCGCGAGCAAGACAAGGTCGTCGGCCACGCGGTCAGGGCGATGTACCTCTATTCGGGCATGGCCGACATCGCCACCGAATATGGCGACGACAGCTTGCGCGTGGCACTCGACCGTCTGTGGGACGATCTCACCACCAAGAGCCTCTACATCACCGGCGGGCTCGGGCCGTCGGCTCACAATGAAGGTTTCACCAGCGACTACGACCTGCCCAACGAAAGCGCCTATGCCGAGACCTGTGCCGCGGTCGGACTGGTGTTCTGGGCCAGCCGCATGCTCGGCATGGGGCCGAACGCCCGTTACGCCGACATGATGGAACGCGCCCTCTACAATGGCTCGATCTCGGGCCTGTCGCTTGACGGCTCGCTGTTCTTCTACGAGAACCCGCTCGAAAGCCGAGGCGCCCACAATCGCTGGAAATGGCACCGCTGCCCATGCTGTCCGCCCAATATCGGGCGCATGGTCGCCTCGATCGGCAGCTATTTCTACAGCCTGGCCGACGACGCGCTGGCCGTCCATCTCTATGGCGACTCGACCGCCCGCTTCGACATATCAGGCACACCGGTGAGCCTGACGCAGGCAAGCCGCTATCCCTGGGACGGCGCCGTCGAGTTCACGCTCGAGCCGCGGTCGCCGCTTGAGTTCACGCTGCATTTGCGCATCCCGGCGTGGAGCACCGGCGCCGCGCTCAAGGTCAATGGTGAGGCGGTCAAGCTGGCGGATGTCACCAGCGACGGCTACGCCGCGATCCGGCGGACATGGAAAAAGGGCGACCAGGTGCGGCTCGATCTCGAAATGCCGATCGAGCGGCTCTACGCCAACCCGCGGGTGCGCCAGGATGCCGGCCGCGTCGCGCTGTCGCGCGGTCCGCTGATCTACTGCGTCGAGGCGACCGACAATGACAGCCAACTGCATCGGCTGACGCTGCCGAGGACGGCCAGCCTCGAAGCGCGGGATCGGCCGGAGCTTCTCGGCGGCGTGGTGACGCTGTCGGCTGTCGCGCAAGCCGATGCCACAGACGGATGGCAAAGCGAGCTCTACAGGCCCGAACCGCCGGCCACGACAGCGACGCGCCTGACCGCCATTCCCTACTTCGCCTGGGACAACCGCGAGCCCGGCGAAATGCTGGTTTGGCTCAGGGACGGGTGAACGATGTTTGGTGTATCGGCGATGGCGACAACGGATCGAATCCCAGGCACGATTGGTTCCGCGCTTTCCGGCGGAAACGCCTGGACGCCATCAGCAAAAACGGCAGCAACAGGTAGAAGTGCGCTTCCAGCGTGAACCACCTGGTGCTTTTTGCGGTGTTTCTGCTGGTGTCAGCGGCCCCCTTGAGTGCTGGACGCCCGGCTCGGTCGTATGTCCGCTAAACGACCGGAAACCGAACGCCAAAACCTGTCAGGAAATTATGTCCACAAACAACTACCGCGCCGCGACGCTCGCCCGTTCAGATTTAGCGCAGGCGCTGGGTTCTTCCCGATACTGCCGGCCCTCGCCTGCGGCAATCATCCTGCCCGTCAGTGAATAGCGTTTCCTAAGCGACAGGACGGGCTTCTCAATCAAGTGCCATGAGATTGCGGCGACGCAGAGGACGATGATACCTACCGTCAAAGTCAGCGTGACAATGCCGACTACCGTGCCGACGAGGATCGGCGGCCCGACCAGGATAGCGAGCTGGATGAAGGGCATGTGGTAGAGATATACGCCATAAGAATAATCACCACCCTCCAGAATCCTCGGTAACATCAGGCGCGAAACGCCGGCGTATATCGTTATGTAGGTAAGGACCGGCATCAGGACCAGCCGGTATGCAACACTTTCGGTTGCGCTCGTTTCAAGCAGGAGTATGGCGGACGCCGCAACGGCAATGCAGGCACCAAACAGCATCCTGCTCATCGGGATCCTGTCGCGCAACTGATACGCGAGGATGCCGCACAGGAAGGCCGTGATGAGATGGGCGCCGCGGCCGACGAAGAGCGTATGTAGGCCTGAGGCGTTCCCTGCCCCGGCGGACGCGAAATGCTCGACCGCAAGGCCCGCGAGGACAAAGACCGCTAGCAGCAGGACGGTCGCCACCGCCCGCCGCACCACACCTGTCACCATCATGACTGACATGATTGTGTAGCAGCCTATCTCCCATGGAATGGTCCACAGCGCGCCGTTGACCTGCGGCACCGGGTGGCCTGTGAACACACCTGGCAGTTGAAAATGCACCCAGCCGATAATGTTCAGCATATAGCCGAAGAACCCTACATTGGTGAAATAGTCGGCTAGCGGCAGAGTGGTGACGGCTGGACCGATGATGAAGGCGCACACCAGAATATCAACCGCGAGCGCCGGGACGATGCGCAGGACGCGATTGACCAGGAAATCTTGCAGGCTGAGACGTTGGGCGCTGGCGGTGATCAGAAAGCCGCTGAGGGCGAAAAACATCGGCACCAGGCTGTATTCAAGGAACCACAGCACCGGACCGTGCCCCAGCTCCCAGTGGTCGGAATTGGTGAGAACGTGATAGAAAACAATGGAAAAAGCCAGCGCAATGCGTAGAAAATTGAAACCCGGCCCAAAGCCACCATAGCCCGCTAACATGGCCCCAAAGCTCTTCATCAACACTCTCCGCAAACCCGACGCCAACTCGCAACCGCATCTTTGGCCCACGCGCACCGGGTCTAGCGCCGGTGTTCAAGTCATCGTTGGTGGCAGAACTATTTTCAATTCATTAAATTCTCGCTACTTCGACTTCCGAAATAAGGGCATTGCTTCGCAAAATGCTTTGGCCTCAAGCATCCTTGGCCTGTACGCCTCGTATCTCCTCGGCCACCAGTTCCTGAAGCCGCCAAAGATTACGGTCGCGGATGCCGCACGCGTCGAGGTGGCGGATGGTCTCGAACAGATATTGCGCGCCCGAACCCCAATGGCCGACGGCTCTCGCCAGCGTCGCCGCGATCACCTGCTTGTCGAGCTTGCCGGCATAGCGCGGATTGGCGGGATCGACGACGAAGCCGAGCGCGCGGCATAGGCCGTCGCCTGTCCTGACCTGCAGCCAGCGCGGCACGTTGACGGCGGGCAGGACGGTCATCTCGCGGCGCAGCAGCACTTCGAGATTGGCCGCAATAGGTTCGGCGATCTCGAACACCATGCCCTGGCATTGGCCGCCACGATCGAGCGCCATCATCAGGCCGGGCTGCTCGACCGTGCCGCGAAAGCGCTTGACTGTGAAACAGAAGGACCGATGCCACCCCGTCGCCACCGCCCGTTCGCCGCCCCTCACCTCGCCGACCGGTTTCCACAGCAGCGAGCCATAGGCAAACAGTTTTGCCGGCCCCGCTGGGGCCGATGCCAGCACCTCGTCGCGGATACGCGCATAGTCGGCGTCGGTCATGTGAACCATGCCCGGTGTCGGCCCGGCATCCTCGACGGCGCGCATCGTGCGGGCGACGAGTTCCTCGCTCAGCGCCATCGGCGCCTTGCGCGGCGAAACGGCAGAAATCGGCTTGTTCATTTTCGCGCCCCGCCCATCACCGCCATGTTGCCCAAGGCAGCGGGATTCTCAAGGTCCATGTGACCGGCGCGAAATCCGGTGACTGATGCCGGGCGTGCGCGACGTGCTCGCCCGGCTGGTCTGTTCTAGTGTTTGGTGCTCTTGCCGCCGATGGGGATGCGCTTTGTCCTGCTCTGCGCCTTTTCGGACTTCGGCAAAGTGACGAACAGCACGCCGTTGCGGAAATCGGCCGCGACCTTGCCCTCTTCGACTTCGAAGCCGATCGGAATGCGACGTTCGAAACGGCCGTAGAACCGCTCGGAGAACTGACGCTCCTTGTCGTCGGTTTCGGCGTGTTTTTCACCGCGCAACGTCAGGACGCCGTCATCGAGCAACACCTCGATGTCCTTATCCTCCACGCCGGGTATTTCGGCCGTCACACGGATCTCCTTGTCCGTTTCGGAGATTTCCACGCTGGGCCAGCTACCGCCGGCCGAAGAGAACATGGACGGAAGCCGTGAACCGAAGCCGCGAAACATGTCGTCGACAAGGCGGTTCATCTCGCGATGCAGGCTCATGAACGGGTCCTGGTCGCGGTCGCGAAAGAGGGTCGGAGCCTGGTTGGTGTCGCGGCTCCATGGCATTAGATCACGAATGGTCATTGCATTTGTTCCTTTCTTGATCCTGTTTGGTTCGTTTACATGCTCTTGCTGCCATGCTCCGGGGACAATGCGCCGTCTGACCCAGACCCCATTTGCGCTTGCTGTTTTCGCTCCCTTCTGGTCCGATCCGCTCCACCTGGGAAGCGCCCCGGACCGGTCTCGCGCGCCTTCATCGCCTCCGGCACCTGGTGCCCGAGTTCGATGGTCACAACGCCATCGGCCAACGCGGCGCCGCCATGAAGCCGGCACCCGCGTCGGCACCGGTATGATCGATTTGGGGTTCGTCGCGGTGGGGTCAAGACCCGGCAATGCAATGTGATCGTTGACCGCGGTGGCGGGGGCCCGCCGGCCGGTGCGAAATCCCTCGGCCATTCCGGACGCCGCGGAACGAGATCACGTGCGAGGCGTTTTATCTGGTTGGAGGGCGCCATGAACGATGCGCCGGCAACGCCCATCGGCAGATCGCTTTCGCCAAGTGAACTGGTCACCGTGATGTCGCATTTCCACCGCGCGGAGATTGCGCGCATGGCCGGCTGGCGCGACCGCCTCGACCGTACGAGCAATTGGGCGATCACCGTTGTCGCCGCCATGCTGTCGGTGTCGCTGTCGACGGCCAGCGCCCATCACGGCGTGCTGCTTTTCGCCATGCTGCTGATCCTGCTGCTGCTGTGGATCGAGGCGCGCCGCTATCGGTTCTTCGATTTCTATCGGGCTCGCGTGCGTCAGTTCGAGCGCCACTATTTCGCACAAATCTTCTCCCCCCAACCCGACTTCGCCTCGGATTGGCTGCTCATCGTCGGCGAAGGTCTGCGCGCGCCGAAATTCCTGCTGTCGCAACGTGTCGCGCTGGCGCGCCGCCTGCGGCGAAATTACCTCTATCTCTTCCTGATCCTGCTGCTGGCCTGGGTAGTGAAGATATCGACCCCCAGCCTTCAGGCCGTAGGTGTCAGGACCGGCTTTGTCGGCTCGCTTCGCGAGGCCGTCGACAGCGCTGCCCTTGGCCCGATTCCCGGTGTGGCGATCGTGGCAATTGTTGCGGCATTCTATGTCGGGCTGTTCGCCATTGCCTTCTTCGCGGCCGGCGACGACGGCGAACTTTCCTTCGGCGACGTCCATGTTTGACGCTGGCGACAGCCGGCTGCAACGCAAATGACGGCCCGCACATTGGATGGTCAGTCCGCCGAGGCGTTTTGAGCGTATCCGCTCCGCGGAGGCCGGGCAGAGATGGTTACCGAGATCGGCGCTTGATCTGCCCTTTCACAGGAGACCGATTTTCGAGCCTAGAGGCCGAAAAACTGCTTGCCGATCATGTAGCCCAGTGCCGCCACGACCAGCGGGAACAGCGCCGGTGCGGCCTTGCTGAACACGGAGACCTTGGCGTCCTTTGGCGGCATATAACGTGCGTTGCCGAGATTCTTGGTCATGGCTTGTCCCAGATTCGAATTGAACATTAGCAAATGCTGATTAACAGCATGGTCGCCTTAACGGCTTGCAAAGAAATTAGATCGAATAGCCGACCATTTGGCCGGGGCGCGAGGTTGAACAGAGCACGCCATGCGGGCGCCAGCCGGACAGGTTGCGGCCCCGCGCCTTAAAAAATTCGAGAGCCTATGTCGGACTGGCCACGCCTCGTTCGTCCTTTGGGCACTGAACAAACAACCATGAAAGGATCCAGCATATGCCCGGCACCGTACGTTTGCATCGCGTTCTGACGACCAGCCCCGAGAAAGTCTATCGCGCATTCGTTGAAGCGGACGCGCTGGCGAAGTGGCTTCCGCCGAACGGCTTCACCTGCACGGTCCATCACCTCGAGGCAAAGGTCGGCGGCACGTTCAAGATGTCCTTCCGCAACTTCACCACCGGCGACAGTCATTCCTTCGGCGGCGAGTATCTCGAACTCGTTCCGGGCGAACGCCTGCTCTACACCGACAGGTTCGACGACCCCAATCTGCCCGGCGAGATCCAGGTGACCGTCGTCTTGAAAAAGGTGTCGGTCGGCACTGAGGTTGACATCACCCAGGCCGGCATTCCGGACGTCATTCCGGTCGAGGCCTGCTATCTCGGCTGGCAGGAGTCGCTCAGAAACCTGGCAAGGCTCGTCGAACCCGAGATCAATCAATAAGCTGGAGCCCGGCGCCAGCGGCGACCGCGTATTGAGGTTGACCGAACGATGGTGCGCGGGAATCCTTCCCGGGCAAAGGGAGGTCTTTCATGCGACGTTTGCTGCTCGTGCTGTCCGCTTTGATCCTGGCCACATCGGCGGAGGCCAGAACTCTCTACTACGGTTCCAGGGCGGGAATGGAGGTCACCATCGTCAAGACATCCGGCATCGGGTCCTCCGATGCCAGGATCGTGGCCAAGCACACAAGGCGGAATGCGACCGCCTTCTGCCGCGACTATGTTGGCAAGGTGACCGAGGAGTGCATTGCCAAGGAGTTGCAGACGCCCTTGCATCTTGAGATATCAGCCAATTGCAGGACCGGCAAATTCACCACCTTCTACGGCGCGAACATGTTCTTCCAGGGCCGCAATCCCGACGCAGGCGCGACGACGGATTACCTGATATCGGACACCGACGAAAACGTGGTGCTGGATGGCTCGGGAGCTTCCGGATACGACTATACGCTGGACCAGTTCAAAGCCCTGTGCCCCAGCCGGGTGCGCTAAGACCATTCGCGGGACGTGCCGCATTTTCTGGCCCGCTAAAGCCTGAGGATTGGAGTGTGGCAGACGCGGCCATTTGTCGATACTCGTCATCGCATTCTGACACGCCGCGTCCGGGCGTGTCAGAATGCAGCGGAGGCTAAAAAGCATGACCCTGACCAATCGAGACATCGTCGAATTGACCGCGTGGCGGCGCCAGTTGCACCAGCATCCGGAAATCTCGAACGAAGAAGAGAAGACGGCAAAGGAGGTCGTCGACTTCCTCGCCGATACGGGACCGGACAAGGTGCTGACCGGATTGGGCGGCCACGGCGTCGCGGCCATATACGACAGCCGCAGGCCTGGACCGACGGTGCTGTTCCGCTCGGAACTCGATGCCTTGCCGATCGAGGAGCTTTCAGGCGTGCCGCATTCGTCGCGCGTGCCGGGCAAGTCGCATATGTGCGGCCATGACGGACACACGGCGATCCTGGCGTCCCTCGGCCGCCAGTTGGGGCGCGAGAGGCCTGCAAGCGGCCGCGTCGTGCTGATGTTCCAGCCGGCGGAAGAAACCGGCAACGGCGCGGCCGGCGTCGTCGCCGATCCCCGCTTCGGCGAGATCGCGCCGGATTTCGCTTTCTCGCTGCACAATTTGCCCGGCGTGCCGTTCGGCGAGGTGCGGCTCAAAACCGGCGTGGTCAACTGCGCCTCACGCGGCATGCGCATCGTGCTGGAGGGCAAGACCGCGCATTCGTCGATGCCGGAGACCGGCGTCTCGCCGATGCTGGCGATCAGCCAACTGATGCCGGCCCTGCCCGCGCTCGGGCGCGGAACCTTCGCCGATGACGACTTCAGCATGGTCACCGTCACCCACGCCGCGATGGGCGAAGCCGTGTTCGGCATCGCGCCTGGTCATGCCGAGGTGTGGGCGACGCTGCGGACCCGACGCGACGAGCGCATGGCAGACCTGTGCGCCGCCGCCGAGGCGCTGGTCACGAAGATTGCTGGCGAGCATCGCCTCGCTGCCCGGTGGGACTATCACGAGGTCTTCGTCGCAAGCGTCAATGCACCGGACGCGGTGGAGCACCTGCAACGCGCGCTCAACGAAGAGGGCGTCGCGCACGGCGAAGAAGCCCTGCCGATGCGCGCTTCGGAAGATTTCGGCCTGTTCGGCCACAGCGCTTCATCGGCGATGTTCTTCCTGGGTGCGGGCGAGCGGCACTCTGCGTTGCACAATCCGGACTATGATTTTCCCGACGACCTGATCCCGATCGGCTCAAGGATCTTCATGCGCACGGCACGCAATCTTCTGGGCTGATCTCTGCCTGACGAGGAAAAACGGCGACCCACTGAGGACTATGACGCGAAGCGGTCGGCAGCGCTTGGCGGCTTGCTTCCGCCAGGGTGGCGAGAGACGGTCGGCGACCTATGTCACAAGAGCGTGGGTGGGACCCGACGGAAACCCGGCTTCGGATCGAAAGGAACACGCAATGCCAAAGACGCCGAAGAACACGATTTGCCTCTGGTTCGACAAGGACGCCGAGGCCGCGGCTCGCTTCTACGCAGAGACCTTTCCAGACACCAAGGTAGGCGCCGTTCACCGTGCGCCGAGCGACTATCCATCCGGCAAGGAGGGCGATGTGTTGACGGTCGAATTCACCGTCGCCGGCATTCCCTGCATCGGATTGAACGGCGGCTCGGCGTTCAAACAGAGCGAGGCCTTCTCGTTCCAGATCGCCACCGACGATCAGCAGGAAACCGACCGCTACTGGAATGCCATTGTCGGCAATGGCGGCCAGGAAAGCGCGTGCGGCTGGTGCAAGGACAAATGGGGCGTGTCCTGGCAAATCACCCCGCGCACACTGACCGAGGCGATGGCGGCCGGCGGCGGCGAAGCCAAGCGTGCGTTCGATGCTATGATGGACATGAAGAAGATAGACGTCGCGGCGATCGACGCGGCCCGGCGCGGCTGACGCTCTTTCGCAGCTGAGTTGCTATCTGACCTTGATGACCACCTTGCCCTTGGCGCGTCCTGTCTCGACATAGGCCAGAGCCTCATTGGTCGCTTCGAACGGAAAGATGCGATCGACAACCGGGCGGATTGCTCCGGATTCGATGAGCGACGTGATCTTGCCCAGTTGATCACCCTGCGCCCACATGAAAAGGAATGAAAACCCCACGCCCCGGCGTTTGGCTTTGGTCCGGATACCGCGGCTCAACAAGCGTAGTATCAGCCTCAGCACGGGGTTCAGTCCCTTTTCCCGGGCAAAGTCGGGATCCGGCGGACCGGAGATGGAGATGAGCTTGCCACCCGGTTTCACCACATTCAGGGACTTTTCAAGCGTTTTGGCGTCCTGGCTGTTCAAGACCACGTCGTAGCCCGACAGGACTTTCTCGAAGTCATCTTTCCTGTAGTCGACGACGACATCGGCGCCGAGCCCCTTGACCAGATCGACACTTGCCGCACTGGCGGTGGTCGCAACCGTCGCGCCGAGGTGCTTTGCCAATTGGATGGCGAATGTCCCCACGCCGCCGGAGCCAGCCTGAATGAAGACCTTCTGGCCTTTCTTCAGGTTTGCCCTTCCGACGAGCGCCTGCCAGGCGGTCAGACCGACCAGCGGGATCGAGGCCGCCTCTTCCATGCTGAGGTTTTTGGGCTTCAAGGCCACGTCGGCTTCATCCATGGCGATGAACTCGGCGAATGTCCCGATCCGGCCATCGCGCGGCCGCGCATAGACATCGTCGCCAGGTTTGAACTTGCGGACTTTCGATCCCACGCGGACAACCGTCCCGGCCACGTCATGGCCCAGGATGAAGGGCCGGCGATAGGGCAGGATAAGCTTGAACTCTCCGGTTTTGACCTTGGAATCGAGGAGGTTCACCCCTGCGGCATGGACCTCGACCAGGACATCGCTATCCCCGAGTTCCGGTTCCGGCATCTCGGCCAATCGCAGAGTGTCCTTCTTGCTATATTTGTCGACGACGAATGCCTTCATGGCAGTGACTTTCTGAAAATGTTTGTTGATGCTCCGGGAGGGAACCGCCCGGAGGAGAGGCGTCAGGCATCGAGAAAGGCCAGGGCTTTCAAGACGAAATCGGCGTGGTTCTGGAAGACCCCGCCGTGCCCGGCATCCGGATAGATCACCAGTTGCGCCCCAGGGATACGCCGGGCGAGATCGTGGGTGTTGCCGCTTGGCACCATCCTGTCGTGATCGCCGTTCGCAACCAAGGCAGGAATGCGGATGGCGCTCAGGTCTTGCGGCGCCTGCAGTCCGTAAGCCTTGATCGCCTTGAGCTGGGCGCCGAACGCGCTCAGCGATACCGGCTTGTCGCGATCGGCCTGGCGCTCCGTCAGCCGCTGCAGGAATGCTTTGGCGGCGCGGCGCCCATTCGCCGTCCTTGTGAAGAAGAGATAGTATTTCGGATCCCGAAGAGTGAGCGCCCCCTTGATCATGTCGAAGATCGTCAACGGCGTCACCTTGTCGATGCCTTCGCCACCGGCCGGCCCGGTGCCGGCCAGGATTAGCTTGCGCACAAGCGTGGGCTCGGTCAGCACAATCTCCTGCGCCACGAAGCCGCCGAGCGAAAAGCCGAAGAGATCGACTTGCTCGAACCCCAACGCCCTGATGAAGGCGACCGCATCCCGTGCCATCCCGGCTATGCTTGACGGCGTTTTGCCGCCCGAAGCACCGATGCCCCTGTTGTCGAAGGCAATCACTCGACGGTTCGCGGCGAGGCCATCGACGATGCGTGGATCAAAATTGTCCAGTTGAGCGCCGAGATGGTTGAGCAGGATCACCGGTACGCCGGTCTTGGGGCCGAGTTCCCGGTAGACGAACGCCGTGCCGCCGACATCCACCGAGCGCGTTGGCGTGTCCTGGAACGATGCCCGTGAGCGGGGCGACTGATTGAATCCATGCGTCATGCTTGGCACCTCCATCTGGTGGGGCCCGGGCAATTGCGTTGTCGTTGCTAATCGCATGTGCGTGAAACCTTCTGCTCGCTGTTCTTCAAACCGGCAGGCGGAACTGCTTGCGCAGGCTCTTGTCGAATATTCCTGCGGGGGCAAAGCGGCGCAGCAGGCTGACCTGCCGCGCTGCCCTGCCGGCAGTATAGCGCCGTCGCGGATTGGCATCGGTCGCCGCCTTGACGACCACCTGCGCCACCACTTCCGGCCGGTCGGCTACAGGCATCACATCGCGAAGCAGCGCTTCGAGCCCGGCTCGAGCCCGATCGTATTCTTTCAACAGAGAATCCGGCTCGAGCCCGTTCTGGTCGAAGACGGTGCGGACGAATGCCGGCTCGATGACGGAGACGCGGATATTGAAGGCACGAACCTCGTGATCGAGCGATTCCGAATAGCCCTCGAGCGCGTGCTTGACCGCCGAATAATGCGCTGAATACGGCGCCGGCACGAGTCCCAATACCGAGCCGATATTGACGATGCGTCCTTCGCCGCGCCGCCGCATCGACGGCAACACCGCATTGGTCATGCGGATGACACCGAACAGATTGACATCGAACAGGGCTTGCACCTGTGCCACGGAGGATTCCTCGGCGCCTCCAAGCAGACCGACGCCGGCATTGTTGACCAGCAGGTCGATCCGGCCGGTCTGCGCGAGCACCGTTGAGACAAGTGCGGCGACGGCCTCACCGTCGGTCACGTCGCAAATCAGCATGGTCACCCCGTCCGGGCCGTTGGCCTTGCGGCGGCTCGTTCCGAAGACAGTGAACCCTGCCCGCACTAGCGCCTCGGCACTGGCGCGGCCAATGCCCGAGGAGGCTCCGGTAACGATCGCGGTTTTTCCCGAATTCATATTCATTTCGTGCTCCAAACTCATGGGGGCTAGCTTTTTTGTGCCCATTGAATTACAGTCATACTATCAGATTATGGCTATAATGCAATAGCAAGGAGGAATAGCAGCCATGCGCTACGAAAAGGGCCGGAAAGACGCGTCACGCAGCCGGATCATGGAGGTAGCCGCCGACCGCTTTCGCGGCGACGGCATAGCCGCCTCCGGACTGGCGACCATCATGAGCGACGCCGGGCTGACGAACGGCGCGTTTTATCCCCACTTCCAATCCAAGGCGGAGCTTGTGCGCGAAAGCGTGGCGGCAGCCATGGAGCTTCAGGCGCAGCAACTGGCGGAAGCATTGGCCTCGGGTGGCCCGTCGATGGCCATAGAGGCGTACCTGTCGGCCGAGCATCGGGACAATCCGGGAAAAGGGTGTGCGTCAGCCGCGCTGCTGCCGGAGCTGGCGCGTCAGCCACCTGAAACGCGCGACGCCTATACCGACCACTTGCTGGCTTTGGTGCGCCAATTGGCCGAGGCATTTCCGCGGGCCAAGGACCCGGAAGGCGTGGCGCTTGCTGTTTTTGCGACGCTCATCGGTGCGCTTCAAATGGCCCGCGCCGTGAAAGGGACCGAATTATCCGATCGCATCCTCGCGGCAGGCAAAGACGCGGCACGGACGTTGGTCCAGCCACACGTGGGCACGTAAAGGACATCCTCAAGCGGATTGGATGCAACGCGAAAGCTGGCCAAGATCTCTGAGCACCAATTTAAATCTTGGTGCGTCTCAATTTCTTATAAGACATGCCTAAGACATGCGGAATCGCTGGCGTAAAGGGGCATGCCGTGGCGAAAGCCACTGACCGACCTTGCCGATTCAGCCGCGACTTGGCGCTGATGGCCGAGATCATCGAGCGGATGAAGGAAAGCGGCCGGCGTTGAAGCATAGCCTACTGCCTACTGCCTACTGCCTTACTTCCCGCAGTGATGATCGTTGATCTTGTTCAACGCATTCGCGTCGGGTCCGACGCGATGGTAGGAGCACGCGCCGGCCGCCGTCGTGACCAGTTGCTGGTCGTAGTAACGCGGACCGCCGAACAGGATGTCGATGAGATCGCCTTCGGCGGGAACGTAGCGTTCGGATTGGACCCGGCGGTCGTGATGCCGGTCGCCAGCGAAGGCCGGGACGCAGAGGCTTGAGCCCATTGCCACAGCGAGAGCTAGGATCGCAACGCATTTCGAGGTCATCGGCAACACCCTCCTGGCCGTCCGGAATCGCACCATACATCCAAAATCGCCAGCCGGACAAAAGTTCCAACGAGGACCGCGATAGGCTCTTGCCGAAGCTGGCCACCTCGCTCATCCATGGTGCGTGGAAATGTGGGACCCGTGATGACCGATGCCGGCCTTCATCTCGTCGAAGCGACGATCGACCAGCTGCGCCGCGCGCTCGATGACGGCACCGTCACCAGCGTCGAGCTGGTCGGGGCGTATCTCAGGCGCATCGCGCATTTCGACCGGCACGGCATAGCCCTCAACGCCGTCCCGGTGCTCAATCCTGACATGTTCATTGAAGCGGCCGCCTCCGACTGGCGGCGCCGCGACGGCGTTGTGCTCGGGCCGCTCGACGGCATCCCCTACACCGCCAAGGACAGCTACAAGGTGTCGGGCCTGACGGTCGCCGCCGGCTCGCCGGCCTTCGAACATCTCATTGCCAATGAGGACGCCTTCACCATTGCCCGGCTGCGCGCCGGCGGCGCCGTGCTGATCGGCCTGACCAATATGCCGCCAATGGCCAATGGCGGCATGCAGCGCGGCGTCTATGGCCGCGCCGAGAGCCCCTACAATTCCGATTACCTGACCGCCGCCTTCGCGTCGGGCTCGTCCAACGGATCAGGCACAGCGACAGCGGCCAGCTTCTGCGCCTTCGGGTTGGGCGAGGAAACCTGGTCGTCCGGCCGGGCGCCCGCCACCAACAACGCGCTGGTCGCCTACACGCCGTCGCGCGGCGTCATTTCGGTGCGCGGCAACTGGCCGCTTGTGCCGACCATGGATGTCGTTGTGCCGCATACGCGCAGCGTCCCCGACATGCTCGAACTGCTCGACGTGATCGTCGCCGACGACCCTGAGACGCGAGGCGATTTCTGGCGTGCGCAGCCTTGGGTCACCCTGCCGAAAAGCTCCGAGGTGCGGCCGCCACGCTATACCGATCTTCCGCTAGCCGGATCTCTGAAAGGCATGCGGCTTGGAGTGCCCAAAATGTATATCGGCCGCGACAGCGAAGCGGACAAGCCGATCGAAACCCGCGAGTCCGTGCTGGCCCTGTGGAAGCAGGCCGCCGCCGATCTCAGTCGGCTTGGCGCCGAGGTGATCGAGGTCGATTTCCCGGTCGTCTCCAACTACGAGCGCGACCGCCCCGGCGCGCGCGGCATGGTCGAGCGCGGATTGGTGCCGCCGGATTTCGCCGAGCGCGAACTCTGGGATCTCTGCATCTGGGGCTGGGACGACTTTTTACGCGCCAATGCCGACCCGGCGCTGCCCGATCTCGCCTCGGTCGATGGCCCGAAAATCTTCCCGCGGCCGCCAGGCACGCTGCCCGACCGCTATGAAGGAGGCTTCGATCTGGCCGAGTATGTCGAGCGCGCGAAATCCGGCGTCACGCCTTTTGCAGACATTCCGACACTCGAGGATGGCCTGAAGGGGCTGGAGGCGACGAGACGGATCGATTTCGAGGACTGGCTGGATGCGCTGGACATCGCGGCGGTGGTGCTGCCCGCCGCCGCCGATGTCGGGCCGTCCGACGCCGACGTCAACGAGGCATCCGCCACCCTTGCCTGGCGCAACGGCACCTGGGTCGCCAACGGCAATCTGGTCTGGCGCCATTTCGGCATCCCGACCGTCACCGTGCCGATGGGAACCATGGCCGATATCGGAATGCCGGTCGGCCTCACTTTTGCTGGCAAGGCCTATGACGATGAAAGACTGCTGCGCATGGCCGGCGATTTCGAACGCTCCACGCAGCGCCGCAGCCGCCCGCCGCGCACGCCCGAGCTGCCCGACGATGTGTTTGTGGACCGCCCCGGCCAAGCCGCCGACACCAAGGCGTCTCCGCTCACCATCACGCTCGCAGCGGAGACGCGGCCTTCCGGCGATCAGGACGAGATCGTCATCACCCTTGACCTGCCGGGTGAAGCCGCCGAGGCGGCCAGCGTCAAAGTGCACATCAACGGCGAGGCGGCCGCCCTGCAGCGGAGCGGGGCACGCTTTAGCGGGCGTGCGTTTGTCCCGGCCGCCGAGCATCAGCGGTTCCACAGCGCCTGGCGCGGCCCGTATGGCTCGATCGTGACGGCGGTGGTGCGCTTGGGGGACGGGCGCACGGCTGGCGCTTATGCGGTCACGGGTGGCATCGGGTGAGCGGAGCGAAAGAACCCAGCACCCGCCGTCGAGTTCCTTCGCGCCCCCCTCTGTCCCGGGGCGCCAAAGCCCCCCCGGCGGGGGGGGGTGGGGGGGGGCGGAGGGGGGGGGCGGGGGGCGGCCCCATGGCGGTGGTACGCCCCCCGGGG